>CALAMQ010000102.1 GCA_937925815.1 uncultured Granulosicoccaceae bacterium | reverse complement strand
GCTTATTGTTAGGTTTTATTGTAAATCCAAACAGCTTTTTAACAATGTTTTTTGCTGCGAGTCTCGGTGCGGTCATCGTGATCATTGTCGCCGTTGTTCCAGTTTTTAGAGATCTGGCGGTTAGTAATGTTATCTGGGCTATTAAAGGAGTTGTAGAAAATTTTCTCGGTTTGTCATTTGCGGATAGGTCTATATCAGCGCTGCCTGCGTTGGAAACAGATGGGCTGGAGCAGTTGATAGTAAGAATGGAGCAGTCATCAGGTGACGCTCCACGCGACTTAGTAGAGATTTCCAACAAATTAGCTGCTCAAGCAGCACTTATCAAATTAGAAGCCGCGAGCTTGTACAAAGATCAAATCCGCTATAGCGATGCACTGTTACAGTACAAGCAAGCCTCGGCACTAGATGACAGAAATCCTTTGTACTTAGACCGACTGGGATCACAATACAAACTAATGGGGCGGTATAGCGAGGCTGAGCCACTGCTTAAAGAGTCACTGCAGATCAGGCTCAAGCAGGGCGGCGACGAGCACCCAGACGTTGCCACGAGCCTGCAAAATCTGGCGGCTTTGTACCTAGCCCAAGGTCGCTACAGCGAGGCCGGGCCGCAATTAGAAATTTCATTGGCGATCAGGCTCAAGCAGCTCGGTGACAAGCACCCAGACGTTGCTATGAGCCTGGACGACTTGGCGAAATTGTATCAAGCGCAAGGTCGATACGGAGAGGCTGAGCCACTGTTTGAAAGATCACTGGCCATCAGGCGGGAGAAGCTTGGTGGCGAGCACCCACACTTTGCCACGAGCCTGAACAACTTGGCGGCGCTGTATCGAACACAAGGCCGCTACGGTAAGGCCGAACCGCTGTTTAAAAGATCATTGGAGATCACGCGGAATGAGCTTGGTGGCGAGCACCCAGACGTTGCCACGAGCCTGAATGATTTGGCGGAGTTGTATCAAGCCCAAGGTCGCTACAGTGAGGCCGAACCGCTTCTCGATGAAGCGCTCGCGGTTAGGCGCAAGCAGCTTGGTGACGCGCACCCAGACGTTGCCGACAGTCTGAACAACCTGGCGGCTGTGTATATAGCGCAAGGTCGCTACAGTGAGGCCGAACCGCTGATCGACGAGTCACTGGCGATCAAGCGCAAGCAGCTTGGTGACGCGAACCCAGACGTTGCTGACAGTCTGAACAACCTGGCGTTGTTGTATGAATCCCAAGGCCGCTACAGTGATGCAGAGGCGCTGTATATTGAGGCAATCACAATTCTTGAAAACTCTGTTGGCAGCGATCACCCAAATACAAAGATGGCCAAATCAAACTATGAGATCATGAAGGCTCAGATGTAGCGCAAATATGGCGTTCCGTGTGCCAAAGAGGACATTTCTAACTGGCTGAAATGGGACATTACTAAATTGGAATGACAGTCGATGTCAAAGCAGGTTAGAGATGTCCTACAGCCAGCAAAGTAGAGATGTCCGTTGTTGCCCGTCAGAGCCACTGATGCAGCTGCTCAATGAACCAACAACGGAATCAGTCTCAGATCGGCAACCAAATGCTAACCAGCTCTGTATCCGCGCATAGCCATGATCACACTGCCAATGGCCAGCGCAGCAAACCAAACCAGTGCCCAGCCGGCGATCGATAACCCGGCGAAGATCCAATCAATCTCGGCACAGCTTCCGCTGCCGATCAGCACCTCTTGAAACACTTGCAACCACGGTGTGGTTTCAAGCATGAATTCCAGCCCGGGGCTGCACTCAGGTACCTCCTCAGGCGGCAGACCTTGCAGCCACACTTGTCGCCACGCAATCACTGCGCCGACCGTCGCTGCCAATGACGCGAGTACATGGTACACGCGTGAAACCGTGCCGCGGGAGTTGTGCAGCAAGCCGATTAAACCAAAGGCTGCAACTGCCATGAACGCAACGCGCTGCAACTTACACAGATTGCAGGGGATAAGGTACTCAACGTATTCGAGGTAATAGCCATAACCCAGCAGGGCAAGTGGGACAGTCAGTGTGAGTGCAAAGGCAACACGCGGTGATTGGATCATCAAGAAGTCTCATCGGATGGTTCGGTCGGGCTTCACTAGAGGTTAATTTGCCGCTCCTTTTTTTTTAAAAGATCAACCTCAGAGCTTTGTAAAAGCGGGATTGCGGTCTGATGCCAGAGGCCATCGACAGGTGGAACCCTTGGTGGCTAGCACCAACCATCATCAGTCGGAAGAGGCCGAGTGCAACGACTTCTCTGGAACTCAGGCTGCTGAACTCGAGAGCACAGAGTTGCTGGTAGCACTACATAGGTAGTGCATAACGCGTTGTCAGTAAAGCGGTAGCCCAGAGAATTGCCAATCCCACAACGGCCTCTGCTGTGATGGATTTGACAAGACGATCTCTTGCGCCCGTATCACCATTTCGCAGCATTGGAACCAGTAACTGTTTGTTCAATGCCGCCAAACCCAGCAATACGCCTACTGCAATCACCTTGAGGAGCAACATCCGTCCATACTCGGTCCCGACTAGGTCCGAGAGCGAGCCCAGTAGCTGGATGGACATGACCAGCCCTGCGGCCACAAGTGCGGGCACGGCCCATATCGCAAGTTGCGCAAAGCGCTCGCCCAAGTCTGCGCCCATTGCGCTGTCGTGTATTGTCAACTGGCGAAGTGGCAGCAGTATGCCCAACCAAATGCACGCGACACTAAGGTGGAGCAACAGAAGTATTACAAGCAACAGACTGTCTTTGTCTGCGATGTGGCCACGCTGTGCGAAGGACCATAAAATCAATGCCGCACCCAGCAACGCAATCGCTCGGCCAACCCTTCCAGTCAGACAACCCACACCGACAAGAGCAAATCCGACAGCACGGTAAGATAAGGTGTCCCCGTTCTGGCTTTGCCAAAGAAGCGCCAACATGTCATGTTCTATTATCCCCGCCCACGAACCTGTGAGAAACACGGCATCCAAGGCAAACACAAATGCTGACAACATAACGCCAATAATAGAACCCGCTGCAACAGCGGGAGTTGATACATCAACTCTGAACAGCAGCTGGCAAAGCGTCGTGCCCACAGTGAGCACAACAACCACATACAGTAACCAAATTGCCGGTGAAGTAATCAATCCGAGCGTAACGTTCATATCATTTCACAGTGAAACTGAACTCGCCGCTCTGAACATGTCCGTCGCTTCCAAGTCCGCGCCACTCAATACGGTACTGCCCTGCACCCATTGATACCAACGGCAACTCGAATGTCTTGGCGAAATCGGTTAAGTGACTGGTATCCAAATACACAGAGTCATGACTACCGTGTGTAGAAGTGACCCGCGTCAACCTAAATTTATTTTTGAAATTCAGTGTGACCGTTTTGGGTGTAGTGTCCACCAGTGCGTCCTTTTCAGGGGACGTGGACGTGATTGGCGAGTGGGCGTGAACAAGCCATGACACAGACAACAACACTGCTCCAACTAGGGTTTGCATCGTTGAAACTCCTTTGTTAAAAAATGCCATTTTCGTGTTGCAATTCGCGGATGTATGCCGTGATCAGCATGACGTCCTCTCGGTTGAGTCCTCGGATAGCGGGCATATCACCAAATGGCCAATGGTGGGCACGAACGCCGTTGGTGACCGCACGCAAGAAACTTGCGTCACCGTGGTGACCAGGCTCGTAAATGCGGTGTATCAGAGGAGGCGCTACACCGTCTTGCCCTGCTGCATTGGTGCCGTGGCACACCGCACAGTTCGCGTTAAACGCTTGACGCCCGGCGAGTGCACGATCTGAGTACAGATCCGGTTCACGCACGTCAACGAGTTCGCCACCGGCGCGTGGAGCCGTGGGCTGTGCTACCCACAAGATGACCAGCACAGCGCAACCAATCAGGCCGCCAAGCCACGTCGCGGGTTTTTTGTAGAGTGGTGTCGTCCGCCGCTTCATGGATTCGGTGCCTTCCGTGTGTGAGAGCAATCAAGCGCTTGAATTCCGGAAGCCTAGTGATTCCACCTGCTGGAAGGTCAAGTAAATGTGCGTTGCGGAATGCACAAATAGAGTTTAGAGACGACTCCGTGCGGGCCGTTACCGTTCGTGCACATGAAATATGAGACTTACACCTTGAGCTTCCAGTAGCTGGAAGCACTATAACGGTGATCAGAATACTTCGGTGTGCTCTCATGGACCTTCCTCTCGACAAACAACTCAGCATCCAAGGCATGTCATGCGCCGGTTGCGTTGACCGGGTTGAGCGCCTGCTCAACGGTGTCGAGGGCGTACAGGCCGCATCAGTCAACCTGGCCTCGGAGACGGCCAAGCTGGCGTTGACCTCAGAGAGCGCCCTAGTAAACGCTTCCAGAGCCTTAACCGCCGCGGGTTACCCACCGTCGCAACGCCAGATTGAGCTCTCGCTGACTGCATTGAGTTGTGCCGCGTGTGTTGCACGCGCTGAAGCGGCACTTGCAAAGGTGCCGGGTGTGATCAGCGCGTCGGTCAACCTCGCCACCAACGAAGCGACTGTGCAACTGCTTGACGGCACATCCGAGCTGCCAAGTCTGGTAGCCGCTGTCGCAAACGCCGGATACCCAGCCCGCGTCTTACACCACCGCAACGACATTAGCCAAGCTGACCGTTTTGCCGCTGATTCCCACAAGCTTAGCTCTGATGTGCTGTTTGCCGGTGTGCTCACATTACCGGTAGTTGTACTGGAAATGGGCGGTCACCTGCTGCCCGGTTTCCGCTCGTTCATAGACGGTTCGTTGGGTCAACTGCAGAGTTGGGCCATCCAGTTTGTGCTCACAACACTGGTTTTGGTTTTTCCAGGGCGCCAATTTTTCACGCGGGGGCTCTCGGCTTTGATCCGTACGGCACCCGACATGAACAGTCTGGTGGCCCTGGGAGCGGGCGCTGCGTGGGCTTTTTCGGTCGTCGCCTTGTTCTTACCCACGCTGCTGCCAGCGAATACACAGGCCGTGTATTTCGAGGCAGCGGCCGTTATCGTGCTGCTGATTCTCGTTGGTCGCTGGCTAGAGACGCGAGCGCGGGGCCGAACAGGCGCTGCCATTGAGGCATTGATGGGCATGCAGGAACACATTGCGCACCGTCTGTCCGGGATAGACGTGATCGATGTAGACGTGGAGACCTTGGTTGCAGACGACATGATCCTGGTGCGCCCTGGTGAGCGCATTCCGGTTGACGCAGTCGTGATGGACGGCGAAAGCTACGTCGACGAAAGCATGCTTACTGGCGAACCACATCCTGTTCTCAAAGCGCAAGGCGCCACAATCACAGGCGGTACTCTCAATGGGGCGGGCGCTCTGACCCTGAGTGTTACCGGCGTTGGAGCCGACTCCACGCTCTCGCACATCATCCGTTTGGTTCAGGATGCGCAGGGCGCCAAACTGCCGATGCAGGGTCTGATTGATCGCGTAACGGCCTGGTTTGTCCCTGCCGTGCTCGCAGCAGCCCTGTTGACGGTGGGTGTTTGGTTATTTTTGACCGAGAATGGTTTTTCGCACGCGCTCGTGGCCGGCGTGTCGGTATTGATCATTGCCTGCCCATGCGCCATGGGACTCGCCACGCCGACGTCCATATTGGTTGGCAGCGGACGTGCCGCCGAATTGGGCGTTCTGTTCCGAAAAGGTGACGCACTGCAACGTCTGGCAGAAGCCGATGTCGTGGCCTTTGACAAAACCGGCACATTGACGCACGGCCAACCTACCGTGACTGATGTGCAGGTCTCACCCGGATTCGCAGAGGCCCATGTCATCGCGCTTGCCGCATCAGTCGAATCGCATTCAGAACACCCCTTGGCCTTAGCCATTCGAAACAGCGCAGGACATCAGCGCCTCGAGCTGCATGCCGTCGAGCACTTCTCTTCGCACACAGGTCTCGGTGTCTCCGGCATCGTGGACAACAAGCAGGTGGTGCTGGGTTCCAAACGACTGATGAACGAGCGCGGTATTGGCCTTGAGTCGACTCAGGCCACGGAAGATCAGTTATCTGCCAAAGGCAAGACCGTGCTTTACATCGCAATTGATGGGGTGCTGGCTGCGTTGCTCGCCGTTGCAGACTCTGTGAAGCCGAGTGCTGCAATCACCATCGCCGCATTGCACGAGCGAGGCATCGAAACCGCTCTGATCACGGGTGACAACCACAATACGGCACACGCGATCGCGCAAACGCTTGGAATCCCTAGCGTGATTGCAGAGGTGATGCCAGGCGGTAAGGTTGATGCCATCACATCACTGCAGAACAGACACCACAAGGTCGCCTTTGTCGGTGACGGAATCAATGACGCACCAGCGCTCGCGCACGCGGACGTCGGTGTCGCACTGGGTACCGGCACCGACGTGGCTGTCGAATCAGCAGACGTCGTGCTGATGTCCGGTGATCCAGCTCGTGTGCTCACGGCACACCGTGTTTCATCCGCCACCATGGCCAACATTCGGCAGAATTTAGTATGGGCGTTTGGTTACAACGTAGCGTTAATTCCCGTGGCAGCGGGGGTCCTCTACCCGTTGTTTGGAGTCTTGCTTTCACCGATGTTCGCAGCGGGTGCCATGGCGCTGTCATCGGTATCCGTGTTAAGTAACGCCTTGCGCCTGCGCCACATTGCAGCCACAAACAACAGCATGACAAGGGAGGGTGCCTAGGGATGAATATCGGCGATGTCGCTAGCCGCTCGGGCCTTCCACCCAAGACCATTCGGTACTACGAAGACATTGGGCTGGTCAAACCAGTACGCAGCACCAATGGCTATCGGCGATTCACGGACGCTGACGTGCACAAACTAGTATTCCTCGCTCGCGCACGGACTCTCGGCTTCTCGATCGAAGACTGCCGAACTTTACTCGGGCTCTACGAGGATCAATCCCGAGAGAGCGCCCATGTGAAGGCCGTGGCCGAGGAGCATCTGCATGCGATTGAGCAAAAAATAGAGCAATTGCAAGCCATGCACTCCACGCTCTCTGGTCTTGTCGAGGCCTGTCACGGCGACAGCAGACCGGATTGCCCCATATTGACTGACTTGTCGACTGTGAAGTGATTGGATTCATACGGGCGATTGCTGAGTCAACAAGGAAGCTGAGATCGTAATGAAACCTATTGTATCCAACGCGCTTGTGACCGCTTGGCTCGTTGCGCTGACTTCTCTTTTGCCAGCACTGGCAGATCACGAATTCGATGGTTTGGATATTTGGTACGGCGCATCACTGTATGCCACGAACTGTGCTGTCTGTCACGGCGCAAAGCTTGAAGGGCACCCGAACTGGCGCGTTCGCAACGCTGATGGCAGCCTGCCTGCGCCGCCGCACGACGAATCCGGGCACACTTGGCATCACGACAATGCCTACTTGTTCAACTACACGAAATACGGAGGCGCTGCCGTGATGTCGCGGATGGGATTTGATGACATGCGGTCAGGCATGCCACCGTTCGCCAACCAACTGGATGACGACGCAATCTGGGCCGTCCTGGCGTTCATTCGGTCGACATGGCCGGAAGACATTCAATCGATACAGGCGCAGAGAAATGTGGACCACTAAAGATTTGACGACTGGATGCTGGTTTATGTGTCCGGCTTAAGCCTGGCTAGCCGCGCCCGACCCCCAAAAAACACTGTGTCCATATTTGGGTTCTCTCACGGGAAGCCTAACGTCGGGTAATTGAGAGATGGCGCAACCCCGCGTTGCGCCATCTGAAGATACAGAAAAAGCTGGGTGAACCGCAGGCTAAGCGGAAGGTTCTTTAACAGCTACCAAGATCAACGTCCCGTTATCATCGTCAGCCTGGAATTCAATCTCATCACCCACTTCAAGCATATCGAGTGTGTCGGAATCCGTTGCCTTGAATCCCATTGTCATCGCTGGCATGGAAAGGTTGCTGATTTCTCCATGAGCGATAGTAACGGACATTCGCTTGACGCTGATTCGTACTACCTTACCAGTGATCCAAGGAAGCTTTTTGTCTGCGGTGACGATTGCGTTCGAAGTTGCAACCAGTTGATCACCCTTGCTGAGTCTGACGACATCAGCTGCAGCTGCAGTGGCAGTGTTTGCATAAAATACGGACGTGCAAAGCAAGGCGAGTAGGTATTTGGGTTTCATAGTTTTTTCCTGATTTTAATTAGTGATTAGTCGGGTGTGACCATCACTTCGGTGGTGCCGGTATTGATCCGGCTGGGTTGCCAGTGACGAATTTCCATTCGCTTCCAGATAAAGAACACTGCTGGTACGACCAGCAAGGTCAGCAAAGTCGCGCTGATCATGCCGCCGAGCATGGGCGCCGCGATCCGTTGCATGACCTCTGACCCAGTACCGTGACCGGTCATAATGGGAATCAGTCCAGCGATGATCGCGGCAGCTGTCATCATCACGGGACGCACTCGCATGCCCGCACCATCGAGTACGGCCTTTGTGAGATCGGGGAGTAGTGGCCTTTTGGACTGCGTGTTTGCGTCGTCGAGCATCGCGGAGTAGGCCTGGTTGAGGTAGACCAGCATGATGATGCCAATTTCGACGGCCACGCCTGCCAGCGCAATGAAGCCAACACCTACCGCAATCGAGTAGTTGTAACCAAGACCCGATATCAACAGTACGCCACCCACGCCTGCCATCGGCAAAGTGGCAAGGATGATCAATACCTCTCCCATGCGCCTGAAGTTCATATAGAGTAGGATGACAATGATGGCGATTGTCAGCGGGATGACGTACTTGAGACGATCCTTCGCGCGCAGCATGTACTCGTACTGTCCAGACCACTTGATGGCGTAGCCGCCAGGCAGCTCGAGCTGTTCGGCAACGATCTTCTGCGCGTTCGCGACATAGCTTCCGAGATCCACACCCTCAATGTCGACCAGGGTCCAGCCGTTCAATCGGGCGTTCTCGCTCTTGATACCTGGTGGACCGTCCTCGATCGCTAGCTCTGCGACATCTGCCAGCGCGACACGCTGTCCGCCTGGCGTTATGATTGGCAGTTCGCGCAAACTGTCGAGCGAACTCCGGTAGTCCTGGGGGTAGCGAATGTTGACAGGATATCTCTCCAGTCCCTCAACGGATTGGGTCACGGTCGCGCCTCCGACCGCTGTGGCTACCAAGCGTTGTACATGTGAGATGTTGAGACCGTACCGGGCAGCCTTTTCCCGATCGATGTCAACCTTTATATACCGTCCTCCGGCGACGCGATCGCTGTACACCGAGGCTGTACCGGGAACTGACTTCAGGATGCTTTCCAGGTCTCGGCCAATGTCCTCGATTTTTCCCAGATCCGGACCCGATACCTTGATGCCGACTGGGGTCTTGATGCCGGTCGCCAGCATGTCGATCCGCGTTTTGATCGGCATGACCCACGCGTTGGTCAGACCAGGCACCCGGACAATCTGGTTCAACTCGTCCTTGAGCGACTCTGTCGTGACACCTGGTCGCCATTCCGATCGATCTTTCAGCTGAATGACGGATTCGATCATCGTCAATGGTGCGGGGTCAGTTGCGGAGTCGGCCCGACCGACCTTCCCGAGCACGGTCTCGACCTCGGGGACCGTCTTGATCAATTTGTTTGTTTGCTGCAGCAGCTCTCGCGCTTTCCCGATTGATATGCCCGGGTAAGTGGTTGGCATATACATCAGGTCGCCTTCATCGAGCGGCGGAATGAATTCACTGCCGATCTGACGGACCGGCAGCAATCCAGCGACCGTGATCACGGCAGCGATAGAAAGAGCCAGCCAAGGGGCCCGCAGTGTGGCCCGCAGAACAGGCATGTACACGGCGTGCAGTAGGCGATTTACGGGGTTTCGGTGTTCAGGAAGCACCCGTCCTCGGACAAAGTAGCCCATCAACACAGGCACCAGCGTGATCGCCAGAACAGCGGACGCCGCCATCGCATAAGTCTTGGTGTAGGCGAGGGGCGAGAACATCCGGCCTTCCTGCGCTTCCAGTGTGAACACCGGCAGAAAGCTCATCGTAATAATGAGGAGCGAGAAAAACAGAGCCGGCCCGACCTCGCTCGCCGAGCGAGCGACGACTTGCCAGCGATTCTTGGCAGTAAGTGGTGTTCGCTCCATGTGCTTGTGCAAATTCTCGATCATCACGATAGCGCCGTCGACCATGGCACCGATCGCGATGGCGATTCCACCCAGCGACATGATGTTTGCGCTGACACCTTGTATATTCATGATCACGTAGGCGGTAAGGATCCCGACCGGCAGCGAGAGTATTGCCACCAGCGACGAGCGCAGGTGAAACAAGAACACCGCGCAGACCAGGGCGACGATCCCAAACTCTTCGAGCAACTTCCAATAGAGGTTGTCCACGGCCGACTTGATCAGTTGTGAGCGATCGTAGACGGTTGTCAGCTCTACGCCGTCCGGCAGGCCGGACTTGAGTTCCGCAAGTCGTTGCTCGACCCTGGAGATGACTGCCTGCGCGTTCTCTCCAAAGCGCATCACGATCACGCCACTGACGACTTCTCCTTCGCCATTGAGCTCGGCTACACCACGCCGCATTTGGGGCCCTAGCTGAACCCGTGCGACATCGCGCAGCAACAGAGGCGTCCCGTTCATGGTTTTGCCCAATGGCACGTTTTCGAGCGTCTCGATGCTGTCCAGATAACCGGTGATCCGCACCATGTATTCGGCTTCGGCCATCTCGATCACCGAAGCGCCAATCTCCTGGTTGGCCTGTCGGATCGCTGTGCGGATGCGATCGATGGGCATGTCGAAGGCGCGCAATTGATCGGGATCGACGACCACCTGATATTGCTTGACCATGCCGCCGACGGTGGCGACTTCCGAAACGCCAGCGACACTCTGAAGCTCGTATTTGAGGAACCAGTCCTGAATGCTCCGGAGCTGCGCCAGATCATGTTTGCCGGTGGGATCCGAAAGGGCGTATTGATAAACCCAGCCGACCCCTGTGGCGTCCGGGCCAAGTTGAGGATTGGCGCCCGAGGGGAGTTTCGGCGCGACCTGACTGAGGTATTCCAGCACGCGCGAGCGCGCCCAATAGAGGTCCGTGCTTTCGTCAAAGATGATGTAAACGTAGCTGTCGCCAAAGAAGGAATAGCCGCGCACATTGATGGCCCCCGGCACTGACAGCATCGCGGTCGTCAGGGGGTAAGTCACCTGATCTTCGACAACTTGCGGGGCCTGGCCGGGGTAGCTGGTCTTGACGATAACCTGTACATCAGACAAGTCGGGCAGGGCGTCGATCGGCGTCTGCTTGACCGCCCATAAGCCCCAGCCAACCAGCATGGCACTCAGCAGCACGACCATAAACCGGTTGTTGATCGCGTGGTGGATGATGCGCGCGATCATTGCCGATCACTCCCTGCCGACTCGATGGCCTCAATCTGAATCGCACCGGATTCGAGTTTTCGCATGTTGAATCTCACCGATTCACTGGTGAAAGACTCCACAGGCAAGTTGTCGCCGTAGCTGAATTCCATCTCCATGGCGGGCCATTGCCACTCGGTGACTGGATCGTGCTGAATAAGCGCAATGGACTCGTCGGCGTAGACCTCGAGGACTGTGCCGGTGGCCCATGCTGTCTCGGGTTGCTCGGCCATCGGTTCCATACGCATGAAATCAGAACTGATGCTCGACTCGGAATCGATCAGGAACTGTGCGGAGACGACCACCTCGTCGCCCTCTGTTAGGCCCTTAAGGATCTCAATGCGATCTCGACTTCTCCGACCGGGTTCGACCTTAATGGACTTGTATTGTCCGCTGCCTGTGACCAGAACGACCCGGTCCATCGAACCGGTGCTGATCAATGCTTCTCGGTGAATGGACAGCGTCTCGTGCTCTGCTGTCGCATCGATCTTGGCCCGAACGTACATTTGCGGCAGAAGCTCTTCATGGGGGTTCTCGACAACTACTCGAAGCTTCGCCGTCCGCGTCGTAGCATCGAGTTCTGGGTAGAGATAATCGACCTTTCCCAGCCAGCTCTGTCCGGGCAAAGACGGAGTTGTGATTAGCACTTCGGATCCAAGCTTGACTTTTCCAAGCTGGCTCTCAAAGACTTCAGTTTCCACCCACACAGGGTCCATACCCGTAAGCGTCATCAAGCGGGTGCCGGGCGTGACATAGGCACCTTCACCGACTGCGAGCGAGCCGACGACGCCTTCGACTGGGGCGTAAACCGTGATGTTGTTGATCACTTTCCGGTTTTCGCGAATGCGCTTGATCGAACCCTGGCTCACGCCAAGATTTCGCAACTTGTCCACGCTGGCTTCGACCAGTCGAACATCGTTTGCATTGAGAGCCACCAGCATCTCTTCCTGCGCGGCGATCAACTCCGGCGAGTGGATGTCGTACAAACGGTCATAGCGCTTGATGCGATCACCATCGGACTGGGCGTTCAGGCGGGTGATCCAGCCGGAAACCCGTGCATGTACGGCGTGGTGTTGGGTCATGTCGAATCCGACGATGCCTGTGGCCCCAACTTCGTCGTTCATCCGGGCGAGCTCGACCGCTGCGGTGCGAACGCCGAGGTTATTGATCACCTCCGGGCTGATCTTCACCGTACCAGCCGGTGCGTCGCCGCCGTCATCGTAGACGGGCACCAAATCCATACCCATCGGGGACTTGCCGGGCTTGTCGCGACGGTATTTCGGATCCATTGGAGCCACCCAATAGAGGGGCTCTCGGGATGCGCCGGAATCGGTGGTATCGGTCATGGCACCGGTGTCGGGTCCGAGCATGGTCTTCCAGTCTTTGATCGCGGTCACGATGTGTGGCCCTGCAGACAAGCTCAGTCCTAGGGTGGCTGCACCCGAGACGACACATAGCAACAAGAAGACGGCTTTGGTCAGGGATTTCATGGTGTTGTCCTAGTGCGTTCCGGGCTGGTACCCGCGATGTACTCGAGAGTGACATTGTTGTGATACTGCCGGCTCTGCAAAGCGAGCAGAGATATTTCATGCTCCATCAGTGCGAACTGGGCGCGTTGCACTTGCGCGAAACCGGCTTCGCCCCCGGCGTATGCGCCGCGCAGGGAATCGGTTTGTTGGCGTATCTGCGGCAGGACTTCCTTCGTCAGCGTGTCAATTTGTTCGGTGATCGCGTAATTGATCTCAACCAGGCTCTTGTGATCACTGAGCATCGCGAGTCTTAGTTGCTCGCTTGACAGCATGCTCGCGGCCAGCGCGTTCGATGCGGCTTCTAGTCGGTGGCGCCGTGCCGCAGGCCGCAGACTCGGAAGCTCCACGCTGAAGCCCACTGAAAACAGGTCGCTTCGGGTCACCCCCGCTTCGCTGTCGGCCCGGTAGGCGTAGCTGAAGCTGACCGACCTGGCGGCCCGATTCTGAGCAACGGCGATCTCTCTGTCGGCCTCGGCCTGAGCCACTTCGGCCCGTTTCACCTCAACGGCAGGGTGGCGTGACAGGTCCGGTTCAAGGGGGCGATCGGTTGAATGACCCGCGCTGGGAGCCACAAAGTCCAGTCCCTGGAGTTCATCCCCGGACATCCATTCTCGCAGCGACTCGCGAGCAGTGATCAGCGCAGTGTTCGACGAGTCGATCTGAAGTTCCAAGCCTGATATCGCTGTTCGCAGGCTCAGCACATCTTGCTGGGAGCTGCGTCGAACCCCCGCACGGTATTTGCTCTCAGCGGCGGCGAGCAGTTGTTCCAGATGGGCGCGATGCGAGCTGAATATCTGGTGTTTGTTCACAGCTTCCCAGGCGTTGATCCAGGCAGATTGCACCGACCGTCTCAGCTCGATCAGCCTCAAGGCCGCACGCGCGTTTAAGATGTCAGCGCTTCGAAGTCGTCGCGCTTCCATCGCATCTAGCAGTCCGCTCGGGGGGAGTGGCTGCAGGTAACTGACCCCGAGTTGGGTCATGGGCTCGCGGTCAAAAGCCCAATCATTGGTGGGGACATTGGCCAACTTGAAATCGAGCTTCGGCGGCGGGAGTATTCCCGCGGTTCTCGCAGATGCGGCAGCCGCCTGGGCTTGCTTACGCAGGGACTCGAGCGTCAGGTCGTTGGCCAGTACGATTTGTACTGCTTGCGGCAGGTTGATTGGAGTAGGTGCTGCCTGCGATGCGGATGTGGCCGCAGCGAACGCAGCGACACCCACGAGCGCACGCAGTGCGATGCCAGTGCATCGCGACGGTGAATGGGTCATGTTTATCCAGGTCTGATCAACAATGACTGCGACAATCGCAGCCGATGAAAGACATGCGCCAGACGCCCGCTGTCAATCAGCGGCGTCAGAGCGCAGTTCGCGATTGGAGTAGGCGGAGATCAGACGTGGAGACGACGTAATCCGAGATGGCTTCTCAGATTACCGTTGAAGGGTGAGCCTGTCAGTGACCGGGGGTATAAATTGTGTTTCGGTGATGCGCGGCCTAGCAGAGCCAAACGGTGCAGTACAACTACAAACACCAGTACCGTGAAGAACAGCATGCTGATGAGCGATTGGCTCGGTAGAACATTGTGATCACAGAGCGAACCACCGTGCGCCATTGGTGCGTGAGAAAGGTTCGCCGTGTCGCCCGCCGATAGGGAATGGGGTACCGAGTCTGAATCAACAGCTGTGTGCATCGGGCACTCAACGCCACCGCCCAACAACTGAACGACTGGAACCACAATAGCAAACAACGTGCAGGCGAGCACAGTCACCGCTAGCGCAGTGCAGATCTCTCGGCGTTTTGTGAAAATGGCAGCACTTATCAAAGGACGTAATCATCTGTCGGTGGACGGCCCGGATACCACTGGCATTTTTCGCTGTGGTGTCTGTGCAGATTCATTTTAGCAATTCTAATACCGAGTGCGTCGAAAATTTTGCGTGTGAGCCTGTTCGCTTGATATCAGACAAGAGGCAGTGGCTCCGGTTCAGTGAAAGTTGAAAAAAACCAAACAACCGAAGGAAACACCACCATGAATGACAGTACCGTTACCGATTTTCCACGCTTGGATGTGGGCAACGATCCATTGAGCTGAACTAGTCTCCCATCACTGGATTCGCAGGCCTGTTTGCTTGCTTGTGCAACCGCAGCTGCCCGCGCCGAGCTGGGGCCTTCTTGCTCCGCTCGGTGTTCATCTCCTTCTGCTTTTCCTGCACGAACGCGAGCGCCGCACCCAGGCGCTTGTTGTCGACGATGTCAGCCTGTTTTACATGCCTGATCTTGTCGAAGGTCGAGTAGGGTAGTGATCGCCCTTCAAACTTGATTGAGATAGTGCCGTCCGGGTAGTCGAACACCGTGGCCTTTTTGCGTCGCAGTGTGCGTGTGAACCGGTTGTCTTCGAGCAAATACAGCACCTTGTCGTACTGCACTGTCAGGTTATTAGTGACGGTGCGTTGCTCCTGGTGGCACAGTGTCTCCTCGAGGTCGTCCAGCTCGGTCAGTGGCCGGTGCATGTCGGTGTCGACCAGTGGCGCTTTGCCAAATTTGCGATTGAACGTTTCAACGTACTTTGGCAAGAAGTCGTTGGCGGTTTCGATGTCGCTGATGCCAGCGAGTCTCAGCTCCTTGACCAGGCGGTCTTGCAGCGTCAGGTTCATGCGCTCGACGCGGCCTTTGGCTTGAGAGCTGTGGGCATAAATGATGTCGATGTTGAGGTCGTGCAGCGCACGGCCGAATTGAGTGAGTCCATTGCCGCTGGTAGCGTCTTTCTGGTTCACGCGGAACACCGAGTGTTTGTCGCTGTAAAACGCGACCGGCTTGCCGTGACGTTTGAGGTATCGCTTGGTGCTGTGGAAGTAATCGAAGGTGCTCTCGGTCTCGGTGAACCGCAGCTCCATGAGCTTGCCCGTGGCGTCGTCGACGTAGACGAGCAAGGTGCACTTGGGTGCTCGGTCCTCGAACCAGTAGTGTTCTGAGCCGTCGATCTGGATCAGCTCGCCGTGGCGCTCGCGACGGTATCTTGGCTGGTAGGCGCGCTGCGCGCGCTTCTGACGCGTTTTCCAAAGACCCGCATCGGACATCCAGCCACGAAGCGTCTCGCGGCTGACAGTGATCTCGTGGCGCTCCAGGAGCTTCTCAGCGGCAAGAGTCGGCCCGAAGTCCGCGTAGTGAGCCGTCACAAGTCTGATCACCAGATCCTTGAAACCATTGCTGTAGGCGTTGTTGCTGCGCTTGCCGCGTTTTCTGGATACCAGTGCCTCAGTTCCATCGTTCAAATACGCTTTCACCAAACGCCGCATCTGACGTGCAGACACACCCAGTTGCTCGGCGGCCTCGGTCTGGCTCAATCGCCGATTGAGCACACGCTCGATAACTTTCAGTCGATCAACTTCTCGACGACTCATAGTCAGGGTGTCCGTTGGGTTCATGTCGTTGTCTGCATCGGTTCCGAGAGCCGTTCTGGACGGCTAAACTCAGGCCAAAGCGGACATTTCAACTTTGCAGAAACCGGACATTACTAAATTGGACTGACAGCACATATGCGCATAATGTATCTTATGTTAAATAGCAATGTTATCTTTAGAAGACAGAACTTGCTATGCCCTGAAACGCCGCTCTAGTTGCCTGCTCCATCCAATCTCGCCGTCAGCTCTCGAGTTTTGAGTGTGTCAGGGTGATCGACTCCGAGAACGCGCTCCAGATCAGTCAATAGCACCTTAAAAAACTCGATAGCAGATGCGACATCACCGCTCTCGGCGGTAAATTTTGCGATGTTGTTACGCGTTGTCAGGGTACTTGGGTGATCAACTCCGAGTACACGCTCCAAATCAGGCAACAGCGCTTTAAACAACTCGTTGGCAGATGCGACATCACCGCTCTCGCCGGTCCAGCTAGCGATGTTGTGACGCGTTCCCAGGGTACTTGGGTGATCAGCTCCGAGTACACGTTCCAAATCAGGCAACAGCGCCTTAAACAACTCGAAGGCAGATGCGACATCACCGCTCTCGCCGGTCCAGGTCGCTATATATCCTCTAGCCACTAGTTCTGCTTCAGAGTCGATTCTTGACGCTTCAAGCCCCACGGTTTGCTTCATTAGACTGATAGCTAGCCTGTACTTGTACTGACTAGCGAGCTGGCGCGCTCGGGTGGTGATAGCTGTAATTTGTAGAGGGTCGAGCTTCGTTGTAGCGTCCTGTCTAATTTTTTCCAACGCTACGACTTCCATTGATGCGTTCCCGGATGATTGGGCTCGCGCTAGCTCCAGCCTGCCAACATCCGCTAACCGCGTGCTTAGCTCGATGTCATTGGGTTCAAGCAGCAAACCTATCTCGCAGTATCGCTCGATCAGCTTACGGTCTAATGAAG
>CALAMQ010000101.1 GCA_937925815.1 uncultured Granulosicoccaceae bacterium | reverse complement strand
TCAATTTGCTTCAAGAATTTTGGCACCACCGAACCTGACGAACCGAGCACGTTGCCAAAGCGCACCATCGAGAAACGGGTCTTCTCAGAGCGTGTCTGCATGTCTTGGATGATGGTTTCAGCTGCGCGCTTGGTTGCCCCCATGACATTGGTGGGGCGCACGGCTTTGTCCGTCGACACCAACACAAAATTGCTCACGTTGTGCTGTCTGGCAGATTCGGCGACGTTGCGGGTTCCGAGGATGTTAACTCGTGCACCTTCGAGTGGGTTCGACTCAACGAGTGGCACGTGCTTGTACGCGGCTGCGTGAAAGACAACGTCGACGTGGCGTGAAGAAAAGAGATCGTCGACTAATTTTTGGTCGAGGACAGACCCAAGAACCGTGTCAATTTTCACACTTGACTGGTTCGCAGTCAGAGACTGGTCAATTTGGTAGAGCGCGGGCTCGCTGCTGTCGAGTATTACAAGGCGCTGAGGCTGAAGAGGGAGTAACTGGCGGCAAATCTCTGAGCCAATGGAGCCGCCAGCACCGGTGATCAAAACGGTTTTGCCCGCTATGAACTGGCGCATTAAGTTGAAGTCTGGTGCCACTGATTGGCGGCTCAAGACATCGTTAGGCTGCACGTCAGTCAGCTGCCCAATGTGCTTGCCGAGCAGCAGTTCGTCGAGGCCTGGAACGGTTTTGACTTGGTGGCCTGCATCGGTCAGTTTCCTAATCAATGATTGGCTTTGGTCGGCTGATGCCGACGGGATCGCTAGCAGTACCTCAAGCGGTTTGGTTGAATCTGTTGCTTCAAGCTTCTTCAGTTCATCTGGTGAGAAGACGCGCAGCCCTGAAATCTCAATACCTTGCAGCGTGGCGGCGGTGTCTATGAAGGCAACTGGCTTGTACGCGCTGTTCTGGCGCAGCACTTCCAGCAGTTGTTGGCCAGCAGAGCCCGCGCCGTAAATGGCGACCCGCGTCATTGCATCCATCGACTCGAGGAGCGGTGTCAGGGCTTTCCAGGCGGTGCGCGTGACCGTTGTGAACACGAAGAGAATGAAGGCGTAGATGACGAACGTTGATCTCGGCATGCTGGCGCCGTAGTCAAAGTAGTCAACAATGATGACAAAAATGCCGGAGATCGCGGCTGCACGCAGCAGTCTGAACTGCAGCGTGTCGCCTGCGCGCCTGATGACAGCCCGGTACAGCCCAAAGGCCAAATTGGCACACACTGTCAAAATTGCGACCGCTGCAAAGACCTGAATGAGGTGGATGTCGGGATTGACTAGGCGATTCAGGCGCAAGCTCAGGGCGAGCCACAGAGCCGTGAACACGCAGGACGCATCGATGCTGCCAATGATGGCGATCTTCCATCCCCGCGAGAGTATGGACAACTGGCGAATCGAGCGCAGAAAGCCATTGTGGCCACGCGGTGTAGGTGAATGACTTAAAACTGTCTCAGTGTCCACGAAAAAACTCTGTTCGCTCATAAAACTTGTACGCTGAGTGCTGCCCGCAATCCCTTAGCTGCTGGGTGTTGCAGTGTTGTGCGACGCACACGGCTCAACCATGTGCTAGCGTTTTTGGCTCCATGCCAAGGCAGTCCGAGACTATTCGCTGTGACCGTTTCACAAAGCATACTTTTCACAGACCTCTACCAACTCACCATGGGCCAGGTGTATTTCCGCGAAGGCTTGGCCGAACGTCAGGTGCAGTTCGACCATTTCTTCCGCAGTAACCCAGACTATGGCAATCATCAGGCCGGATTCTGTGTCAACGCTGGTATGGGCTGGTTACTTGACTGGATGGCCAGCGCGACGTTCAACAGCACTGTGCTCGATAGTCTTCGTGAAATGCGTGATCCGCTTGGCAACTTGCTGTTTTCAAATGATTATTTAGCGTTTCTGGAATCCAGCTTCAGTTTTGAACAGCTGCACATCAAAGCCATCCCTGAAGGGCGTGTGGTCCACCCCAATACGCCGCTGACTATTGTTAGTGGTCCTATGGTTGTGGCGCAGCTGCTTGAGACAGCGTTGCTGGCAATGCTTAATTATCAAACACTTATCGCAACTCGTGCCGCTCGAATCCGGCACGCAGGCCGTTCTCAGCTGATGTTGGATTTCGGTATGCGGCGGGGTCATGATTTTGGCGCAAACGCCGGCTCACGCGCGGCGCTGATTGGCGGTGCAGATTTCACCTCGAACGTTGGCATTAGCCAATATTTTGGCGTTCAGCCTCGCGGCACCCACGCGCACAGCATGGTTCAAGTCTTCATGGCGCTCGGCATGCCAGAGATTGAGGCGTTTCGCGCCTACGCACGTAGCTATCCCGACCAATGCCTGTTGTTGGTGGACACGGTGGACACCCTCAATTCTGGCGTGCCCAACGCCATCAAGGTGTTTGAGGAGCTCAAACGCCGGGGTCACAAACCGCTGGGGGTGCGGCTCGACTCGGGTGATTTGGCGTTCCTGAGTATCCAGGCGGCCAAGATGCTCGACAACGCGGGTTTCAGTGATGCCGGCATTGCACTGTCAAACAATCTCGACGAACTCGCGATCTGGCAAATCATCACGCAAATCCAGCAGGAAGCCTCGCGCTACGGCGTCGACGCGGACCATCTGGTCAAACGTTTGAGTTTTGGTGTTGGCACCCGAATGATCACATCAGAAGGTGATTCATCGTTGGGCGGCGTATACAAACTGGTCTCTGTCGACGACGGCGACGCTTGGCAGCCGGCGATGAAGCTCTCCGATTCCGCCTCAAAAACACCTAATCCTGGCAAGAAGTCTGTGCGTCGTTTGTACGACCGCCGCGGCAATGCGGCCGTGGACCTGGTGTCCACAGCCGGTGAGAAATTTGATATCACCGCTGACAACACCGTCTTTCATCCAGTCGATGTGAGTAAATCACGCGTGCTCAAGGCTGGAGATATCTCGCGCGTCGAGGATTTACACGCTCCGGTGTACGGGGATGGCAAGCGGTTACTTGAGCCCGAGCCCCTTGCTGTGATGCGGGAACGCCGAATTGCCGATATAGAGTGTCTCGACCCCGGGGTGCTGCGGTTGGTCAACCCCCACATCTACCATGTGTCCTCTAGCGAGGAGCTGTCTAACTTGCGCTCCGACTTGGTTGCCAAGTTGCGTGGGCAGCGTCAACGCGCTTAGTGCCACTGTCCCCGTGTGGCCACTATGCTGTGTGGTATGAATATTGTGTTTCGATGGGTCTTAGCCACAGCGTTGCAACCTTGTCATGCAAGCATGCAATGCAGTGATGCCTGATCGCAACTGGCACTCAGTTTACGCCGTCCCAGCAGGATTCCTGACACATGGCACACCTCCGCGGTTACAACACGCACCCGTCGACAGTGGCTTCGTTTGGCCTCGCTGCGCTGATTTGCTCGATCATGCTGTTGGCGGAGCTGCCAGGCGGCAATTTGCTCAACCTCGCGGTCGGTGCAGGCTTCGTGGCCGCAGTGCTCGCGGTTACTGTGCTGGGTAATCGCTCACTCTATTTTGGGCGAGAAGTGGGCCTCTTGGCTGCGTGGATTGTGTTTTCGATTTTGCCGAGCTTTTTCGCGGTGGACCACTGGGACGCGGTATTCAAATTGGTGACCATGCTGCAAGTGATCGTGTTGGTGTTTTGCGTGCAACAAGTCATCGTGTGGCAGCGGTCGGTGTCACTTTTGCTCATGTTGTATGGCATTGCCGTCGCATTGGCCTATGGCATCACGTTCACTGAATTAAGTCTCTCGGACGTGGCGGATGCCGATGTGCGAGAGGGTGGGGAGCGTATTGCAAGCACGCTAGCCAACCAAAATAAGTTTGGCGCGGCTTGTGTGATGGGTTTGTCGCTGTGTTTGCTCAGCGTGTCGTTGAATGGTTCTAGGTGGCTCACGTTGTTTTGGGCTGTACTTGTCCCGGTGTTGTTGTTCGCGGCGATGAACAGCGGGTCGCGCACCGCGCTGCTCGGTGCGTTGGTTGTGCTGGTTGGCAGCGTGTGGGCCTTTAGGCTGTGGCGAGGCCGGGTCATTGCCCGCGCGATCATGGCAACGCCGTTGCTGGTTGCGGTCGGGGTTGCATTGATGCTCTTCGCGCAATCCAATGTGCTCGTCTCTGAACGGATTGAACAGACCTTTGACACTGAGGGCGCCATCGTCACACGTGTCACAGAATTTCTTGAATTCATGGTCACAGGCGACACGCGCGCCGAGTCTGGTAATTCAATTGATGAGCGCACCGGCATGATCAAAGAGGGTGTCTCACTGCTCGCCGACAATCCGTTTTTTGGTGTCGGTCTAGACAATTTCCGGCATGTCTCATCAGCCGGAACTTATTCGCACTCGAATCCGATTGAAGTCTCTGTTTCAACAGGGCTTTTGGGGTTGTTGTTGTATTATTCCATATACGCGTATATTGGTTGGCGCGCATTGAAACTTAGCAAGCGAAGCGGCGGACATGCCCTGCCTAGAATGGCGTTAGTCGCGCTCGCGGGTTACTCGCTGATGGACTTAACACACGTCAGCTACTACGAGAAAACATCGTGGTTGTTCCTCGCGTTGCTCACAGCGACGCTAGAGGTGTTTGCCAGAGCACTTCAGCAACAGGCTGGTGCAGCCGCGAAGCGGCGGCGACGCAGGCGTCGCCGCCATCGTGAAGGCGACAGTGCTCAATCTGATGAAGATCTCGCTGACCTCGATGAATTGGGCGACGTGCTGGGATCGCCCAGTGCGGGCGATACCGATATCACGCGGAGCGGGCAGCCCGCGTCTTGAATACTGAAATGGCTGACGCGCGTTGTAGTCGTGCGATCAATCAGGCCACGCGACTCGCGCGTTTGCGGTCACTCTCGCTCAGAATTTTCTTGCGAATTCGAATCACATTAGGTGTGACTTCGACGAGCTCATCGTCGTCGATGAATTCGAGTGCTTGCTCAAGCGTATGACGGATGGGCGGCACCAGAATCAAGTTTTCATCTGTGCCCGCAGCGCGAATGTTGGTCAGCTGCTTGGCCTTTAGCGGATTGACCACCAAGTCATTGGCACGGCTGTGAATGCCGATGATCATGCCTTCATAGACTTCGCTGCCGTGCTCGACCATCAACTTGCCCCGGTCTTGCAAATTGAACAGCGCAAACGCCAATGCTTTGCCGAGACTGTTTGCAATCAAGACGCCGTTGTTGCGCTGGCCAATTTTTTGTTGGAGCTGCGGGCCATAGTGATCAAACACGTGGTGTAAGAGGCCTGTGCCAGAGGTCTGCGTCATGAACTCCGTGCGAAAACCGATCAAGCCGCGCGTTGGCATCACGTATTCCAACCGCACGCGGCCCTTGCCGTCAGGCACCATGTTCTTGAGCTCGGCTTTGCGGTCGCCCAAGCGCTCCATGATGGCCCCTTGGTGGGCTTCTTCGATGTCGACACTGAGCTGCTCGTAGGGCTCGAGGTTCGCGCCATCTCGTTCAATCACAATGACTTCTGGGCGGCCAACCGCAAGCTCATAGCCCTCGCGCCGCATCGTCTCGATCAACACTGACAAATGCAGCTCGCCGCGACCTGATACCCGGTATTTTTCGGCGTCAGCGGTGCGTTCCACCCGCAGCGCTACGTTGTGTTTGAGTTCTTGCTGCAAGCGTTCCCAGATCTGGCGGCTGGTGACGTATTTGCCGTCCCGCCCAGAGAAGGGCGAGGTGTTGGGCTGAAATGTCATGCTGATAGTGGGTTCATCCACACTCAACGCCGGCAGTGCTTCCACAGAATTTGGGTCGCACAAGGTCTCTGAGATATCGAGCGGATCAAGACCGGTGACGGCGACGATATCGCCCGCAGCGGCCTCGTCCACCGGCACGCGCTCGAGACCAATGAACCCGAACGATTGAAGCAACCGACCTGAGCGTGCCGTGCCGTCCGCGGTGACCACTTTCACAGGTTCGTTATTACCGATGCGACCGCGCTTGACGCGGCCAATGCCGATCACGCCCTGGTAGCTGTTGTAGTCCAGCGTGGAAATCTGCATTTGGAAAGGACCGTCTAGGTCCACGTCCGGTGAGGGCACTTGATCAACAATGGTTTGAAACAGCGGCGTCATGTCTCCGCTGCGTATGTCGCCGTCGAGACCCGCGTAGCCGTTGAGCGCCGAGGCGTACACCACCGGGAAGTCGAGCTGCTCGTCGGTTGCGCCGAGGTTGTCAAAGAGGTCGAAGGTTTGGTCGAGCGCCCAGTCTGCGCGCGCGCCATCGCGGTCCACTTTATTGATGACGACAATTGGCTTGAAGCCCAGTGCAAAGGCCTTCTGGGTGACAAACCGTGTCTGCGGCATCGGGCCGTCGACGGCGTCCACCAACAACAGCACGGAGTCGACCATCGACAACACGCGCTCAACCTCACCGCCAAAGTCGGCGTGTCCGGGGGTGTCGACGATGTTGATGCGGTAGTCGTTCCAGCGGATTGCGGTGTTCTTGGACAGGATGGTGATACCGCGCTCCTTCTCGAGCGCGTTGCTGTCCATGACGCGCTCGACGGCGTCTTTGCGCGCGTCGAGGGTGCCAGATTGTTGAAGCAGTTGATCAACGAGGGTGGTCTTGCCGTGATCGACGTGCGCGATAATGGCGATGTTGCGGAGTTGCTGGATCACGGAAACGGCTCGGCTGCGGAAAACCGCCCATTATAGCGCGTCAGGAGCGCCGCCCGTGTGATTGCGTCGAGGGTTTAGACCAAAACCTGCTTAGAGCAGGGGGTAAACCTTGCTCAATTCGCTCAGCGGTAGCCCTTGATTGCCATCACCAGATTGCCAAGCAGCAGTGCCGCAAACCACACCAGCGCCCAGCCGGCAATCGACAAGCCGAGGAAGGTCCAGACAATCTCGGCACAACTGCCGGAGCCAATCAGGACTTCGCGGAAAACATCCAGCCAGGGCGATGAATCCAACATGAACTCGAGACCCGGGCTGCACTCGGGCACGTCTTCAGGGGGGAGTCCCTGAAGCCACACTTGGCGCCAGGCAATGGCGGCGCCGATGCCGGCGCACACGGCAGAGAGTGAGTGGTAAGCCCGTGACGGCGTGCCGTGGCTGCCGTGAACCATTCCGACCAGGCTGAACAGCGCAACACCCATGAACGCGACCCGTTGCAGTTTGCACAGGTTACACGGGTACAAATACTCGACGTACTCAAGGTAGTAGCCGTAGCCGAGCAGGGCGATGCACACGAAGGCGCTCAGAGCGAATGTCAGTCTGGGAGACGTCAGCATGGTGATTGGTCGTTAGTAAATTATTCGGAGTCTAGTGCTGCCGCAAAATTTGTGCACACTCAGACAGTCAATTTTTTGAGCGAAGTGACTCAGATTTGGTTCAACAGCGAAGGCCTGCTGCCAGCTTTGCCGCAAACTCAGATTGAGCAAGTGGGACTGAGCGGCACGCGGCAGCTATCATAAAGTTTGTTACCGCAGCTTGAGTTTACGCCATGATTGATTCCCGGTTCTTTGATGAAATCAGCGGTGCGCTGGGACGGCACCTGCCGCCCGGGGTTCGCAACGTGAAAGACGACGTTGAGAAGAACATGCGGTCCGTTTTGCAGGCCTCCTTAGAGCGCATGGATCTCGTCACACGTGAAGATTACGAGATTCAGGTTGCGCTCGTGACCAGGTTGCGTGCCAGGCTCGCCGCACTTGAAGCGCGTGTCGATGATCTGGAAGCCGCGTCCCGATCAACTGAACCAGACGCAGACTGATGCCGCTCGCCCGTGTGTACACGCGGGCGATCGCAGGGGTGGACGCACCCCAAGTGTCCGTCGAAGTCGACATCTCCGGTGGTCTGCCAGCCTTCAACCTTGTGGGGTTGCCGGAGACCGCCGTGCGCGAATCCCGCGACCGCGTGCGCGCCGCGATCCTCAACGCGGGCTTTGAATTCCCACAGCGCCGCATCACCGTCAGCCTGGCACCCGCTGATCTGCCAAAAGAGGGTGGACGTTTCGACTTGCCGATTGCGCTTGGTGTGCTCGCCGCGTCATCACAAGTGCCAAACGAAGGGTTCGACGCGACCGAATTCTCAGGTGAGCTGTCACTCGGTGGCGCGCTGCGTGCTGTGCCCGGTGCCTTGCCGTGTGTGATCGCTGCCGCAACGTGTGGTCGGGCGGTTGTTTTGCCACGAGCGGTTGGCGAAGAGGCAGCACTCGTCGAAGGTGCGGACGTGCGCGTGGCTGACTGTCTGCTCGATGTAGTGCGTTGGCTGCGCGCGCTGGAATCGCTGGACGCGCCAAGCGAAATAGCTGTTGGCAGACAACATTTTCCGGACTTGCGTGACGTTCGCGGTCAACACGGTGCGCGACGAGCCTTGGAAATCGCGGCAGCCGGTGGCCATAACCTCTTATTCTGTGGCCCGCCAGGCAGCGGCAAATCCATGCTTGCGAGCCGCCTGCCGGGTATCTTGCCAACGCTCACGCAAGACCGCGCGCTGGAATCAGCCGCGATTCACTCGGTATCTACATTGGGATTTGATGTCTCACAGTGGCGTCAACCGCCGTTTCGGCACCCCCATCACACGGTGTCCGGTGTGGCGCTGGTCGGTGGCGGTGCGCTGGCCCAGCCGGGCGAGGCTTCGCTCGCCCACGGGGGCGTGCTGTTTCTCGATGAGTTGGCGGAATTTCCGCGCGCGGTGCTCGATGTATTACGAGAGCCGCTTGAAACACGCGAAATCCATATCTCCCGTGCGCGCCGCCGCGCGCGGTACCCCGCTAGCTTCCAACTCATTGCGGCAATGAACCCCTGTCCTTGCGGGTACTTTGGCGATACCGCGAGGGCGTGCCGCTGCTCGGCAGAGCAGATTCAGCGGTACCAGAGTCGGGTGTCTGGCCCGTTGCTGGACCGCATCGACCTTCACATCACTGTACCGCCCGTCGAATACACGAGCCAACAGCGCGAGTTGCTCGGTGAATCCAGTGCGGCGGTTGGCGCGAGAGTCCAGGCGGCACGTGAGCACCAAATGGCGAGACAAGACTGCCTCAACGCGGACCTAAACGTGTCTGAACTGCACGCGCGATGCGCGCTCTGCGCCGAGGGCGAGCAGTTCTTTGCCGGGGCCGCGAGTCAGCTCAAGCTCAGCATGCGCGCGTGTCACCGCGTGTTGAAAGTGGCGCGCACCATTGCGGATCTCGGTGGAGAGGCCGCCGTCGGGCTCGGCAGTTTGAGCGAGGCTATTGGGCTGCGTCGTTGAGCGAGTGGAATTGTGGGAGCCACTGGTCTCTCTTTCACTTAACGCTGCTGAACGTGATCCGCGTGGTCAGCAGTGCGCCAAAAAACAAAATCACTGTCCGAAAAATGCGGTTATTGCCGCACCGGCAAGCGTCGGCATCGGTTTATTGTTTGTATGCCTGATGCGGAAAACTCGAGGGCCTGCGACAACTCCATTTGTGGTTGGTTCCGGTGCCTGAGCTGAGCAACTGAAAATTTATAAGTGATTGAAATAAAAATATAAAATTATAATTTAGGCCGCCTGGAAAGCGCGTTTTTGCAACGCCTTTTTTCTGGCTGGGAAGTTGCATTGGTCCTCACACATGTTCCGAAAACCGCTCTCAGAAGGGCGTATACGCTATGGGATTCACATGCACTTTCCATTGATATTTTTGGTGTCAGGAGCGCTCGCTGTACTGTTTTGGTTCGGTGGAGCGAAATACACCGAAGTCATCGAACAGGACGTGACAACGCGCACTCAAGCTCTGTTGATTGAAGAAGCGGTAGATGCCTCGATCACTGTGTCCGGTCGCGATGTGACATTGGTTGGCGAGGCGCCTGAGCCACTCGTACAGGAATTGGGTGAGCAGGTCGCTGCGGTGTGGGGTGTGCGCAGCACAGAGAACGATCTCGTCGCTGCAACGCCTGCAAATGGCGTTGACTTCGATGCGAGTTACGACGGCAAGACGCTCACCATGAACGGTCTAGTGGACAGTGAGGATGCGGTTGACGTGCTCGCCGACATCCACAATTCACTGCCCCCTGGCTTGAACGTCATCAACAGCGTGCAGGCCGGTGCGGATGATTTCGTGAACACCCCCGCCAAAGTTGAGACTGGGATTGCTTCTTTGACTCAGCTCAATCGAGGTGAATTGAGCATCACAGATGACGAATTTGTTCTCGAAGGGGTCGCGGCCAATCAGACCCGTATCGACCAAATAAAGAGGCTTCTGGACACCCGACAAGCCCAGCTTGATCCGTTGGTGCCGGAGTTGTACATCACGATTGATCCTTATGCGAAGCTCTCGCAAGAGTGTCAGATTAAATACCGTGTTGCTATGCAGGATAACGTCATTAACTACGTCACTGCACAACACAATATTCAGGACGAATTTAAAGCTCGCCTGAAATACATCGCTGAAACCGCTGCGACTTGCGGTGGTGTTGTTTTGGTGGAAGGCCACGCAGATCACCGTGGCAAGGAAGATTATAACCAGGCTCTCAGTGAGCGTCGCTCTGA
This sequence comes from uncultured Granulosicoccaceae bacterium, assembly GCA_937925815.1. Taxonomy (GTDB): domain Bacteria; phylum Pseudomonadota; class Gammaproteobacteria; order CALCKW01; family CALCKW01; genus CALCKW01. The sequence continues at coordinate 46,855 of CALAMQ010000101.1, read as the reverse complement.
CACCGTCAAGCAATTTCTGGTTGAGCACGGCATGGAGGCCGACCGAATCGAGTCTTTCAGCTACGGCGAATTCCGCCCGGTTGCATCGAATGAGACTGTCGAGGGCATGGCAAAAAATCGCCGTGTCGAGATCCATATTCAACACACGTCTGGCAAGTAATAGAGTCTGCTTGGAGCTACAATGTTCTACCTGATCACACAAGTCCTTTTGCTGCTCATCGCAGCATCAATTCTCGGCGCAATTCTCGGTTGGTTGTTGCGCCGAGTGGGCGCGGCTCGCGCAGAGAGCGAGCTTAACGACAAATTGTTTGAAGCCGAGACGGCGATCCCGCCGATGCGCGATGCACTGCGCAAGGCTGAGCGCAATCTACAAGATAAAGACAGCAACATTGCTGACTTGCGAAATCAACTCGACGCATCTGAGGGCAAAATAGGACCGCTTGAAGACCGTGTGTCGGCCTTGCAAAGCGAAGTTGAGCGAGAGCGCTCAGCAGTTCAGGCAGGTGAACTCGCACTCGCTGATGCCGAGAGCCGCCGCGTTGAGCTCGAGCGACAAATCGCCGAAGCGCAACTTGCCGCTTCGCAAAAAGGTGACGCGCTGGGTCAGAGTGAAGCTGAGCGTACGGCGTTGAGCACGCAGATCGCTGCGCTTCAAGACGCGTTGCAAGCAGCCGAAGCAGATCACCGCAAAAACGCTGATGAACTCGCCTCCGCACTCAATGCACAGCAAGCGCTCGCCGACGAACTCAAGGCAAGCTTGGACGGCAGTGAAGCTGATCGGCAGCGACTTGAAGCGGCATTGACCGATGTGCGTGATCAAGTCGCCGCGACCAATGCCCAAAACGAAGCGCTCGATCGCAAGCGTCAAGCGCTTGAAAATGAACTCAAAGCACTGTCTGCTCGCCTCGAAGAAGCTGTGCAGGAACATGCCAAACAGGCAGCTCAAACCGCGCAACAACTTGCAGAGCGGGATTCTGATGCCAAGGTGGCAGCCAATGAAATCGCCAATCTCAAACAGAGTCTTGCCGAGAACAAAGAGGCCGCGTCACAGCGTGCTGCGGAGCTAGCAAAGGCGGTTGAACGCCAAGAAGCGGCCGCGCGTGAACTCGATCAAGCGCTTGCTGGCACCCGCGAGGAGCTCGGTGACACCCAGCGCCGCGCTGAGCGTGCTGAACAAGACGCAGCGCAGTTGCAGAGCGCACTAGATGATGCGTTGCAACGTGCCGAACAGGCCGAGAGCGATATCGTTCAAACTCAAGCTGCACTCGATCAGACGCGCGACACAAAAGCCCAAGCTGAAGACGAATTGGCGCGTCATGCTGACGCGTTGAATAACTCTCAGAAGCGTGTGGAAGATGTTGAACGTGAACTTGCCGAGCGCGCTGAAGCGCTCGCCGCTGCCGCACGGCAGGTGGAGAAGCGCGAAGACGAATTGGCGCGGGCACGTGAAGCCGCTGAGCAGGCTGATCAAACAGTGGCTGAGACGCGGAGCGCGTTGGACGCGGCGATGCGTCGCGCTGAGCGAGCTGAAGACGAACTCAATCGTCAGCGTGAAAACCAAGCCGAAGTGCAGCGCCGGGCTGATAAGGCTGACCGTGATGCGGCGCAAACTCAGGCGGCCCTGCACGAAAGCCAGCGCAGTGTGGACAATGCCAATCAGGAAATTGCCCGCACACAGCAGGCATTGAATGACGCCCAGCGACGCGCTGATCGCGCCGAGCAGGAAAGTGCGCAACACCAGGCGGCATTAGAAGACAGTGCCCAGAGAGCAGCGGCTCTCGAGCAGGCCCGCGAACGCGACGCGGCACAGCACCAAGCTGCGTTGCGTGACAACCAGATGGCGCATGAGAATGCCCAAAAGGAACTGTCCCGGTCGCAGCAAGCGCTAAACGACGCCCAGCGACGTGCTGATCGTGCCGAGCAGGAAAGTGCTCAACGCCAAGCAGCGCTTGAGGACGGCGCTCAGAAAACGGCGGCGCTTGAGCAGGCCCGTGAGCGTGACGCTGCACAGTACCAATCTGCTTTGCGAGACAACCAACGCGCGCACGAGGAAGCCCAGAAGGAACTCGCACGGTCGCAACAAGCGCTCAGCGAGGCCCAGCGCCGTGCTGATCGGGCTGAGCAGGAAAGTGCCCAGCGCCAGGCTGCACTCGATGATGCGTCGCAAAAGCTCGCGGCACTTGAGAATGCACACAACCGTGCACAGGACGCAGGCGCGGCAACGGCGAAGCGCGCTGATGACGCGGAGCGGGCCCTTGCCTCAGCGCAGGCGGCAGCCCAGAAGCAGCAAAGCGAGCTCGATGACGCTCGCCAGCAAGCTGATGCTTTGAAACAGGACCGTGACAAGCTTGCGGCTGACAATCGCGCGTTGAATGATTCGATCAAAGGGCAGTCAGACAAGCTGCGCGAACTCGAACGCGTGATTGAAAAAGCTGCAGCGCAAAACGCTGAAGCAGCTGCGCAAGTGTCAGCCGGTGCAGATTTGCAGGCCGAGCTCGAACGTGAGATCCGCGACTTGCGCGACGCGTTGCAAGCGAAATCCACGGATCATAAGTTGGCGGCGCAACGCGTTGACACACTTGAGCGCGAGCTCAAGGATGCGGAGGGTGAGCGCGAAACTTTGAACTTGGAAAAGCGTGATTTGATCTCAAAGCTTGAAAGTGCTGAGGCTGATCTTGCAGCGTCTGCAGCGCGCAATACCGCGCTTGAGAATGAGCTCGAGAAAATGCAAAGCGATCTGGAGACCATGAGTGATAATGATCTTCACTTGCGCGAGCGCATTCGCCGTCTGGAAGCGATGCTTTCGGAAGAGCGCCGCAAGGCGGGCCAGAATCTGTTGGCGCGAATTGTGGAACTCGAGGCGATGCTGGAGTCTGAGCGCAACAAAGCGGACAGCCTGCCTGAAATTCCCGAAGTCTCGGATATCAAGTTTCGGGTGCGTGCCGGCAAGGCAGTGGTGCGCTCCGATTTGGCCAATATGATGTTCATCAATCCGCAATCCAAGGTTGGCATATTTGAAAGCCGCCCGGACCAGGTTGATGACCTCAAAGTCATCGTTGGCATTGGCGAGAAAATTGAAAGGGAGCTGAACGAACTCGGCATCTATCAATTCGAGCAGTTGGTCGCGCTGAGTGATACCGACATCAAGTGGCTCGAAGACAAGATCCCTGGCTCGCGACAGCGCATTGATCGCGATGACTGGATTGGTCAAGCCAAAAAGCTGTCCGACCAACGCGATGATGGCGCTCAATCAGTGGCGTGATTCACGGAGTTTGATCGGCGCCGACACGGTGCCAATCAAAGGTCTGGTTCAGTCTCTTAACTGGACTTGAAACAAAACACGAAAGCGGCCGCTCTGGCCGCTTTTGCGTTAAAGCTCAGGCTGCAGGCCAACCGTAGGGTCGACGTGATCCGTCCGGCCGTGATTGGAATCGCCGGTAACTCCAGACGTACTGTTCTGGGTGTTGTCGAGCCAATGACTCGATTGCGCCGTTCAAGGTTGACAGGGCGGTGGCAGTGTCATCGCTGTGGATTGTATTGTCGATCCGACTGTAGACAATCGTGAAACGGTGATGTTGAGTGTCCCTGACCGCAGCTGTCAGAACCACGGGAACTTTGCGTTTTCGCGCGAGGCGATACAGCAGCGTCATGGTCAACGCCGGTTCACCAAAAAAAGGCGCGAATTCTCCGCCGGACCTGTCGGGTTCCTGGTCGGGTAAAATCGACACAAGCGCATTGTCTGCGAGTGCGCGGTGCAAGCTGCGCACACCGCCTGCGGTCGTTGGATGCAATCGTGCACCAAACCGGGTTCGGCCGGGAATCAGCACCTTGTCTATGGATTCGCGTTTTGAAGGCTTGTACAGCACGTGCAGTGGGTGCTGTTGCGAGAGCACTTGGCCCAGCAGTTCCCACGCGCCAAAATGAGGTGCGCACAAGATCACGCCTTTTCCTTCTTGCAGTGCGCTGTCGAGTACCTGCTGGTCCGGCGTGTCGATATGGCGCTGCAATCGTGCTGGAGACCATGTGTAGAAGGGCGCACACTCGGCGAGGCTCAATGCGTCGTGCAGCAAGCTTTGTTGCACCAGTGCGTTGCGGGACTTGGGTTCGAGCGCTGGGTAACACAGGTTCAGGTTGACGCGGGTTATGGCCTCGGCCTTGGTCCGCTTAACGCGGTAGACCAGTGATGCCGCGCGTGTGATCGCGTACAGCACTTTCAGCGGCAGTGCACCCAACACGCGCAACGACAAGGGGAGGCAATTTGGAGCTGACATGCAGAACGAACACTCGGACGTCGCGATACACTATCGCGAAATGGGTTGCGAAACACCGGTCGGTCACACGGTGGACCCGCGGCCTCGCGCACTCGGCCTAAACAGGATAGCTAACGCATGACGGAAATTCGTCACCACGAGCAGGGCTACGAACTGCTCACACCCAATCAGGCGCACGAGGTGCAAAAGACGCAGCCTGCCGCGCTGCTCTTGGACGTCCGATCACAGATGGAATTTCTCATGATTGGCCACCCGGTCGGTGCGGTCAACGTGCCCTGGATCGATGAGCCCAACTGGGAGATCAACCCCAATTTCGTGGCCGATGTGCGCAAACTCTTGCTCGGTCGAGTCTCTGGGCGTGATCGCGGGCAGGTGGCTGTGATGCTGATCTGCCGCAGCGGTAACCGCTCCGTTGACGCGGCCAGCGCGTTGGTTGAGGCGGCGTTGCCCGATGTGTTTGTGGTCAGCGATGGCTTTGAAGGTCCGCTCGATGGCGTGCACCAGCGCAGCAGTGTGGCGGGGTGGCGGTACGACGGATTGCCGTGGGAACAGTGTTGATGCAACCATCAGGTGGCCTGTGATTGGCTTGTTGCAGCGGGTCAATTACGCGCGGGTGCGGGTTGATGGCGAGGTCATCGCGGAGATTCAGTCGGGATTGTTGGTGCTCGTCGGTGTGGAGCGCGCGGACACAGACGTCGAAGCAACTCGGCTGATCGACCGCCTTGTGAATTACCGGGTTTTCTCTGACGATGCCGGCCGGATGAATCGCTCGCTCAGGGATACCGGTGGTGGTTTGCTGTTGGTGCCGCAGTTCACTTTGCCGGCGGACACACGCAAAGGGCGGCGGCCTAGCTTCGGCCCGGCGGCTGATCCCGAGACTGGAAAAACCCTGTTTGCCGCGGTTGTCGCTCGCGCACGCGAGTGTGTGGCCACCGTTGAAACCGGCTTGTTCGGCGCCGACATGGCCGTCGCGCTAGAGAATGACGGCCCTGTGACCTTCTGGTTAGAAGCCCGCGCAGAATCGGTGCGCTGATGTTAACGCGCCGGCCCTGCGTCCGAATGTGCTCTGAGCGCTACTGAATTGGCCGTCCGGCGCGCTGCAATCGCACCGTTTCGCGGTGGTAGTAGTCGAAGTTTGTGAGCACTTGCTGGCTGAATTGGAACGCCGCGTCGTAGCTCAATCCACTGTTCTCTGGGTAGATCACTGAGACGTAGAGATCGTCGCCGTGTGTGTCTAGACGCTGTTGTAGCCAAGCGGTCATCGCCGCCTCGGAGACAATTTCGTAACTGCCATTTTGCTCGCGAACTGCGCGCTCGAGTACGCCATTGATCATGCGCGCCCGCACTTGCACCACAAATTTGTCCTTGGGACTGCGCGCTGGGCGAACCAGCTGATCGTACTTGGCTTTGAGGTCACCATAGTCGGCACGAAGCGACTCGAGCCGCTCCTCGCTCGCGTCAACATCGATTTGGAGCTGGCTGATGGTGCCCACGCTTTGGTTCTGCTCACTCTCGAGAACGGCCAGGTCCCGGTTGGCTGCACTGAGCTCAAAACGCGCTTCCTCGAGTTCGGCCAATACGTCATTTCGCGCGCCGCGCAAGGCGTCGAGTTCTGCCGCGTTTTGGGTAGCGGAATCGATCAATTCCAGCCGTTCCTGGTCCACCAACGAGAGTTTGGCTTGCACTGATTGCAGCTCCGCTTCCCGAGTGGCGAGATCCGCTTCGCGTTCAGCCAGTGTCGCGTCCAACGCGGCAAGCTCAGATTCAGCTTGCGTCAGTGCCGTGTCCCGCTGGGCCAAGGTGCTGTCACGCTCTGCGAGTGCAGCTTCAGTTGATGCAACTGTGGCATCGCGCTCAGCGAGGCGGTTTTCGAGCACAACTAAGGCGTCATTGCGCTCGCGCAGCCCTTGCTCGAGGCTTGCAACGGCTTGCTCGCGTTGTTGTAACTGTGTGTCCAGAGCCCCAAGTGTGTCGTCGCGCTCGCGCAGGGTATTTGCCAGTGTGGCCAGTGACAGATTGCGTTCGGCGATGGATTCTTCGAGGGCGCTGAGTGCGTTGTTCTTGTCTTCAATCTCAGCGCTTTGTCGCGCCAATTCGGCGGCGTTGGCGGTCAGTTCGCTTTCGCGCGTGGACAGCGCCGCATCGCGTTCGCTGATGGTTTGTTGCTGTTGCGCGAGTTGAGCTTCGAGTTGCTTGAGCTCGTTGATCTGGGCGTCGCGTTCAGCGGCGGTGCTGTTGAGGTCGGATTCGGTTGCGGCCAAGCGGGCGCGAATGGCGGCAATTTCCTGCGCTCGCAGCTCGGTCTCTTCGGCGAGTGATGCGCGCGCCGATTCCGTTTGCGCCAGGGACTCGTCGGTTATCTCGAGTTGCTCGCGGATCGCGGCGAGTTCAGATGCGCGCAACGCCGACTCCTTGGCCAACACATCCCGCTCGCTGATCACGTCTTGCAAGCTGATACGAGCTGTCTCAAGCGACGCGTTAACAGCCTCTCGCTCGTCGCGTGCAGCGGTGAGTGCAGCTTCGGTGTTGCCGAGGTTCTCGCGCAGCGCTGCGAGCGCATTGGACTTGCTGTTGATTTCAGAATTTAACGCAGCAAGGGTTTCGCGGCTGGTGGCCAACGCGGTTTCGATTTGCGTCTTGGCAACTTGCTCATCTTCCAGCCGAGACTCGACGTCGGCCAATTGCTCGCCGAGGTTCGCGTTTTGCGCGATGGAACTCTGCGCGATCTCACGCGCAAGTTTCTCGGCTTCAACAGTTTCCCGAAGGTCCTTAACGAGGTGCCAGTTGCGCACAAATGTGACGCTTGATGTCACCAGAAAGACCATCACAACCACCATCATAATATCGGTGAATGAAGGCCAGAAGCTGTCCTCTGATCCGGCTGCATCGTGGTGCAGATGGGGCCGGAGATCCACAAATCGGCTCATGCGGGTGCTCCGTCTTATTCAGAGGGGTGGAGACGGAAACCCTGCTTGAGCAGGTTCTCAAGCGAGCGTATATGACTGCTGATTGCGGCCATGCGGGCGTCGTGACCCTGGAAGGCTTTTTCGACTTGCTGCTCGACCACATTCGCGCGCTGTTGGTTCTCGCTGATCTGCTTGACGACTTCTTGAAGCGCTTGAACCAGTTGCGTGACCTCGGCGTTTACGCTCTCAGCGCTGATGTGGAAGCGCGGCATCAGTGATTCCAGGGTAACCGACTCGATGGTTGCGATAAGCCGTGTTTGGGCGTCGCTAGATTTGATGTAGGCGTAGCCGAAAATCAAGAAGCACACGATAGCGGTGACGGTTGTCGACAACGCGGTACTCATGCCGTGCACCACGGTGTTCATGCCGCTGAGGTCGGCCTCGGTGTTGAGCAGGTCTGATGCGCCCGACAGCGCAATTGCGAGCGACACGATGGTGCCAAACACGCCTGTCAGAATGAGGATGTTGTTGATAAACCGCGGAAAGCTAAAGCGACCACTCTCCCGTGCCACCAATATGGCGGCCAGCGCCCCGTGGTCAATTGGCATGTGCTTGCGGTACAGGGTTTCCATGCTCAGGTATCGGTCAGCGATGATTGAGCTGCTCTCAAGGCCAGCCAGCGGGCGGTTGGCATTGGACTGGATGTTGTTGAAGAAGGCTGCCAAGGCGCGCTCTTCTTTACTGAGCTGGAACAACTGCCAAAAGAGTGTCAACAATCCCAGGCCGAACAGGCCAACAATGGCGCCGTTTATCAGAAGACCGGTCTCGGTGAGCGTGTCTTCAAGGTAGAACTGCATGATGGGGTCGCGCAGCGCGACAACAACAAAGACCACGACGGCCAGGATCAAAATGATGCGCCCGATCACACCCAGGCTGTGATTGGCATTGAACTTTATGGTGTGCATTGTTGTCGTTACCTTGGTCGTCGATATGTCTGCAGCGACGGATATAGTGGTCAGGATTGGCTCAGTGCTGTATGAGAACCCTTGCTCCGTCAGCGCCACGAGCCGTGCCATACGCCTCACGAAAACAGCCGGTGAACGGTGCGGCACTGCTTGGCGAGCAGGCCAAAATGTCACGCTTTGGTCACTCAAAGCCAAGTGGCACAGCACGAGATGACGGGCACCGCAGTGCTGCCGATTCGACCAGCTTCTGGTAGTCTAACGGATTACACGCCTTTCGCGTGCAGTTACGGCCTTTTGCCCCCATGACGCAACGCACAGCCTCCGTTAATCGCGACACTCTTGAAACCAAGATCGCGCTCACCCTCAACCTTGATGGAGAGGGCAAGAGTGATCTCGAAACAGGTGTCCCGTTCCTCAACCACATGCTTGATCAAGTGGCCCGTCACGGCCGCGTGGACCTCGCTGTGCGCTGTGATGGCGACACCCACATTGACGACCACCACAGCGTTGAAGACATTGGTATTGCCCTGGGCGCCGCTGTGCGCGATGCGGTGGGCGAGAAACGGGGCATCAGCCGATACGGTCACGCTTATGTCCCGCTCGATGAATCGCTCTCGCGGGTGGTCATCGACTTGTCCGGGCGGCCGGGCCTGTGGTTTGACTGCCCCTTCGTGCGCGATCGCGTGGGATCATTTGATGTCGAATTATGCCGCGAGTTTTTCCAAGGTTTTGTAAACCATGCAGGTGCCACGTTGCACATCGACCTGATCCGTGGCGACAACGAGCACCACAAGATCGAGACGGTGTTTAAGGCTTTTGGTCGTGCGTTGCGCATGGCCGTCACTGTGGACCCACGCATGGCTGGCGATCTGCCCTCTACCAAAGGCGCTCTCTAGCGCGATTGACACCAGTGAAAGTCACCATAATTGATTACGGCATGGGCAACTTACGCTCTGTCGCCAAAGCCATTGAGTCCGTGGCGCAAGACGGAACAGAGGTCGTCGTGAGCTCTGAGGCCGCCGACATTGGCTCGGCGGACCGTGTCGTGCTGCCCGGACAGGGCGCGGCGGCGGCTTGCGTTGCAGCCATTGACAATCTGGGCTTGCGCCAGCCCATTGTGAACGCCGTGGCGGACAAGCCGTTCCTCGGTATTTGCATGGGATTGCAAGTGATGCTCGATCACAGCGACGAAAACGGTGGCGTCGATTGCCTTGGCGTCGTACCGGGTCAGGTCAAGCCTTTTGCAACCGACCTCCGCGATCCGGGCACGCAAGACAAACTGTCAGTGCCTGCAATGGGCTGGAACCGCGTTCAGCAGCAACCACACCCCATGTGGGAAGGCATTGAAGACGGCTGCCACTTTTATTTTGCCCACAGCTTTTACGTGGTGCCGGATTCGCGTGCGGTCTGCGCCGCGGTCAGCGATTACGGCGTGGACTTTACCTCGGCGATAGCCCGTGACAATCTATTTGCCTGCCAGTTTCACCCAGAGAAAAGCGCCGCTCAGGGGTTGCAGCTACTGCGCAACTTCGTGAGCTGGACACCCGTCAGGAGTGCACCATGCAATTGATTCCGGCAATTGATCTCAAAGACGGCAAGTGCGTGCGCCTGCGCCAAGGGCGTATGGACGACGACACCGTGTTTTCAGACGACCCCGTGGCGGTGGCCAGCAAGTGGGTCGAGGCTGGCATTGACCGGCTGCATTTGGTTGATCTCGACGGCGCCATCGCCGGGGAGCCGCGCAACCGTGGCGTGATTGAAGCCATTGCCAAGGCGCACCCAGATCTTGCGATTCAAGTCGGGGGCGGTATTCGGTCAGAGGAGACAATCGAAGCCTATCTCGATTGCGGTGTGCAGTTCTTGATCATCGGCACTCAGGCCGTGCGCGATCCACATTTCATTGAGGAAATGGCGCCGGCGTACCCCGGGCACTTGCTCGTTGGATTGGATGCAAAAGACGGCAAGGTGGCCACTGACGGTTGGCGAAAGCTCTCACGTCACGACGTGATCGACATGGCGCAGCGTTTTGAGTCTTTTGGCATCGAAGGGATCATATTCACTGACATCAGTCGTGACGGCATGATGGGTGGCGTCAATGTAGAAGCCACATCCAAGCTCGCTGGCAGCGTGTCGACCGACGTGATCGCCTCGGGCGGTGTCGCGAACATTGAAGACATCCGCGCGTTGTGCGCCGCTCCCGAGCGCATCGCGGGTTGCATTCTCGGCAGAGCCCTATATGAAGGCACCCTAGACTTGGCCGAGGCGCTTGATGTCGCACGTGCGGCCGAGTGATCGCACGCTCCCAACCCTTTTATAAGCCCGGAATTCGACTGTGAGCCTCGCCAAACGGATTATCCCCTGTCTAGACGTCGACGGTGGGCGAGTGGTCAAAGGTGTGAAGTTTGTCGGCTTGCGCGATGCCGGGGATCCGGTCGAGATTGCGCGCCGCTATGACCGTGAGAAAGCAGACGAAATCACCTTTCTCGATATCACCGCGAGCAGCGACCAGCGTGACACCATGGTTGATGTGGTCAGCCGCGTGGCGGAGGAAGTGTTCATCCCGCTCACCGTGGGTGGGGGCATTCGCGAATTTGCCGATGTGCGCCGCATGCTCAACGCTGGCGCGGACAAGGTGTCGATCAACTCGGCCGCCATTGGCAGACCAGAACTGATATCTGAATCCACTGACATCGTGGGCGGCCAGTGCATTGTGGTTGCCATTGATGCCAAGTGTGTGAGCGCCGCAGATGAGCCAAAACGCTGGGAGGTTTTCACCCACGGCGGGCGCCGCGGTACCGGGCTCGACGCGGTCGAGTGGGCAGCAAAGGTCGCATCACTCGGCGCTGGAGAAATTTTGCTGACCAGCATGGACCGCGACGGCACCAAAGCTGGCTTTGATCTCGAACTCACCCGCGCCGTCTCTGACGCGGTGTCGGTGCCAGTGATTGCCTCGGGCGGTGTCGGCACCCTCGATCACCTTGCCGATGGTGTACAACAGGGCGGTGCGAGTGCCGTGCTCGCCGCCAGCATCTTCCATTTTGGTGAATTCACCGTTGGTGAAGCCAAAGCACATATGGCCAGTCGCGGCATAGACGTGCGCCAATGAGGACCGATGCGCCCGACATTCGGTTGGATCGTGTCGTGCTAGCATGCACCACGTATTGCTTTGAGTACGCGTGCCGTGGATAAGATCATGGACGCGGTGCGCTGGGATGATAGCGGCCTTGTGGCCGCCATCGCGCAAGACGCCGCCAGCGGGCGGGTGCTGATGATGGCGTGGATGAACCGCGAAGCTCTGGCAGAGACTGTGTCAACGGGCGTTGCGGTGTATTTCTCGCGGTCGCGCAACCGACTCTGGCGCAAAGGTGAATCCTCAGGCAACACGCAACACGTGGCCGATATCCGGCTCGATTGCGACGGTGATGTGATTCTCATGCAAGTGACGCAAACCGGCGGTGTGGCCTGCCACACGGGCCGCGAGAGTTGTTTCTACCGTGCGTGTGACGGCGGTGACTGGGTCGAAAAAGACAGTGTGCTGGTCGATCCAGATCAGCTCTACGGAAAGACATGATGGCGGATGATGGCACCCTGATAGCGCTTGGCGAAGAGCTCGAGGCACGTAAGCTTGCGACCGCAGATGCGTCCTATGTGGCGTCTTTGTACGCCAAGGGCCTCAACCACATCCTCAAGAAGCTCGGGGAAGAAGCCACCGAGACGGTGGTGGCCGGGGCCACTGGCAGCGACCAGGAGCTTGTGGGTGAGACCGCTGACTTGTGGTTCCACTCGCTGGTGTTACTCGCGCACCGTGGGCTCGGGCCAGAGGACGTGCTGGCTGAACTCGCGCGCCGCCGGGGTGTCTCTGGGCACGATGAGAAACGCAGTCGCCCAGCGTGAATCGTGAGCAATGCTGGTCTGTCCGCAGGCTATAGGGGCCCAAGTCACAAAGCGAGAACCGCTGCAGTGATAGGGTGTGAATCAAGTGCGTTCAGACGACAGCGTCTGGGGCGTGATCGGGTCGCTGACCCGATAACCATGACAAGAATTTGGAGAGTGTAATGGGTATCAGTGTTTGGCAGTTGTTGATCATTTTGGCGATCGTGTTGGTCCTCTTCGGCGCCAAGCGGTTGCGCAATGTGGGCGGCGATCTCGGCGCAGCGGTGCGAGGCTTCAAAGACGCAGTCAAAACAGATGACAAAGCGGAAGACGCGGCTTCAATCAGCTCCGATTCCTCTGACGTGGTCGACACGCAGAGCGCGTCTGAAAAAGACAAAGTCTGATCACTGATCTGAGTCGTCTGTCGTGTTTGACGTTGGCTTTTGGGAAATGTTGCTGATCGGTGTGGTCGGCATACTGGTTATCGGCCCCGAAAAATTGCCCGAGGTAGCGCGCAACGTCGGCAAGTGGGTGGGTAAGGCTCGGCGCTATGTCGCCAATGTGCGCCGCGATTTTGAATCCGAAATCAATTCGAGTGACCTGCGCGAATTGCTGGGTGAACAGGAGGCGCAAATCCGAGAGTTGCGCGGACTGGTTGATGAGACCAAGCGCGAGGTAGGCAGCTCGGTGGATGCCCTCACGCGAGACATTGAAAGCGATGTCAAAGCCGTCCAGTCAGAGCTAGAGGCACCTGCATTGCCACCGACTGAAGAATCTGCTGCGGCCGAGGCGCCGCGAAAGCCCGACGATGCAACATGAGTGAGATTGAAGAAGACGGCCTTGGCAAAGAAGAGCCGTTGATTTCGCACTTGGTCGAATTGCGTGACCGCATGGTGCGCATGGTCATATCCGTGCTTGTGTTGTTTATCTGCTTATTCCCCTTCAACAACGCAATCTACTCCTGGCTGGCTGATCCGCTGCTCAAACACATGCCCGAAGGGTCGAGCATGATCGCGATTGAAGTGGCCAGCCCATTTCTGATTCCATTCAAGCTGGTGCTGATGCTCTCGGTGTTTATCGCCGTGCCGTTCTTGCTCTATCAGCTTTGGGCTTTTGTAGCGCCGGGCTTGTATAAGCACGAGAAGCGTCTGGTGATGCCGCTTGTGGTCTCCAGTACGCTGCTGTTTTACACCGGCGTTTTGTTTGCTTATTACGTTGTGTTCCCGCTGGTGTTTGGCTTCCTGACAGGGGTTGCGCCAGAGGGGGTTGAAGTCGCAACCGACATCGGTAAATACCTCGACTTTGTGATCCTGATTTTCTTCGCCTTTGGCATTGCCTTTGAAGTGCCAGTGGCAACCTATATCCTGGTGTTGCTGGGGTTGACCACACCCGACAACCTCATCAAAAAACGGCCGTACATCATTGTTGGTGCGTTTGTGATCGGCATGGTGCTCACCCCGCCGGATATCATTTCACAGACGCTGCTCGCAATCCCGATGTGGATATTGTTCGAGGTGGGTGTGTTTTTGTCTCGCGGCATTGAGCGAGATCGCAAGCGTAAAGCTGATGCCGAGGCCGAAGCTGAAACCCAGCGAAATGTAGTGCCCGGCATGGGCGACACGCAAAAGCAGAACACAATTGCAGCACCGTCGAACAGCGACGACGAAGCCGGGCCCTGATGGGCGTGGCTTGGCGCTGCGTGCGAATCTAACAGGCATGTAATCTGCTCCCCTGCGGTGTACTCCCTGTGTGCACCGGTCGATGATAAAAAAACTCATCAAGCTTGCGATCTGGCTTGCCGCCGTGCTGAGCCTGGCCGGTGTGGGCCTGACTGTTTACACTCTTCATACCGCGCAAGCGCTCTTTCGGTCCGAGCTGCCGGAGCCTGGCAGTGAACGCTATTTCGGCCTGAATCACCGCTTGGGTGCCAGGTTGGCTGTCGACCACAAGATTGTTGGGCTGCTTGGTGGCAAAGCTGATGTGCGTCTGCAAATCGCAGATGGCACTGATCTCCCTCTGCGCGTGGAGGTGGATTTTGGTCCACTGCTCAGCTTTGGCGAGGCCCGGTTTGGGCTCGCGAGCTGGCGGGTGCTGTCGCGTTACGATATCGGTGCGTCAGAACAGCCAGGTGCGCTCGAGGGCAGCGCGAGCTTCTCTCGTGAATTGGCGCTGCAAAGTCGGGTGCTCAAGGGAGCGCTGAGTTTGCCCTTTGGTGCCGGACGTGTTGCGGTTGAGGACGTCTCGCTAGCGTTGAATGGCTCGTTGAAAGAAGAGACATTGACCTTGGAGTTGACGGCGAAACACGGTCGAATCGTCAGCCCTCATCAACACATCCACATTGAGAGCGCGCGCTTTGTCGCCTCCGCTTTACCGGTTGATTGGGATGATCTCGGTGGGCGCCAGCAGACACCGCTGAGCTTTGCCAGGGGCGAGTTCTCAATCGAGGCATTGACCTACAAATCCCGCATGGACTTAATTGAGCTCGCCGAGCTCGCGGGTGAATTCGATGCCAAAGAATTTGAAGAAACCCAGTCTCTTGAGGTGTTTGGGCAAGTGGGTTCGCTGCCCGTTTTCTCAGCCGAGGAGACCGGTGAACTCGGTTACAGCTTTCTGGTGAGCGGGTTAGACAAAGACCGTCTGATGAGTGTGTTGCGCCGAGATGCCGAGCTGTCCAGGATGCAAAAGCGTGTTGCAGCACAGTCTCTGCCGGAACCTATCGCCGGATTCCGTGGCCGACCGCAATGGGTGCTCTGGCCGGATGACCCGCAAATTCAACAGCGGATCTTGGCACTGGTGCGAGGCGGCATGGATCTCTATACCAACCTGCGGTTGACACAGTCGGACGCAACCGCACAACTGAGGTTCAATACCGAGTTTCAGCATTTAGGTGAAGGCAACTCGATGATGAGCATGCGCAATTGGGGTGAGCTCTTCGACCACACACTCGCTGATTTCTCCTTTTTTTCCGATCACATGTTGGCCAAGTGGCCGCCCATTGCGCGCGGTATCGCTGAACTCGAGAACAAGGGTCTGATTATCGAAGACAAGTTCGGCCCTTCGAGCAGCGCCTTTCTGCGGGACGGTGAATTTAAAATTAACGGCGAGAAATTTTCTGTTGACACCTTTCTCGGTGAATCCGCTGCTGCGCCGATTCCGGCAGTGGCGGCGCTGCGGCGGGACAGGTTGCGTGCTGTCACGCCAAACTACATTCAATAATTGACGACAGTTGTAGTCTCACTGTGCTGTCGTTTTGCCACTGACTGCTATGCTCATTTAAGGTCATTTTTTTGGCGGAGTTGGCGGTGATCGCACCTTTTTGCATTCGGTCTGTCGCGCGGGTTTGTGTCCGTGCTGTGGGTGTTTTGGCGTTGTCGAGTCTGGCTGCTTGCAGTTGGGTTGATGACACGGGGTTGCAAGAGGGCGATCAGACAGAACCGCAGCTCGATGCGGTCAACCTGGTGCAAGAAGGCCAGACCGTGCCGTTTTCCCTGCTGACTCTCGATCCCAATGGTGTGGTCAGTGATGTTTCGCTAAGCCTCGTGGCCGAAGGGGATCTCAGCGGCGCGTGCAGTGCGCAATTCACGGCGCTCGACGCCGCCGACTCCTTGCGTGCGGCTTGCCAGCCGAGTCTGAGCGATACTCAGTGTGCCGCCGGTGTGGATGTGAGTGGATCCTCTGTGCTCGTCAGCTTGCCGGAGTTGCGTTACCCGGTGGGGTTGCGCTATCAAATTGCGTATCTCGACAGTGCGCAAAGTGCTGCCTCAACCACGTTCGACTTGTGTGTTCAAAGCGTGAGTTCGCCACCATCTGGCGTCGATGACACATTCAGTGTGGCTTATGGTCAGACCTTGCAAACCACGGCAACGGTGTGGGGAGAGCGCTGCCAAGTGCTCGGTGGCTCCGGTGTTTTGATGAACGACACCGATGATTTCGACTACTCGGAAGTGACGGATTCCGGTCCCGCTTGCCTGAGTGCAGAATTGCTTGCAGGGCCCCAGTTTGCGTCGGATTTTAGGCTTGATGCCGACGGCGGCTTTCGCTATACCAACGACGGTTCGCTGGGCCCAGGTGGCGTGGATGAGTTCACATACCAGGTGAACGACGGGCGCAACACCAGTGGACCTGTCTCGGTGCAATTGCAGGTGGTCGGTGAGAACCTGCCACCGGTTGCCAGCGGCGTAGGCATCACGTCGTTAGAAGACACAGTGCTGACCGTGCAAGTCGACGAGCTCGGCACGGACCCCGAAGGTCTTCCGCTGAGGTTGTCGGCCGTGAGCGCGGCGGGGCAGGGCACGGCTGAGATTCGCGCGGGTGCATTGCGCTTTGAGCCACCGGAAGGATTTAGCGGCACGGCCCGGGTGTTTTTCTCCATCGTGGACATGGCCGGCGCTGAATCTGCTGGCCTGGTTGCCATTGCGATTCAGCCGGTCAACGATGCGCCCTCATTCGAAAACGCGCCAACAGGGATTGTTATCGACGCGGCCTCAGAAGCTGCGCGCAACGTGATGCTGACCGTACTAGACGATGAGACAGTAGAGACGCGTCTGAGTTTGTCCGCCAGCATTGACCCGAGCATTGCTTCGGTGTCCGTTGGCAGCCCTGATGCGGATGGGCAGGTGTTGATCACGATCAGTCCGTTGGCAAACGGGGAGGCTACGTTGACCCTGACGCTGCGGGATCAGCGCTTTGCGGGTCTCGATGCGCAATCGACCACGGTGGATGTCGCACTCGAGGTCAGCGGAATGTAGGGTGAACAGCGGACAGGTGTGTTCTGTTGTCCAGTTTTACAAGGTGAGTTGGTTGGCTCGACCTCAATCTGACAACGCGCGGTAACCACCGTAGAGCCGCGTCATTGTTGTCACGGCGCATAAGATCGCGAAGCCGTAAGCCAGAATGGGAAAATGCTCAGGCCAGACGCAAATTGCGATAAAGAACGCAATGGTCTCGGTGCCTTCAGCTAGGCCGCCAACGTAATACAGCGACTTGTGTGGCAAGTCTATGCGTTCCAGTCCGCGGTTTTTGGCTACTGCCGCGAAAGCGAGAAAACTCGAGCCGGTGCCCATAAAACACGCGAGCAAACAGGCGGCGGGGAGCGCATTGTGCTGTGGATCGGCCATCGCGAATCCGAACACAATCGCGGCGTAAAAAATAAAATCGAGAGTGATGTCTAGAAAGCCGCCACGGTCGGTCGGTCCGTTCATCCGTGCGATCGTGCCGTCCAGCCCGTCGAGTATGCGACTCACCACTATGGCGAAAAGGGCGTAGTGGTATTGTTGAAATGCGAGTGCCGGCACCGCGGTCATGCCGATCCCAAAGCCCGTCACAGTTACGGTGTCCGCGCTGATGCCGAGCGCCTGCGCGCGGTGCGCGAGGTGTTTCAGCGGTGGGGCTATCCACTGTGTGGTCCAGCGGTCTAGCATTTTGGTGACTCCCTCGGTTGGCGCAACTTGCGCCGGGTTTCAGGTCTTTGTTGCTGGAGATTTCAGGTCTTCCATTTTCAAGACTTCACTGTTCTCTGCGGCGTCCATGGGATCGTGGGTGACCAGAAGCGTCGGCAGGCCCTCGTCGCGCACCAACTTTTGGATGTGCGCTCTGAAGGTTTGCCTAAGCGCCTGATCGAGCCTTGAATAAGGCTCGTCGAGCAAGAGCGCTTGCGGCTCGGCGAGCAAAGTGCGCATCAAACTCACGCGTGACTGTTGCCCGCCCGACAAGGTCATTGGGTCGCGTTTGGCAAAACCGGACAGCTCGGCGCGCTCCAGCGCCGCATCCACGGCACGTTGTCGTGCCCGGCCACGCACGTGCTGTGGCAAGGCAAAGGCGAGGTTCTCGCCAACACTCATGTGCGGAAAGAGCAACGGGTCTTGAAACAAGATGCCAACGCGGCGTGCGGCGGTAGGCAACCGGTCGAGAACGCGCCCCCCCAGCGTGACTGAGCCCGAGGCGTGAATTTCTGGTGGAAGCACCCCGGCGATCAGTGCCAGCAAGCTTGACTTACCGCTGCCGCTTGGCCCCATAAGGGTCAGGATCTCACCCGGCTCAATGCGGCGGCTCAAGCTGTGTATTAACGTGGCGTCCTGCAATGTCAGGCTAACGTTGTCAAATACGAGCGCAGCATCGGTCACAGTTGCATGCCTTTTCTGTTGCGATAGCGCCACGCTGGTGCGGCGAACGCCAAGAGGAAAACGAGCAGTGGCAAGACCATCTGCACAAATGCGAGTACCGCGATCAAACGGCGATCGCCGCCAGCTGAAATTCCGACGGCCTCGGTTGTGAGAGTCGGTACCCGGCCTGCGCCGACAAACAGCGTGCTTAAATATTGCGCCACGCTAACAGAGAAGCCTATGGCCAGGGCGAAGCACAGTGGTCGCCACATCATGGGGAGCTTGATTGATAAAAACACTGACACAGGTGATTTAGCAAGGCTGGCACCGAGCATTTCGTAGCGCTGATCGTAGGCCTGCCAGTAACCCGCCAGCGCAAGCACTGTGTAGGGCAGTACAAAAACAAGGTGCACCCAGATGACTGCCAGCAATGCGCCGTCGAGTCTGAAGTAGGCCAATGCAGTCTGTACACCAAATAGGAAGGTCAATTGTGGCAGCAGCAGTGGCGCGTAGAGTACCGGCAGCCAAGCGCGCGGCAACCGTTTGTGGCTCTCGAGAAGCGCGACGCTGAGCACCAGTGCGAGCAAGCTACTCACGGCCGCGAGCACTAAGGTATTGCTTGCCGGGCCGATGATCGCTTCCGTGTTGCGGGCCCAGAAATCGAGGCTGAAACTTTGCGGGAGCGCCGATGGAAAGCGCCAGCGCCACGTCACTGACCACAACACAATCACACTCAGTGCGCCGAGGGTGAAGGCGGTCGCTATGAGTGGCAGGCCCAGACCCATTAGATAGCGTGCCACAGGGCGTGTGCGGCGCCCGTCGCAGCGCCAGTGCCGCATAAGGGGTGACAAGAGCCGTTCGAACAACAGTGCAACCGCTGTCAGCAACAGTGTCAATGACGCGAGTACAAGCGCGCCCGTGGCACCAACCGACCACAGCCGAATGTCAGGGTCGCTGAACCAGAGCGTCACTTGCACGGCAAAGGTTGGCGGTACGCTCGGGCCGAGGATGCGGGCCATGTCGACCACCGACAGACCGTAGGCCAGCACCACCAGCAGCGGCAGTCTGATCTGGCGGTAGAGTTGCGGCAAAATCAGGCGCCACCACAATTGCCAGTCGTCGTAACCGAGGCTTCTCCCGAGCCACAGGCTACGACTGTGTTCGATCTGATTGAGTGCTGCGAGTAACACCAGCACCAAAAACGGAGCCTCTTTGAGTGCGAGCCCGAGCATCAGCGCGAGGCCGTAGGGGTCTTGCACCAGCGCGAGGTCCGGTGGTCTGGTCCAACCTGTGATCGCAGGTGAGAGCAGACGAGCCAGCCAGCCACTTGGGGAAATTAGAAAAGCGAGACCGATTGCAAAAGCTGCGTGCGGCACGGACAACAAAACGGGCAGCGTGCTCTGCAGTGCCCGGTCGCTGACGTACCGTCTGCAGGCATAGAGCAGGCTGACCGCGATGGCGAGCGCGAGCAGCGCCCCGCCAACTGCTGTGAAGGCAGAGAGCGCAAGAGAGTGTGCGATGCCGGGTTGTGCCCACAGGGTTTGCCAAGTCTGGCTAGCGGTTTGCGGGTCAGTGCCAAACTGCAACACACCAGTGCTGATGGCCGCGGTGGCGACGACCCCCAGAGCAA
Source organism: uncultured Granulosicoccaceae bacterium (assembly GCA_937925815.1). Lineage (GTDB taxonomy): Bacteria > Pseudomonadota > Gammaproteobacteria > CALCKW01 > CALCKW01 > CALCKW01. The sequence continues at coordinate 27,109 of CALAMQ010000101.1, read as the reverse complement.
CCGGCGCCGCCACCGACAGCGCCACCGCAGTGGCGGCGGCGCGTTGGTGGGTTGTTGTCATCCGCCGTAACGGGACTGCCAGCGCGATTCCAGCTCGCCAACCCAACTGGCGTGGGGTTCGAGCAAGGTTGGGCTGAGATCGGCGGGGCTTAAAGTGGCGATTCCCAGCGGCAACGCATCAAAACGCGCCCTATCTTCTGCACTCAGTTTGTCTTGTGCCAGCACGCTTGGGTCTCCCCAGGTATCGGGGTTCGCTTTTTCAGCTTGGGCTTCAGCGGACATCAGGAAATTGGCGAACACCCGCGCGCCAGCACTGTTGCTGCTGTTAAACGGGACGGCGACGAAGTGCGTATTGCCAAGGGTGCCACCATCGTGAATGTATGTGCGCACTGTGTCTGGGAGCTGGCCGTCTGCAATCGCGCGACTTGCTTCATTGGGGTTAAAGCTTAGCGAGATGTCGATTTCACCGTCATCGAGAAGCTGTCGCATGGCTTGTGCGTCTTTGGGGAAGTTCTGTCCGTCGCGCCACAGGTGTGGGTGCAGGGTGTCCAAGTATTCCCACAAGGGCGCGAGCACCGCGTCGATGTCGTCGGCGTCGCTTGCGGGCTTAATCAAAACGGAGGGGTCTGAGGTGAGCTCCAGCAACGCTTGCTTGATAAACGTTGTGCCGTGAAAGTTGGGTGGGTTGGGGTAGGTCACCCGGCCCGCATTTGACTCGGCGAATGCGAGCAACGACTGCATGGACGTCGGGTGCTCATCTAGGGTCGCGGTGTCGTACATAAACACCAATTGGGCCATGCCCCATGGCGCCTCGAGGTTGTCCACAGGCTCACCGAAGTCGAGCAGAGTGGTGGGCTTGCCAGCGGTGTCAACTAGTGCGTAGTTGGGCGCATCCTGTGTCCACGGGCCAAACAACAACCCATTGGTCTTGAGCGTGCGAAAATTCTCGCCGTTGACCCAGACCAAGTCCACGGTGCCGTCGGTGTCTCGACCGGCGGTTTTTTCGGCCAGCACGCGAGCGACCACTGCGGCGGTGTCATCGATTTTGACGTGTTGAACGTCCACGCCGTATTGCGCTTTCACTTTGGCCGCGGCCCACGCGATATACCGATTGATGGCGTCTGACCCGCCCCACGCATTGAAGTAAACTGTTTGTCCGCGTGCTTCGCTCTCAACGTCAGTCCAGCTCTCGCTGCGCGCGGTGGTAGAGAGGGTCATTGCGAGCAATGCTAGTGCTGCAACGGTTGCAGTTCGAATCATGTTGTCCTTTCCTCAGTGGGGACGGCATCGTTACTCTTGGACCGTCATCGAGCGACTGTGCAAAGTGGTGCATTATCGCGTTTGAAATCACACGAAGTATACGCGCTAACCCTAGGGCGTTTGGCCCACCCGAATCCAACGGACCTTGAAATGACCCAATCAACCGCGACCACCCCACCGCGGCGCCCTGTGATGTTAGTGATCATGGATGGCGTGGGGCACAATCCATCACGGCTGAACAACGCCGTGTCAGCGGCAAACACCCCGGCGCTCGACGCGCTCTTTGCAGCCCACCGGCTCACCGTGCTCGAGGCCTCTGGCCGGGCTGTAGGGCTGCCACCGGGTCAGATGGGCAATTCGGAAGTGGGCCATTTGACGCTCGGTTGCGGGGCGATCTTGCGCCAGGACCTGGTCAACATCAGCGATGCCTGCGCCGACGGTAGCCTCGCGCGCAACCCCGCGCTGATCGCGGCGCTCGAGGCCGCGCGCGACGCCAAGCGTCCGTTGCACTTGCTTGGGCTTGTTTCTGACGGCGGCATTCACAGCCACATCGATCACCTCATGGCGTTGATAGCGGCTGCAAAGGCACACGGCGTGCGGCCACAGCTGCACATGATCACTGACGGCCGTGATACCGCGCCGCGGTGTGCCGAGCGCTTCATCGAGGTTGTGCAGCCGGCGTTGCGTGCAGCCGGTGGTGATATTGGCTCTTTGTGCGGCCGGTTTTTCGCGATGGACCGTGACCAGCGCTGGGAGCGGGTCGAGCGGGCGTGGCGGTTGCTCAGGCTCGGTGACGGCCGCCCGGCGAAAGATGTGTTGGCCGGGCTCGAGCTCGCGCGCGCCGCAGACCAGGGTGATGAATTCATTGAGCCGATCAAGACCGACGCCTTCGACGCGATACAAGCCGGCGATCAAGCGCTCTTTTTCAATTTCCGCAACGATCGCCCACGCGAACTCACCGAGGCTCTGGCAGTGGAGGCGTTTTCGGGTTTTGACCGCGGCAACGCGGGCTTGGTGAATATGACCACCTTGACCCGGTTTGATTCGAGTTACAGCCTGCCGGTGCTGTTTGAAAAGGAGCGACCGGGCCAGACGCTCGGCGAAGCCGTCAGTGAGGCGGGCGTGAAGCAATTTCGCTGTGCCGAGACCGAGAAATACCCACATGTCACCTTTTTCTTCAACGGCCAGCGTGAGGAGCCCTTTGACGGCGAAGACCGAGCGTTGGTCGATTCACCAAAGGTTGCAACCTACGATCTGCAACCCGCGATGAGCGCACCTGCGGTACGCGACGCGACACTCGAGGCAATTGACAGCGGTGATTACGGCCTGCTCGTGGTGAATTTTGCGAACGGTGACATGGTGGGCCACACCGGGGTGCCCAGCGCCTGTATCGAAGCTGTCGAAGTGGTAGACCAATGTGTCGGCGCCTTGGTGGCCGCCGCGTCTGCGGCCGGTGTGACATCAATTGTCACCGCTGATCACGGCAACTGCGATCTCCTGCAAGACCCCATTACCGGCGAGCCACACACTCAGCACACGACCTTCCCGGTGGCGTGTTGTGTGGTGGACAGCGACAACCCTGTTCTGGTCAACGGCTGCGGCTTGGCGAACATCGCCCCGACGGTGTTGAGCCTGATGGGTCTGCCGCCTGTCTCTGGCATGGTTGGCGACATGTTGCTCGAACCGCTGTCATGACCGAGCCGCTGGCGCGCTGGCACAGCGAAGCGGAATTGGTCACATCGCGCGAGGCCATTGACGCAAACTGGGCGCGTGCCGAGAGCTTGTCTTTTGACGGCGTGGCTGGCGTGCGCATCAACGCACTGTGCGTGCCGGCTGTCTCTGGGAGTGCGACAGCACCTGCTGTTGTCATGCTGCCGGGGCGCACTGAGGCGCTGATTAAATACCGCGAACTCGCGTTAGATTTGAACCGCCGTGGCCACGCACTCTACCTTCTAGACCACCGAGGCCAGGGGCAGTCGGGCCGGTTACTCGACGACCCCGAGCGTGGGCACGTGGTGGACTTTGAACATTATGTTGATGACGCCGAGGCCTTTGTCGAGACGCAAGTAATACCGCGAGAGGGTGCACCCATCGCGCTCTTTGCGCATTCGATGGGCGGTTGTATTGCAACCCGCCTGTTGCAACGGCGGCCAGCGTTGTTTGGTGCAGCGGTGTTATTTGCGCCGATGTTGGAGATTCAAACTGGCGCCTTGCCCGTGGCTCTTGCAAGCGTGGTCATTGCGACGTTGGCCGCGCTACCAGTGGGCGGGGGCAGAGAAGCCTACGTGCCAGGCGGGCGAGGGTTCGTCAACACGCCATTCGAACAAGACGGTGTACTTAACCCACTGACTCACAGCCGTGCGCGCTTTGAACAACTGATGGCCGACTATCAACAGGTTCCGGAGACGCAATTGGGTTCACCCACGCGCGCTTGGTTCCAGCAGGCACAGCGCGCCATGCGCGCCGCTATCCGTGATGCGGCACAGATTCAAACCCCAACCTTGCTGTTCAACGCGCAAGACGACCCAATCGTTGGGTTCGGCGGTCAACAGGCGCTCTGTTCGGCCAGTCCGGCAGTCGTTGGCCCCCGCGTGATTGAGGGCGCGCGCCATGAGTTGCTCATGGAGACCGATGCCATTCGATCGCGTGTTCTGGACGATGCCGTGGCATTCATAGACGACTCAATAGCGCGCTGACCGATCAGTGCAGCTGCGGCCCGCTAGCGCGCAAACTTGTGGACTGCGTCACGCAGCATGAGCGCTGTGGCGCGAGCTGCATCACATTTTTCAAGCGACCCCTTCGCGACAATGTTTCCTCGATGAAACACAGTGCAGCGGAGGACGCTTATGTCCGCTTGGCGAATATTGTTTTGTGTTGTTCTGGCGCTTGGATTCTCGATGTCAGTAAAGGCTGAAAGCTCTGGCACCGCGACCATTCGCATAGTTGTGTCGCACGTTCCGACTTTCGTTGCCCGCAATCCCAGTGTTGAGACGACTATGGCTGCCGCTGACAATTTTTGTGTGAGCGCAAGCATGTACGCCGATCCACACCGCATCCAAGCCATTGACGAGAACCCAGGCGCGCGCGCGGCGCAGCGGATTAAAGTTGGCGGCGAGACCTGCATTGACTTGCTTGCCGCGTCAGCGCCCCAGGCGGTCTACCGCATCGTGCCCGAATAATTGCGCGGCATTGCCGCCGCTACGTCACTGATACACTCAAGGGGTCTGTACTTGAGGATAATCCGTGACTTCTCCCTCTCTACCCAAATTTGGGCTCGGCGCGTCGCTGGCGCGCGTTGAAGATCAAGCACTACTAACGGGGCAGGGGCGTTATGCCGATGACGCGGCAGCGCAAACCGACGCGCTGCATGCGGTGCTGTTGCGCTCGCCCTATGGGCACGCGCGCATCACTGGAATAGACACCGCTGACGCCTGCGCATTGCCAGGGGTCCACAAGGTCTACACCGCGGCCGACATTGAACACCTCAACGCGCTGCCGTGCACCGCTTTGATACCGCAGAAGTCTGGCGAGCCCATCACGCGGCGCGACATTCCGTTGCTGTGCAAGGACGTCGTGCGGCACGTAGGCGATGCGGTGGCGATGGTAGTCGCTGACTCAGTCAACATTGGAAAGCGAGCAGCGGCACTTATTGACGTTGAATACGACGACTTACCAGTGTGCGCTGACACAGCGGACGCCCTTGCGGCAAACGCGCCACTGGTGTATCCAGACGCTGGGACCAACCTTGCATTTGAATCGTTTGTCGGCGACCGCGCGGACACCGATGCCGCATTCAAATCGGCGGACCGAGTCACCACCATCTCACTGGTCAACAATCGGCTGATTTGCAACTACATGGAGCCGCGAGCCTGCCTCGCACAGTTTGATGCTGACACCGGTCGTTTTGACATGGAAGTGCCGTCTCAGGGTGTGCACGGTATGCGTGACGCGCTTGTCAATTCGCTCGGAATTGAATCTGGCGCGCTGCGCGTAACCACCGGGGATGTTGGTGGCGGCTTTGGCACCAAAGTATTTTGCTATCGTGAATACCCGCTGTGCCTAAATGCCGCGCGCGATCTCGGCCGAGCGGTGCGCTGGACCTGCGAGCGCGGTGAGCACTTTGTCCAAGATGCGCACGGTCGAGACAATTTGGTCACAGCGCGCATGGCGATGACATCAGACGGGCGTTTTCTCGCGCTCGACATTGATTTGATCGCGGCCATGGGTGCTTACCTCAACGCCTTTGGGCCGTTCATACCTTACCTCGGCGTCTCGATGTCGACGGGCATCTATGACATCCCGGCGCTCGCGGCCAATATCCGTGGGGTCTACACCCACACCACGCCAACTGATGCTTACCGTGGTGCGGGCCGACCGGAGGCAACCTACGCACTCGAGCGTTTGGTGGACGCCTGCGCACGGGATCTCGGTCTCTCGCCAGATGAGATTCGCCGGCGAAACATGATCTCAACCGACCAATTGCCGTATAAGTCCGCAGGCGGTCGCCTCTATGACACAGGCGAGTTCAAAGAACACATGGCGCTTGCAATGCAACGCGCCGATTGGCAGGGATTTGAGTCGCGCGCTCACGAAGCTGAACAGCGTGGTTGTTTTCGCGGTATCGGCATGGCCACTTACATCGAAGCCTGCGCGTTTGCCGGATCAGAGCCCGCGCACTTGTCGCTCGGGCTCGACGGTGGCTTTTCGTTGCGTATTGGCACGCAGAGCAACGGCCAAGGGCATGCAACCGCCTATGCCCAAATTGCAGCAGAGGCACTCGGTGTTGACTACACGGACATCGAACTTCGCCAAGGTGACACCAACGAGCTCGCCACCGGTGGTGGCACGGGTGGCTCTCGCTCTGTGCCGCTCGGTGGTGCATCGGTGCAAGTGGCGGCGCGGGAGTTGTTGAAACGCGTGCGTCAATTGGCAGCCGAGCAACTCGAAACCGCAGAAGCCGATATCGAGCTCCACGGTGGCAGCGCACGAGTGGTCGGAACCGACCGTGCAATCTCGCTCGCAGCCGTGGCGGCGTCGGCCCCGGATGAATCGGCTCGCACGGCCATTGGCGACGTGCAACAAGCCGAGGCCACCTACCCCAACGGCACGCACGTCTGTGAGATAGAAGTGGATCCGGCCACCGGCATTACAAGGTTGGTCAAGTGGACAGCTATCGATGACTTTGGCGTGACGGTGAACCCGTTGCTGCTCGAGGGACAGGTGGTTGGCGGCGTGGTCCAAGGCATAGGCCAGTGTCTGTTTGAGCGTGTGGTCTACGACGAAACCGGGCAGTTGGTGACGGGGTCACTGATGGATTATCAACTCCCGCGCGCAGCAGATTTGCCGCCGGTGCATTTTGAAACCCGAAATGTGCCTTCGACTACCAACGCGCTCGGCATCAAGGGCGCTGGAGAGGCCGGTACCATCGCCGCTGCACCTGCAGTGATGAATGCACTGTCTGACGCACTGATGCGGCGCTATGGTGAGCCTGACATCGACATGCCGGCAACCCCGGGCGTGCTGTGGCACATGATCGACCAGTACGAACGCCGCAAGCATTGATCTTGGCGGGTCCGGTTGCGCCGGCACGTTGCCACTTGATCCGCGCGTCAAAGGCCCGCAGCTGGTGGCTCGCCGGCTGCGACGCACTCGCATCGAGTGAGTGAAAACCGGATGCCGCACAGTGTGGCTGGCCTTGATCCAGTGGCAAACCCTTATACGTACCTCTGCGCACTTCATTCCGAGAACGAAGGTGTTTTCTTTAGGTCTGACGACGACGCTAATCACGTGAGTGCCGTCGTTGGGTTCCGCGTTTGATTTTGGCGGATCTAAACATCACTCAACAACGGAAATACCACCATGAAAATGAACACAATCACCGCGTCTGTCCTGCTTGCCATTGGCGCAAGTGTCAGCAGCGGTGTCGTCTTGGCTGAAAACACGTCAGCGAATGAAACCATTATCCTCGCAGCCTGTACGGCCTCGTGCGGCGCCAACCCATGCGCTGCCAAGAAAAACCCATGCGCTGCTAAAAATCCATGTGCTGCAGCCAACCCGTGTGCGGCCAAGAACCCGTGCGCGGCGGAAGCTGAAGATTGCACTGATCCTTGTGCGGCCAAATGCTGTGCAGTCCCTTGTGCTGCGAACCCCTGTGCCGCCGCCAATCCGTGCGCTGCCAAGAACCCGTGTGCCGGCGCGTGTGGCGCGGCTTGCGGGGCCAACCCGTGCGCGGCCAAGAACCCGTGCGCTGCCAAGGCCGGTTGCGGGGCGTGCAGCGGTTCATAAACCTGTACACACTAAATGCGGTCAGTTGTGTCCGCGTTTAGTACTTGCTAACACCACTGGCTGCCATTAGCCTCAAGAAATCCACAAAATGCGAGATGCCATCGTGAACTTTCCAGCGGTTGAACTGCCGGATCTGACTCTGTTGCCATTGCCAAGATTGCAAGCAATGCAAACTGCTGGGCAGGAAGCACAACGCTGTACTGAAGTGTTAGAGCGCGGCGGATTAAATCTTGTGGGTGAGATGCTGCGCGGCCAGGGCACGTTTTACGAATTTAACCATTACCCCGAAAATGATGTCCTCGACAGCCGTTGCGGCAGTCAGTATTACTACCACGCTCACCGCGGCGAGACTGGTGAGCACGGGCATTTTCACACCTTTTTTCGCACACCTTACCTCGCATCAATGATGGGCGAAGACAGGGCGATGTCCTGTGACATGGCCAACGCGACCAGCAAAACAGTCCACCTCATAGCGATATCAATGGACAGAGATGGACATATGCTCGGTCTGTTTAGCACCAACCAGTGGGTAACCGCTGAACACTACGTACCGGCGGAGCACGTGGTGCCTCACTTGGGTAATTTCGCGATCCAGCACGCCAATCCAAGTTGGCCAACCAACCGTTGGATATCGGCGGTGATGTGTTTGTTCAGTGCAGAAATTGCGTCACTGCTTGTTCACCGAGATCAGTGCTTTGAGCTGTGGCGAGAGGCCAACCCCGGTAAGAGTGTGTTTGAGCACCGCGAGCTGGAGGTGCCCGGCGAAATCACCATTTCTGTGTCAGAGCAAATTGCTCGCGTCGACGCGGCACTTGCTTCGGTGGAATAACGCAGCATTGCGGTGCTACAGCGGTTTTAGCACTGTCAGTGGGTGTTAAGAACCGTAGTGGATATCACGTATACGTGTCATCGCGCACTGGTCAGCGTTCAAAATTTGTCCGACGATAAGAGGATGAGTCGCATTATATTTCTGCATGTGTTGAACGTGTGGTTGTAGACGGCGGCTACGAGAAACCATCTTATTAGAGGACGTTGCGATGACAATGAAGCTCAACAAAATCACAGCATCGGTGCTGTTTGCTTTGGGCGCGAGTTATGGCGTTGGCGAGTTGGCATTAATCAGTCCCGCTGAAGCAAGCGACACCATTGTTCTCGCTGCGTGCACGGCATCGAGCGGCGCGACACCGTGTGCCGCCAAGAACCCTTGTGCGGCCAAGAACCCCTGTGCTGCAGAGAATGACTGCTGTGCCGATCCTTGCGCCAGCGCCTGTTGTGCGAATCCTTGCGCAGCCAAGAATCCGTGTGCCGCTAAAAACCCATGCGCAGCCAAGGCCGCCTGTGGGGCTTGTGGCGGTTGCGGTGCATGCGGTGCATGCGGCGCCTGTGCCGCTGCCTGTGGTGCCAACCCGTGTGCTGCCAAGAACCCGTGCGCTGCTAAAGCTGCCTGAGGGGCCTGTGGCGGTTGCGGTGCGTGTGGGGCCTGCGCCGCGGCCTGCGGTGCCAACCCGTGTGCTGCCAAGAACCCTTGCGCGGCCAAGGCCGCCTGTGGGGCTTGTGGCGGTTGCGGTGCGTGTGGGGCTTGCGCCGCGGCCTGCGGTGCCAACCCGTGTGCGGCTAAGAACCCGTGCGCAGCCAAAGGCGGCTGCGGGGCTTGCGGCGCCTGCGGTGCCAACCCCTGCGCTGCAGCGGGAAATCAAATCCCGCAAGACAAGGTTGTTCGTCCCTTGGGTGAGCGCAAGTATGTCGCCAGTCGCGAGGCGATGGAGAGGCTTGGCGAGTCGTTGTTTGCTGACACCTCATTGAGTTCGAACGGCTTGGCGTGTATTTCCTGCCATGCGGATATGAACTTGTACAACGCAACATTCACGCAAGCGTATCCTCACTCTGTGAAGATGGCATTTGATCTTGCAGGTCTCGATGAAGTGGATGCTGAGAGCATGGTGCAGCTTTGCATGATTGTGCCGATGGCGGCAGAGCCGCTGCCTTGGCAGTCGCGTGAGTTGGCGGCGTTGACAGCCTACGTCGAAAAAATTCAGCTCGAATACGCAGCGGCCAATCCCTGCGCTGCGGCCAACCCATGCGCTTCAAATCCTTGCGCGGCGTGTGGAGCTTGTGGAGCGTGCGGCGCAGCATGTGGTGCCAATCCCTGTGCCGCCGCCAACCCTTGCGCTGCGAAAAACCCGTGTGCCAGCGCATGCGCGGCCTGCGGATCGACCTGATCCACTGGCCAGACCTGAAAACTCGACCCGGCACTCGGCCGGGTTTGGATTGCAGCGGATTTCAGGCTTGCCGCCGTCGCGCAGAGCGTTAGGCGCAACGCTATACTGATGCCTTTGATCAAATAGGCAGGGGACGGCGTGCAACAGACCGGTTTAGTGGCTTTTCAGGGTGAGCGCGGTGCTTACTCCCACGAAGCCTGCGTCCAGGCTTTCCCCGACCTCGACGTCTTGCCCTGTGACAGCTTTCAAGCCGCAATCGATGCGGTGAGAATGGGCGATGCTGCATTTGCGATGCTGCCAGTGGAGAACTCGACCTACGGCCGGGTTGCTGACATACATCAACTGTTACCAGAGTCGGGCTTGCATATCGTCGGCGAAGCTTTTGTGCGCGTTCGCATTGCCTTGCTCGGTGTGCCCGGCGGGACGTTAGATGCTGTCACCGAAGCGGTCAGCCATCCGGTCTTGCTTGGGCAATGCCGCGCGTTTCTCAAGCGGCATGACATTAAAGGTGTCACGGGTGTCGACACCGCTGGAGCCGCGCGCGCGATTGCCGAGCGCGGCGAGCCAACCGTTGCGGCGCTGGCCTCAGAATTTGCCGGCTCGATCTATGGCCTTGAAACCTTTGCTAGCGACATCGAAGACAGCGACCACAACACCACACGCTTTCTTGCAATGTCCAATAAACCGAACGAGCCCGAGCGCTGTGGCAACACCATGACGTCGTTCATCTTCAAGGTGAAGAATATTCCAGCGGTCTTGTTTAAATCGCTCGGCGGTTTTGCCACCAACGGTGTCAACATGGTCAAGCTCGAGAGCTACATGCTCGACGGCTCATTCACCGCCACACAGTTCTACGCTGAAATACAAGGCGACCCGCGTGATGAGAACGTCGCCCAAGCGTTCAAAGAACTCGATCACTACATCGAGTCTTTTAAGATTTTGGGCGTCTACCCTACGGCGAAACAGCGCTAGGGAAACCCGGCTTAGGCTTTGAACAGATCTATTTCAAGAAAGCCGTGCGGTTTCTGTTTTTCATACGCTCTTTGAGTCTCGCCTGCGGGTGCATGGCTGTCAGCGTGCCGCCAGCTCGGCCGTGCGTAATGGCAAGTCATCCGAGACTGGGCTGCGTGCGACCACAATATGCGACTCCACATTGCTCACGAGTTGCATTTTCAGGAGTTGCTCGCGCAGGAAGCGGTCGTAGCCCTGCACGTCGGTGGTAATGACCTTGATCAGGTAGTCGATCGCGCCGGTGACGCGCTCGCAGCTCACCACCTCGGCCATCTCGACTATCCGGTCCTCAAAGGCCTGCATGTTGTCGGTGCTTGGCAGCGCGAGCTTCACAAAGGCGTATACCGTGCAACTCAGCCCCACGGCCATCGGGTCAATCGCCAGCCGTTGGCCGAGGATGACGCCGTCCGCCTTGAGCCGCTGCACACGCCGCCAGCAGGGGGACGTGGACAGGTTGACGGCCAGGGCCAGGTCGTTGATCGAGGTGTCGGGTGCCGTTTGCAGCTGGCTGAGGATTCGCCAGTCGGTTGCGTCCAGTTTTGGCATGAAAAACCTTATCGCATATAGATGTTAGAAAATAATACCTCAATAATGGGAATCTGAGGCATATAAAGAATCATATTGCCTGCTACTAGCTTCTAGGATGTCCTCCACTGCACACCGGTGCTGACGCTGTTGAGGAGAGAGTCCGTGGTCGCACACGCCAACAAGGTCGAAACCCCGTCCGAACTGCCCATTCCGGCCGCGCGATTCGCGCCCGAATCGACGCGGGTCCTGCTCAACGGCACCCACGCACTCATCCGTCTACTGCTTGAGCAGGCCGCGTGTGATGCCGCTGCAGGACTCAACACCGGGGGCTATGTCAGTGGCTACCGAGGCTCGCCGGTCTCCAGCCTCGATGTTGAGCTGCAGCGTCAGGCGGCGCGGTGCCGCGACGCCAACATCCATTTCAATCCAGGCGTCAACGAAGAGCTTGCCGCCACGGCAGTCTGGGGCAGTCAACAGGCCGGCTGGGCCGACAGTGCCACCGTGTCTGGCGTGTTCGGGCTGTGGTACGGCAAGGGCCCGGGAGTTGACCGCTGTGGCGATGTTTTCAAGCACGGCAACTATAGCGGCACCGCGGAACACGGTGGTGTTATCGCGCTGGCTGGCGATGATGCGCAAGCGAAATCGTCGGTCTGGGCGAGCCAGAGCGACTACGCCTTCATCGACGCCGAGATGCCGGTGCTATCGCCGGCGTCAGTGGCGGATCTGATCGAGCTGGGACTTCTAGGGTATGCCATGTCCCGCTACACCGGGCTCTGGATCGGCTTGCTCGGCCACACGGAGATCCTCGATACCACCGAGAGCGTGGGGCTCGATCGAGTGCGCCCGACAATTGTGCTGCCCGAGGGGCCGACACCCCGTTCGGTCACCAATCTCAATCGGCCCGCAGACCTCAACCTGCGTCACGAGGCAGAGGCATTGCTTCGCGAGCTCAAGCTGCCCGCCGCGCGGGCCTTCGCGCGGGCCAACACAATAAACCGCGTTGTCGTCGAGCCGCGCCGTCCCGAGGTGTCGCTGGTCGGCGTGGGTCAAGCCTTTACTGTATTGCAAGACTGTCTCCAAACGCTCGGCTTTGATTTTGACCGCTTGCGCGAGCATGGCGTGCGCGTGTGTCAAGTGCGCATGCCATGGCCGCTTGATGCCGCCGATGTTGCGGATTTTGTTGCAGGAGCGGAATCGGTTCTTGTCGTTGAGCACAAGCGACCGTTGGTTGAAAACCAGGTGTTGTCACACGCCTACCGATTGCCGGGTCGTGCGCGGGTGTTCGGCAAAGCGGACGCCGACGGCGCGCCATTGCTGCCGCAAGTTGGTCAGCTCGGTGTAGACGACGTGCTGTCAGCACTCGAGCGGGTCTTGCCCGCTGCGCTCTGGGACAGCATGGCGCGGGGCATCGCCGCCCGTTGGCGTGAGAGCCAGGCCACGGACGTTGGTGCTGTGCCGGCTCGCACGCCGTTTTTCTGCTCCGGTTGTCCCCACAACAGCAGCACACAGGTTGTGCCAGGGCAGCGCGTCATGGCTGGTGTCGGTTGCCATATCATGGCCGAGTCCATGGGGCGAACCACTGAGAGCGTGACGCAGATGGGCGGTGAAGGCGTCACCTGGCTTGGCATGTCGGCATTCAATCCGGGTGACCACGTCACCGCCAACCTCGGCGACGGCACCTTCTACCACTCTGGCAGCCTTGCGATCCGCGCGGCGGTGGCAGCCCAGGTACCGATCACCTACAAACTCTTGTATAACGACGCGGTCGCGATGACGGGTGGGCAGGTGGTGGACGGCCCGCTGACGGTTGCGCGGGCAGTTGAGCTGATCCGGGCCGAGGGTGTCGAGCGCATTGAGCTTGTCAGCGATGAGCCCGAGCAGTGGAACCGGTCTGGTAATACCGCAGGTTTGAGTGTGTCACCACGCGATGAACTTGCCGACGTCGAGGCCCGGTTGAAAGCCGAGGGCGGTGTGTCAGTGATCGTCTTCATTCAAACCTGTGCAACCGAGAAGCGGCGTCAACGCAAGCGCGGTACTCGTGAGCAAGCGCCAAGAAAACTCTGGATCAACCCCGAAGTTTGCGAAGGTTGCGGTGATTGCACCGCAGTGAGTAATTGTTTGTCGGTCGAGCCACTCGACACATCACTTGGCAGCAAGCGGCGGATCAACCCGCAAAGTTGCAACGATGACTACCGTTGCGCCGACGGTTTCTGCCCATCGTTTGTCGCCGTTGAGGGCGCAACGCCGATAGCAGCGACCCTTGCAGACCTGCCCGCAGTCGATCTCCCAGCGCCAGCGGTTGCTGCGCTCGGCGATGGGGTGAACATTGCGCTGATGGGCATTGGCGGGTTGGGCATCACGACAACCGCCGCTATCTTGTCGGCCGCAGCGCACCTCGATGGATTGCCGAACCATTCACTCGGCATGGCGGGTCTTGCGCAGAAGGGTGGGCTGGTGAGTGCGCTGACCCGACTCGGCGGCTCCGCGCCGATCGGCCGGCTGCAACCCGGCAGCGCGCACCTTGTGATCGCGGCTGACCTCGTGAGCGCGGTTGCGGCAAACAATCTGTCTCTCTACCACAGCGATCGGACCCTCTTTCTCGCGAACGAGGCGGTCGCGCCCACGGCAGGCGAGTTGACGGGTAGCAAAGCAGGCCTGTCCAGTCAGTCTCTCATGGCAACTGTGACACCGCTTGTGCAAAACGCCCACTCGCTGGATGCTGATTTTCTTGCAACCCACTACCTCGGTGATGCGGTCTTGGCGAATACCGTGCTGTTGGGTGCGGCCTTACAACTGGGTGCACTGCCTGTGCGGCTCGAGTCGGTTGAGCAGGCGATCCGGGACAACGGTGCGGCGGTTGAGAAAAATTTACAAGCCTTGTTGCTGGGTCGGATCAGTGTTGTGGCGCCGGCCGCGTTCGCACAGCGCGACGCGCCGGTTGTGCAGGATGCCAATGCCGCTGAGCGCGTTGAGCGCCTCGCGCAACGTCTGGTAGCCTACGGCGGAAAGCGCATCGCACGGCGCTACCGCGAGCGGTTGCAGCCGCTGCTCGGTGCGGGTGATGAGGACGCAGCCTTTGTTGCGGCAATGCAGCTCTACCGCCTGATGGCAACCAAGGATGAATACGAAGTGGCGCGCCTGCACAGTACGCCCGCAGCTGCGGCCGCGCGCGAGGCGGCTGTTGGCAGAGGTGGGCGCTTGTCGGTCTACCTCGCGCCACCCGGTCTCACACCGTTGAAAAACGGTGTTCCGAGCAAGATTCGGTTTGGCGGTTGGGTCTTTCTGGTCTTTCGTGGGCTGCAACACCTGCGCGTATTGCGCGGCACTTGGCTTGATCCCTTTGGCTTCAGCGCCGAGCGACGCGAGGCCAAGGAACTGCTCGCGCTCTACTGCGAGGATCTCGACGCAGCAGTAGAGGCAACTACAGCAGGCCGCACACGTTGGGCAGCTGAGCTCTTGCGCTGGCCGCAAGGCGTCAAAGGCTATGGCCATGTGCGGGCTGCCAAAGCGCTCGAGGCGCGCAAACGTCGGGCCTTGTTCCGTGGCGGTGCGTCGCCGCAAACTGTGAGCGCAAGCGTGGGTCTTATCGCTGCCAACGCGGATAACGGCCCAACCGATTCCCGCTCAGCGTCTTGATTGGCGTCAGACGGCGATCGATTGCGAATGCGGCCCTTGGTCGACGTCTACGGTACGTGTGTGGGCCCATTGCCGCAGCGCCGTGATGGCCTCACGCCGCACCACTGACAGTGGTTGCGTGAGGCTAATTTCGCGGATGATATCAATCGTTTTCAGCGTGTTGCCAGAGTGGATGTTGTAGGTTGCGGCAACCACGGCCTGCTCGATTTCTGCACCTGAGAATCCCTCGCTGCGGGTAGCGATTGCGTCGAGGTCGAAGGGCGCAACGTCGATTGACCGACGGGTCAGAACCGATCGGGTGATCTCCACACGCGCTTGTTGCGTTGGCAGGTCGACAAAGAACACTTCGTCGAGTCGGCCCTTGCGCATGATTTCTGGCGGCAAGCGCTGCACGTCGTTCGCCGTTGCCACGATAAAGACCCCCTTGCTGTTCTCCTGCATCCACGACAGCAGCGTGGCCAGCACACGCTGCGACGCGCCGGTGGTGTCGTGGGTGCCGCTGATGGCTTTTTCGATTTCATCGATCCACAGCACACACGGGGCGAGCACCTCTGCACTGCGCAGTATCTCGCGAATATTGCGCTCGCTCTCGCCAATGAACTTGTTAAATACCGCGCCAATGTCAAAGCGGATCAGCGGCACACCGATCTGGCCGGCGATAGCGCGCGCGCACAAGCTTTTTCCACAACCCTGGACCCCTAGCAGCATGAGGCCCTTCGGGCGATCGGTGTTCACATCAGACCCGAGAATTGCGCTTCGGCGTTTGTCGATCCACGCCTTCAAATAGTTGAACCCGCCGACGTCATCAAACGAACGGGTGTCGTACTCGAAGGAGAGCGCACCGCCCTGATTGATCAGCTCATACTTTGCGTGCATGACGTCGGCAACGTCTGATTGCGTGATCGCGTTGTCGGTCTGGATCGCGTTTCGAACCAGTCGCTCGGCGTCGGTGTAGGTCACGCCGGTGAGGTTTCGCACCAAGAGCGACTGCGCCTTCGGATCGATCGTGACTTCACGGGTCTTGTGGCGAATGGTGTGCAACTTGGCTTCGCGCTCGATCAGCATCTTGATGTGGTCTGCTGTTGGCAGGGACACCGTGAACGGCATGCTCAGTTTCTGGATTTCCGCCGGCACCGGCACGCTGTGGCCCAGCAGCGCGATCTTGTTGCCGGTCTGCCTGCTTGCCAGAGCAAACTCCTTGAGCTGGCGCACCACCCGTGGGCATTCGAGGTAGGGGTGAAAATCGAGCAGCACCAACAGGGTGTTACTCAGCCGCTTGGCGGCGGACTCCAGCGCCTCTCGCGGGTCTCGGTCGGGGATATCTGTCTGTGGGGCGTCGTTGTCGTGCAGAGACAGCGGCCTCGCTGAGAACATGGCGGTCTTCAGCGCTTCGAAACCGGATGCAATCGACCAGCGCTGCGCCTGCAGGGCGCAGTCGCCCGCGGCGTGCGCGAGCAACTTGAGACAGCGTTCTTCTTCCTCGCTCTCGAGCACCACAATGGGAAAGTGGGAATGCAACAGCCGCCCAAGCTGTTCAACATCTGAATTCTGCATGGTGCTGCCCTGACAACCGCTGTTGAGACCTTATCGGCCTGTCATGCGGCAGTTTGAGGGGCGTACAGCAGGGGTCAGTAGGGCCCGTTGTCGCTTGAGGCTTCGGTGTTGCTGGCGGCGTTGAACTGTGATGCGAGCTCGCGCACGGCCTTGCCGTAACAGGTGATGTCGGTGCCGACACCGACAAAGGTCGCGCCGAGTGCGATGTAGTGCTCGGCGTGGTGTTTGGTGGCGGTGAGGATGCCAGCGAATTTGCCGGTTGCGAGAATTCGCGTGATCGCCGCGTCGATGTAGGCCATGGGTTCGGGCTCGAACGGTCGACCGAGGTAGCCGATGTCTGCAGACAGATCCGCTGGCCCAATGAACAGGCCGTCCACCCCGTCAACTGCTGCAATCGCCTCGATGTTGTCCACAGCCTTGGCGCATTCGATTTGCATGATGTTGCAAACCTGATCGTTGGCGGTAGTGAGATAGTCCGGGATGGCGTTGAAGTGGGAGGCGCGCGCAAGCGCCGCGCCCACACCGCGCACACCCTCTGGCGGGTAGCGTGTTGCCGCGACCAGTTCTGCTGCTTGCTCAACGGTCTCGACCATCGGCATCACAAAAGTCTGCGCGCCGATATCCAGCAATTGCTTGATCAGCCAGGTCTCACCGACGATCGGTCGCACCACCGCCTGCGTTGATGTCTGTGCGATTGCTTGCAACTGCCCGGCGGTGCTCTTGACGTCATTGGGTGAGTGTTCGTTATCGACCACCACCCAATCAAAGCCCGCGCGCGCGGTCAGTTCGGCGAGGTAGGGGTCGGCGAATCCCATCCAGAGACCGGTTGTGACCTCGCCGCGTTGCAGGCGATCTTTCAGGACATTTGTTGGCGCTGGCATGTGGGGAATCCGGTCTGAGTCAGGCGAAGTGGAGGCTGACAGAACCGAACTCACCAAAATCTGCAAGCAAGGTACTGCCGTGTGGGCATTCTACCGGGCGCACAAAGGAGCCGGACAGCACCACGTCACCGGCTCGCAAAGTCTCGCCATAGGTTGCCAAGCGGTTGGCAAGCCAGGCGATGCCCTGCGCGGGTTGGTTGAGCACGCCAGCACCGAGGCCGGTCTCTTCGACTTCGGCGTTGCGCGAGACAATTGCGCCGATCCAGCGCATGTCAACGTCGTCAACGGCAATCGGCCGTCCACCGAGCGCGATGCCGGCGTTGGCGGCGTTGTCAGCGATGGTGTCGGTGATTTTGCGCAACGCGCCGGTCTCGGGGTCTTGGCGGATCACGCGCGTGTCGAGAATCTCGATGGCGGGCAGGATGTAATCCGTTGCCGCCATGGCATCCCAGGCGGTGACGTTCGGGCCGGTGAGGTCATCGCGCATCACAAACGCAATCTCAGCTTCAATGCGCGGCTGGATGAAGCGGTCTGCCGGCACGGTTGCGCCGTCGTCGAAGAACATGTCATCGAACAACACACCGGAGTCGGGGATGTCGATCTTGAGCGCGTCGCGCATGGCTTTGGATGTGAGACCAATCTTCCAGCCGCGCTGCACCGCGCCCGCGTCTTTCTTGGCGCTGACAAACGCGTCTTGCACCGCGTAGGCGTCATCCATGGTCATGTCGGGGTTGACTTGTGAGATCAAACCAATCTGGGTGCGCGAGCGCTCGGCCTCAAACAGCGCCTTGCCGATCTCGGCGGCGCGCGTCGGGGTCATGGTTGCGCCTCGTCTGAAACCGTGTTCAGAAGCGTACCGATGCCCGTGGCCGACACTTCTATCACGTCACCGGGCACGAGGAACTTGGGTGGGTCGAAGCGGGCGCCCGCACCGGTTGGGGTGCCAGTCACTATCACGTCTCCTGGAACCAGGGTTGTGAAGGTTGAGATGTAATTGATGATGTACCGGAAGTCGAACATCATCCGGCTGGTGCGGTCCTGTTGGCGCAGCTCGCCGTTGACGTGGGTGGTCAGCTCGATGTCCGCAAGTTGCGATTCGTCGGTGTAGGGAATCAGCCACGGGCCAATCGCGCCGCTGCCGTCGAAATTCTTGCCTTGGGTGACGTTGAATTTGGCGTGCCGCACCCAGTCACGCAGGGTGCCTTCGTTGCAGAGCGAGAGGGCTGCGATGTGATCGAGCGCCGACTCGCGTGGGATATGACGCCCGCCCTTGCCGGTCACGATCACAATCTCACCTTCGTAGTCGAGCTGGCTTGACGCGACCGGCCGCGTCAGCGGCTGGTTGTGGCCCACAAAACTGCGCGGGAAACGCGGGAACATCGACGGGTAGGGCGGCGCCTCTTGGCCGTCTTTGTATTCGGCGTTGCGGTCGGGGTAGTTGACGCCAATGCAAATGATCTTCTCAGGCCACGGCACCGGGATGGTGTATTGCAAGGTGTGTTCACCAAAGTCTGGCTCGAGTGCGGCGCCTTCTTCGGCGAGCTTCAGCAATGCGCCGTCGTGGATCACTTCGCGCAGTGACTGCCAGGTTTTGCGGTGGCGTGCCCAGAGGTCGACCACGCCATCGTCTGTGAGCACACCGTAGCGTTGGGTGTCATCCACTTGGAAAGCAACAAGGCGCGGGCGGTCGATGTCGATCGGGTCAGTCATGGGTCTTCCTCTGTCGGACCGGGGCGCCGGCGCTGTGTGTGCCGGCTTGCCTGCGTGCCGCAGGGGCACGCTTGATTTGGGTTCAGTTTACAGCGAAGTGGGCAGACGCTGCGTCGCGTGGTGTCAGGGTGCGACGATCGGTTTGGCTTGCAGCTCGGGGTCGCGGGTTTCCGTGTCCGCAAACACACTGCCCTCTTCGAACCAAGACTTGGGTGCTGCGGCGCCCCAGAGCGTCTGGCGCTGCGGGTCAGTCAGATCCCAAGCGATGGGCTCGTGGTCCGGGTCAACAGTCTGGTAGTCCGAGCAGTAGATCTCGATGCGGTGGCCGTCCGGGTCGCGGATGTAGAGGAAAAAGGCGTTGGAGATGCCGTGCCGTCCAGGGCCGCGTTCGATGTTGGCGACATACCCTGTGGTCGACATCAAATCCAAGAGGTCGATGATGTTGAGCGGGGTCGGCACCCAGAAGGCCACGTGGTGCATACGTGGGCCGACGCCGTTGGTGAATGCCATGTCGTGCACGCCGCCCTTGCGGTGCATCCACGCGGCCCACAGTTTTTTGCTCTCTTCGTCCTCAGTGTATTCGGTGACGCGAAAGCCCATGTCGTTATAGAAGGCGACCGATTCATCGACGTTGGTTGAGAAGCAATTGAAGTGGTCGATACGCAGCGGTTTGACACCGCGGTACAGCGCGTACTGTTGGTGGATGTGCGGCAGGCGGTCCATGGCGTGGTAGAACTCAAGCGGCATACCGAGGTTGTCGCTGGTGCGCAAGGTACGCCCCTGATAGGGGCGCTCGACCCATGCAGTCGGCCGACCGCGCGCGGTGAACCACGCCTCGGCTTTGTCGAGGTCATCCTCGCTGTAGACCTTAAAGCCCATCACGTTGACCTGCGCTGCATCGCCGCGCGTCAAAATAATGCAGTGGTGACCCCGTTCTTCCATCGCCCGCAGGTAGACGGTGTCCGAGGTCTCGTCGGTGACTTGCAGGCCCAGTGTGGTTTCGTAAAACGCACGGCTGGCGTCGAGGTCGGTGACCACCAATTCCACGTGGCTCAGGCGCACCACATTGAAGTCGGGGTAGAGGTTGTAGGCAGGTACGGGCATGGGGTCAGCCTCCGAGTTTGGGCACGCGGTGCGCGTCGGTTGCGAAACACACGTTCTTGGTTTCCATGTAAAAGTCGAACGACCAGTCGCCACCATCCCGGCCTATGCCGGAGTTCTTGGTGCCGCCAAAGGGCGTCGGCAGGTGGCGCAGGTTCTCTGAGTTGACCCACACCATGCCGACGTCCATGCGGTCAGAGAAGCGCATGGCGCGGTTGCTGTCGGCGGTCCACAGGTAGCCTGCGAGGCCGTACTGCACGTCGTTGGCAAGCGCGAGCGCGTCGTCTTCGGAGTCGAACGCAATGGCTGTCAACACCGGTCCAAAGATCTCTTCCTGCGCGATGCGCATCCGGTTGTTGGCGTTGGTGAACAGGGTTGGCTTAACCCAGCAGCCGTTGGCAAGAGCGCCACCTGCTTTCTCACCGCCGGTGGCGATGGTCGCGCCCTCGTCGCGCGCCACTTGCATGTAGGAGAGCACCTTCTCCTCATGCACCGGGTGGATCAGCGGGCCAATGGTGGTGTCGGTGTCTAGAGGGTGGCCAAGTGTGATGTTGGCCGCTTTCTTAGCGACCAAGGCGCAGAATGCGTCGTGAATTGAACGCTCAACCAACAGGCGGCTGCTGGACGTGCAACGCTCGCCGTTCAGCGAGTAGATCATGAACACCGCAGCGTCGGCGGCGCGCTCGAGATCGGCGTCGGCAAATACCACCACTGGGTTCTTGCCGCCGAGCTCAAAATGCACACGTTTCAACGTGTCTGCGCCCTGGCGCATGATGTGTGAGCCGGTGTTGCTCTCGCCAACAAAGGCAATCGCCTTGATCAGCGGGTGCTCGCTGAGCGCTTTGCCCGCGTCTTCGCCAATGCCGTTGACCGTGTTCCACACGCCAGCGGGCAAGCCAGCTTCGTGGGCGATCTCCACCAACAAACGCGCGGATAGCGGCGAGAGCTCGGCCGGCTTGTGCACCACCGTGCAGCCGGACGCGAGCGCCGGTGCGATCTTCCAGGTGCTGAGCATGAACGGCGTGTTCCACGGCGTGATCACACCGACAGGGCCAATCGGGCTGCGCGAGGAGACGTTGATTTGCCCAGGCGCGTAGCTGCTGTTGCCGTCGCGGGCAGCCGGTGCCTGGTCTGCAAAAAAGCGGAAATTGGCGGCGCCGCGCAAGGCGGCCTTGCTCATGAAGCGGAGCGATTGACCGGTGTCCATGCACTCTGTAAAGGCAATTTCCTCTGCCCGCGCGACGATGGCGTCGGCGATGCCGTGAAGCAGTGCGCGCCGGTCTTTGCCCGGCATGTCACGCCAGGCCGGGAAGGCCGCGTGCGCGGCCTGGGCGGCGGCGTCGATGTCGGCGGCGCCACCCTTGGCAACGCTGCACAGGGTGCTCAGATCAACCGGCGTGATGGACTCAAAGGTGTCACCGCTTTGGGCTGGCACGGACTCACCGTTGATCAGGTTCTGGACACCCTCAGCGCGAAAACGCGCGAGGTGGGCCTCGGCTTTTTGAATGTTGTCGTCAAGTGCGCTCACAGTGTCTCTCCATTGGGTGTGTCGGCGGCGGCGAGGGCAGCGCGCACACGCGGGTGAATGGCGTTCTTTTTCCAGCTGTAGGCCGACTCAATTTCGCAGATCTCGAAGGTGAGGGCGAAATACGGCTCGGACAACAAATCGTTGAGTTGGGCAGTCAGTGCGTTGAACACCGCCTCCCCGATGGCCGCGCGGTCTTGCTCGCTGCGGCCCTGGCCTATGCGCAACATGAGGTGCAGGAAGGCGTTCTCGGGCAGGCCGTCTGCGACCCGGTAGTGCTCGCAGCGCACAGCGCGCACCCGCACCGCACCGACTTCAAAGAAGCCTGTGCTGATGGCGGTGTCAAACAGGCGCTCACACAGTGCGTCGTGGTCGAGACGCCCGTCGAGGTTGGCCGAGTATTCGTAGCTAAAGTGGGGCACAGCAAAGCACCTCGGTGAGTTTGTTAACATGTTAATAAAAATACAGGGAAAACACAATCTGGTTGTGCCGGGCGTGATCAGAACACCTTGATCAAACGCAAAACGGCGGCCCGTGGGCCGCCGTCTTTGGTGGAGTCTGGATTTGCGTCAGCGCCGCTTGGCGAGCAGCAAACCGTCGAGTGAGAGCTTGCCCGCGCCGTAGATCACGAGGTAGACCAGCAAGAAGACCCACAGGGTGCGTTGGTCGAGAATGGTTGAGTCGGAGAAGCGGTCGAACCAGGCGCCGACCGTCTCGGCATCGACATGGTGGCCGGTGACATCCACGAACGATTGCACGAATACGAAACCAATCATGCCCAGCGCCGCCAGACGGGTGAACAGGCCCGCGACAATCAATAACGGCAAAATAAATTCGGCATAGGTGCCGGCAAACACAATAAGTTTGTACGGGAACAGCGGTACTTGGGTCGCGTCGTAGCCAAATTGCTCAATCACTTTGGGCAACATTTGGAAGTAGGCGCCGTCATCAATCGAAAAGAATCCCGTTATGCCCTCGCCAACTTTGGTCTTGGCGGAGTTGAGGTAGTAGACCAGCAGCACGGCGGCGAAGGTGAAGCGCGCGAGCAGGCCGGGCAGCCACGGTCCGACATGGGTTTGCAGAGCGTTGAAAACAGAATCGTGGGCAGATGTGAGTAGGCGGATCATGGTGAAACCTGTGGTGTTGCCGTGGGGTCGGCGGTGAGAGTCTGTGCAATGGCGGTAAACGCGCCGAGCGACAGAACGTGAACTAAGTGAGGCCCGGCGTCGAACGCCGGGTCGAGATCGAGTTGGCTTGCTGCGGCGTCGCCAATGGTCGAGCCTTGCGTCAGAGCGTGCAGGAATTGCGCACTCTGCTGCGTGAGGATGTGAACGTCGGCGTCCCAGGCGGGACGGGTGATGGCAATTTGCTCGCCGGTGCGCATGTCGACAGCGGGTGCGTCCGTGCCAGCGGGTCTCTGCGTCGCCGCCCAGATACTGCCTGACGGCCAGCGCGATGTGACGGTGTGCAGCGCCGGATGCGGATCTAGGCGAAGTTCCGGCAGCGTGTCGGGTGGCACGCTTGCGAGCGCCTCCAATGACAACACCGGTGCGTCCGAGGCGTTGTAGGCCGCGTTGCGACACCATTCAATGCGCGCAACGTCGCGTATGTACGGGATGCTTTTTGCGCCAGACAACGCTGCGATGAAGTCGCCAAAGGCCTCGCCAAATTCTGCCATCACCGGACCCGTGGGTGGGTGGGCGTCTATGTAGGCGCGCGCGGCGGCGGTGAAAAATTCTTGGCCTACCAAGCGCGCAACGGCGGGGTAGAGCGCCTGGAGGTTTTCAATCAGGCTGACAGCGCGGTTGTTGCGGTAAACATCAAAGCGGCGTTCGCGTTTGTCACCACTGACGGCCTCCGGACATGCGGTGGCGCTGTCTAGCAGAGCGTCGCTGGTTTGTTGTTGGAAGCGCTCAAGCGTTGGCACAGCGCACAGTCTCTGACGGGTTGAGCAGCGACTCAGCGCGTTGCATGTCGGCTGCGAGCTCTGCCCACTCGGGCAAATTGCTGTCCCACTCGATCAGCGTAGGCGTCGCGCCGCAGGTCTCGAGCGCAAAGGCGTAGAGTGCCCAGACGTCATCGCACACGGCGCGGTCGTGGGTGTCGATCAACAGTGGGTCCGCTGGGTCTGCGTCGTCAACCAAATGCCCGGCGAGGTGCATTTCACCAATCCGGTCTGTCGGCAGTGAGCGGATATAGTCTTCAGCGCTGTAGCCAATATTGCGCGCGGAGATGTAGACGTTGTTAACGTCCAGCAATAGACCGCAGCCGGTGCGCCGCACGATGTTGTTTAGCAGTTCTGCCTCCGACAACGTACTGGTGTTGAGGCTGAGGTAATTTGAGGGGTTCTCTAGCAGCATGGGCCGCTTGAGGGTGTCTTGCACTTGGTTGATATGCGCGCAGACGGTGTCTTCGGTTTCGCGGTTGTAAGGCACCGGCAGTAAGTCGCTGTAGAAGCGGTTGTCGTGGGTTGACCACGCCAAGTGTTCGCTGAAGGAGTGCGGCTCAAAGCGCTCAACCAGGGCTGCGACGCGTGCGAGGTGGTTGGCATCTAGGCCGTTGTGCGACCCAATGGATAAGCCAACCCCGTGTATTGAGAGCGCGTAGCGCTCGCGAATCCAGCTCAGCATCTGAAACGGCTTGCCGCCGGCGCCAAGGTAGTTTTCAGCGTGAACCTCAAACCAGCCGACATCAGGTTGATCTTGCACGATGCCGTCATAGTGTTGGTGCTTGAAGCACACACCGGCGCGTTGTGGCAGTCGAGTGATGGGGGGGGTGGTGACAGGCATGTTAGAGGTGTTCCACTCTGATTTTTATTGAACGCGATCCGGCGAGTCCGGATCGCAGTTCAGGGCTTGCGTTAATTAACCTGGGAGGTCGCGGTCGAGTGCTTCGAGTGAGCCAACACGGTCGCCAGGCAGTTCGAATTGCGCCATGGTCTCTGCGACGCCGAATTTCTCGCAGTCGCCTGCTGGTACCAGTGTCCAAGCGTTGCCCTGGTAGTCAACTTTGGACGTGCCAGCGCAGGTTGTGCCTGGGCCCGCCGCACAGTCATTTTGACCAGCCAGTGACACGCCGTAGCATTTTTCTTTGCTTGCAGCTGCGGCAGTTTGAATGACAGCAATTTGGCTGACAGCCAGTGCGAGTGAGCCGGCGATGATGGCGGAGCGGTTGAGGTTCTTGGTGCTCATGTTGTCTTTCTCCAGAGTTGTCTTGTTGGATCAGTTTGTTTGCTATTCGCGTGTTGTGAGAGTGTGTCACAACCTGCTCATTGGCAGGTACAGGTCTGACCGGGCATTGGGCGCACGGTTCACGCTGTAAGCGCGATCACCTATGCAAGAACGTGTTTTCACGTATGACTGCTAAAAGACCAGTGTTGGGGCTTTTATAGCAGTACAAGTGCGATCCCGTACCAAACACCGATCGGTATCGGCTGTGTGCGTGTTAGAAGGTTGGAGCCGCCAGGGATTATTGTCAGCAGGTTGTAGGCTGTGGTGTCGTATCAGCTGGGCTGTGACTTACCAAGTGTAAGGTTCCCAACGTTCGACCTCGAGTACGTAGCCGGTGTTGCCCCATTCGGTGACGGCTTTCTCGGCAGAGAGGGTGCCGTAGACAAACACAGCCTCCCACAGTTGAGCGGATTCCATGCCCTCTTCCATTTGCGCGTAGATAAGCTGGTTGGACGGGGGCGGTGGCACGTGGACGCAGGCGCCGACGTAAGGCACGAGTAAAAAGCGGTAGACGCGGTCCAGGTCAGTGTCGAGCGGAATCACATAACCCGGTATGCGCACGCGTTCACCGTCTAATTCCTCGACCACCGGCGCGTCGTCGAGATTTGACAGCGAGGCGGTGAAGTCAAAGTTGCGGGGCATCAAGTGCTCCCAGTCGAGGTGGCGGTGGCCGTCCTCGCCAGGCTCCGGGAGCGTGTCCCACATCGGCATGGTCAGTGGCGTCGATGTGCTGTGCTGGGAGGGCATGTTTGGGTCGACGACATAGGGGTCGTCGCCAGCCGTTGTGTCTTCGATGGCGGTTGCGGCGTCGACCGCGTCACTGCGGTCAAAGCCACAGCCACTGAGGACTGCGGCGGTGACCAACGCGAGGCTGAATCGAGTCATGTGTTTCATACCCTTACGGTCAATCCGTCGTCGAGTGCGTTGCGGTAGGCGAGCGCAGCCGGTATCAAGCCTACCAGTGTCGCGCCGATCACCACGGCTGCGAGTAATCCGAGCGTGGCAACCGACGGCGCGCCGAGGGTGATAACCACGCCGTAGGTGTCGAGCAACCACGGTGCTGCGAGTGCGACCGTGCCGTAGTGGAGCGCGAGCCCAACTGCCACACCGACCGCACCCAATAGCATCGACTCGCCACACAGCAGCTTGAATACGTGGCTCGCGGGTGTGCCCATGGCGCGCAGCAGTGCGATTTCGCGCCGGCGCTCATTCAATCCGGCGAGCAGGACTGTCAGCATGCCGAGCAAGCTTGCGAGCACCACCACAGCGGACATCGCAAAGAGCGCGCGCTCAACGCCCGAGAGCGTGGCCCAGAGTGACTGCAAGGTCAGGCCGGGGATGATGGCCATGAGCACGTCGTCGGTGTAGTCGTTGACCAAGCGCTGGTAGGCAAAGGTCTTTACGCGGCTTTTCATGCCGACGAGGAAACCTGTGATGGCCTCGGGCTCCGGGATCGCGGCGTCATCGGCGACACGCCCGAGCCTGACGCCGTTGACCCACCCCATGTGGATGGCCTCGATGCCCGCGAGCGACACGTGCAGTGTGCGGTCCACAGGCGTGCCGGTGGGGGCCAGCACGCCGACCACGGTGAACGGTTTGTCATCGTGCGTGGTGATGTTGGCGTTGCCAAGGCCGTGCGAGACGACAATGCTGTCGCCGACGGCATAATCGAGGGCGCTGGCGACTTCGCTGCCGAGCACCACATCGAGCGGGGAGTCGAACTCACGGCCAGCGGCCAGCGACAGTTTTTGATCGCGGCCGTACTGATAGTGGTTGAAGTAGTCGAGGTTGGTGCCGAGCACGCGGTAGCCGCGGTGCGAGTCGCCGAGTGACAGCGGCACAGTCCAGGCGACGGCCTCGTGCGCTTTGAGGTCTTGGTAGGCCGACCAGCGCACGCCACCGGTTGGGTCGCCGAGTCTGAAGACGGTGTAGAGCAGCAGGTTGACCGGTCCGGTGCGCGCACCAATGATCAAGTCGGTGCCGCTGATGGTGCTGGCGAAGTGGGATTTGGTGTCGACGCGGATCTTCTCAACGCTCACCAGCAACATCACGCTGATCGCCATCGACAGCGCCGTCAAGGAGGCGGTGGCGCGCCGGTTGACCAAGCTCTTCCACGCCAAACTCAACCAGAACATGAACCGTCTCCCGCGAGCGACACGGCCCGGTCAA
>CALAMQ010000100.1 GCA_937925815.1 uncultured Granulosicoccaceae bacterium | reverse complement strand
GACCTGAAAGACAGACTTCGCCAAATCGATCGCTACCAGATTAGACTTTTTCACTTGGACGCCCCTCCCATGAATTGGTGATTCCAGAAACACCATTTTGGCGCGTTGACGCCGGATTGGGTTGGGGCGTCCATCTAATCAGCCACAACTTGTAAACCAATCTACGGTTCGCGCGGAATCAACCGCTCTCTTCGGAGCTAACTGCATCATAGCCAACCAAATCAGCTCGCCACGGCTGCTTGCGTTGGTTTTCCGAAATATGTGAGAGAACTGGGTGTTGACGGTCTTAAGCGTCACACTGCACTTGTCCGCGACACCCTGACAACTCCACCCTTGCATTATTTTTTCACACACTTTGCGTCCCGCCGCAGGCATTCCGCGCAAGCTCGACAGCCGCACAACGTACACCTGAGACGGATTGTTTGGATCGATCACATAGAGCAGCGCGCCTCGCCAGCCGGACTGAAGCTCGCCGTTGCCAACAACCAACGACGACACCGATCAGGCGTCTTCAGATAGCATCATGTTCGTCCGACTCAGCACATTTCTCTACTGAGAATTTGCGCCGATCACTCTATCAATCTTGGTACACATCAAACGCAACAGCATTCTCTAAACACGCCGGCGGCGCCGGTCACGCATTGCGCCAATAAGTTCTCGCTACTCGCGAAAAAACTCGCCAAAAAATAACAAAACAAACTTTTTTTGCGCCCGTCTCCCAAATGGTAGATGCGAGCGATCATCTGCATTCCCTACCCTCGCGGCAGCTTAATTCGGCGGGGAAAGCATGTTTGATGTCGCGCTCTATCTGGAAACAATCGGACCGCTCCAGATAATCGGCCTGATGGGCTTTGTGGTGTACATGCTCGCGTTCGGCTGGGTGCAGTTCGGCTGGCTGGACGGGAACAGCGTCAAATACTCTTTATTCAATGTGCTGGCGGCGTCGCTCGTTGCCGTCAGCCTCTTCGCAGAATTCAATTTGTCTTCCGCCCTCATTCAAGGCAGTTGGATTCTGATAGGTCTGGTTGGGTGTGCCAAACGGTTCTTCACGCGTCGCACAAAGGTCACACAATCGCTGTCTTCGCGTGAGGCGACATGATGTCCTACAACGATGTCGCCTCCTACACGGTGACAGTGTTTGTAATTGCGTTGGCGCCCGGCCCGGTTGCGCTGATGTTGGTCGCCCGCTCGGCGAGCAAAGACGTGATCGGCGCGCTCGGCTTTGGGACGGGCTTCGCGCTTGGGGGCGTCGCGATCATCGCAGTTGTGTGTTTTGGGTTGGGCACGTGGATCACAACTGAACCGGATGTGTTTGCGTACAGCAAATACGCAATGATGGCGTACATCCTGTGGTTGGCCCGCGGTGTCTGGAAGGGCAGCATGGCGCTCGATTGCAACCACACAGCAGCAAAGCGCTCTGTCCTGCCGTCCTTGGGAGCAGGCATGTTCACCTGCTTTGTCTCGCCGTACATGATGGTCTTGTTTCCGCTCGTGCTGCCAGGGCTCACCGACATCACCACCATCGAGCTGTTCGAGTTCTCTTTTCTCGCCGCGCTGACTTTCGGTGCGCTGCTCGCAGGTTCAGCTGTGATCATTGCGTTTGCCGCGCAGATCAGCCGGCTAATTACCTCACCACGTGGCATGCTCATGCTGCGGCGCGGGCTGTCCAGCATGTTGGTACTGGGCGGGGGGTGGATGGCATTCGCCTGACAGACCTGCAAGTGTCACCCTGTATTCAATGCATTTAGGCTATTGAGCTCAATAAACCTCAAATATATCCTGATCACTATTGAACATTCTGGTACTACTCTACTCCCAGAAAAGCCACAGGAATTTTGACCCAATAAAATAGGCCTGCCCAAGGCAGACATTGGCTGGGGTTTCAATCAAAACACACCGCAACGCTCAAGACTTGAAGTGACGAGGTAATTTTGTCAAACAGCACGCAGACCACCACGCGAGATCAATTCCCCCAACAAAATTCACCTAGGACACACTCACTGTGACGGTACAAAACAGCGACGTCGTTCTGGACCGTATATACGAGATTGCACTGGAGCCGTCGTCACTGGAAGATTTCATTGACTTCTGGAACGACTCAGAGCTTTCCACCCAATTCCATCAAGCAGAATCAATCAATCCGGGCGAGTTCGACAAGACATACCGAACACATCTAGATCGCGCGCAAACCATTTTGCAGCGCGGTGAAGCCACCCGCCCCGACATGCGCGCGCTGCTGATTCCCTATGACAACCTCGCCGCCTTTGTGGTGACGCCGTCTCTTCATATTGAAGCATCCAACCAAGGCGCGTTTTCAGCCTTCGGCCTCAAACCCGGCGATCGCCTGAATCAACTCAAACTGCCCGCGGAGATGCAGACGGCACTGGTGCGCTCAACACAAGACTTGCTGCGCAAATCACAAGACTCAGAAAAGCTGCTCAAAGTCGAGATGGCCACCAAGAGCGGCAGCATGTTGTTTCGAATCATGCGCATTGAAAACCAATTTGATGGCGGACACGTCGCGCTCATTGTGTCCACTCATTTCTACTGGCGTGATTCCATTGGCACGCTGCTGGGTAATGTGTTTCACCTCACAGAAGCCGAGCAGCAAGTCGTGCGGCTGCTGGTTGAAGGCCTCAACACCAAATTAATCGCCGCCAACCGGGACACCGGTGAAGGCACCGTGCGCGGGCAAATCAAATCCGTGCTCGCCAAAATGAATTTGCGCTCACAAACTGACATCGTCCGACTCGTCATGACATTGGGTGTGTTCCCAAAGACCGCCGTCAACGACGAAGAACCGGTAGATCCAGCACTGCAACAGTTGTCAGACAATTGGCTTGAAACCGAGGTCTGGAAGCCCTTCAAGTCTCTGGCTTTAAGAGATGGCCGCACGCTGACGTACCACGACATGGGGCCCGTGAACGGCAACCCAATACTCTTCTCACACATGGGCTCTTGCATGGTGCGCTGGTCGCGCTCCATGATTCGCTGCGCGTACGAGCACAACCTGCGCATTATCTGCCCCATCCGTCCCGGTTACGGTCAGAGTGACAGCCTTGATTTAAACGCAGACCCGCTAGACGCCGCGTGCGAAGACACCGTCTTTCTGCTCAAACACCTTGGCATCAGCTCACTGCCCTACGCCGTTCTCGGCAGTGACTTCCCCTTTGCCGTCAGTCTCAAAGCCAAGCACCCGGACGTTGTCACAGAGCTTTTGGGTATCGGTGGGCGGCCGTGCCTGCCCGGCGGCCAGAACGTGGACGGATCAGGCAGTTGGCAGCGGTTTTTTGTCTCAATGGCGCAACGCGCACCGCACATGGTGCAGTTTGCGTCGAATGCTGTGATGGCCATGAGCCGGCGCATCGGCGCAGAGACCATGTTGCAACAGCTCTGCAAAGAATCTCCAGCCGACCTCGCGCTGCTCCACTGCGATGAAATGAAGCAAATTCTGTTGGCAAACATCAACATGATGGCCTCAAAGACGGCCCAGGCTGGGCGCGCCTTTGCCATGGAGTACATTGCCTTTCAAACAGACTGGAGCGACCGCGTGATGGCCACGCAATCAATCCCGGTCCAGCTCTTCCTCGCCGAGGAAGACCCAACTGTGGACCTCAGCGCGCTGCCCGCACTTCGCGAAGCCTACCCCTGGATTGAGATCACAGTCATCGAGGGCGCCGGGCTTGCTTTGATCTACCAAAAATTCGACACGCTAATTCCCCAGATGGGCGATGCCGCCAAGCGCGCCGTAGCAGACAAGGCATAGACCTGCGGGCGCATCCATGCAGTGCGCCTTTGCCACGTGGGGAGGACGGACGCACACGTCGCTGCAAAGCGGGTGCGTCTTGGAGTGACTCACGGTTCAAGGCCGCAAGACATGGCCGAGCTGTACAACAAACACTTTCACTGTCCGGTTATGCTATCGCACTCACGCCCGTCGTCTGTCACAACGCCTGCAAGGCGCACCAAGGTGGCTACGATTTTTCTCAAGCGGCATTGCCGCTGGCTTCATTTTGAATTGGATTTACCAAATGAAACACACTGCTGTTGTTCTGATTTGTCTTGCCATTGGCACCCCTGTGTCGGTGGCGGCATTCAGCTTGAGTGACTTAAAAGACGCGGCTAAAGCCGTTATTGAAGACAACACAAACAGCGGCGCCAGTAGCAGTGTGCTCAGCGCGCTGAGCAGTGACGAGATCACAGCCGGCCTCAAAGAAGCCCTGACCAAAGGTTCAAACGCTGTGGTCAGTCAACTTGGCGCAGCCAAGGGTTTCAGCGCAGACCCCGCCATCCGCATCCCCTTGCCAGATTCTTTAATCAAGGCGCGCAAGATCGCCGAGAAAGTGGGCTTGGAGGGCACCTTCGATGACCTTGAGCTCAAACTCAATGAAGCGGCTGAGAAAGCCACACCGAAAGCCCGCGCGCTCTTTGTCAGTGCCATCAAAGACATGAGCGTGAGCGACGCGCAAGGCATTTTGCAGGGCCCAGACAACGCGGCAACCGAGTACTTTCGCAAGACCACCGGAGAAGAGCTCGCGTCTCAAATGCGACCCATTGTTGACCAAGCGCTGGCCGACGTTGGCGCGGCCAACACGCTCAAGAGTGTGCTGAAAAAATACAACGCCATTCCCTTTGCGCCCAAGGTTGATGCCGACCTGACCGGCCACGTTGTCGACAAAGGCACAAGCGGTATTTTTCACTACTTGGCCGAAGAGGAGAAAACCATTCGCGAGAACCCCGTGGAGCGGACCACGGAAATCCTGCAACGGGTGTTCTCCAACTAACACGCTAAAAGGTGGCGCCGCGCTCACGCAGGCGCGGCGGCCTTTTCGATACACTAGGGCGTTTGACAATACAGGCAGGACAACACCATGGCTGCAAAGCCCGCACCTCTCTCGGCTGGCACCAAAGCACCTGACTTTTCCGTTAACACCGCTGACGGAAAAACTGTCAGCCTCAGCGCCTTGAAGGGCCAAAAGGTCGCGCTCTACTTTTACCCTAAAGATGACACACCGGGTTGCACTAAACAGGCGTGCAACCTGCGCGACAACCTGTCCGAGCTGACCGACAAGGGCATTGCCGTGATTGGCGTCTCACCCGACGATGACGCAAGCCACGCCGCCTTCACCGAGAAATATGGCCTGACGTTCCCGCTGCTTGCCGACCCAGACCACAAGATCATCAACGCCTATGGCGTCTGGGGTGAGAAGCAGAATTACGGCAAGACCTTTCTGGGCTTGCAACGCACGACCTTTTTGATCGATGAAGACGGCATCATCCAGCACGTGTTCAAACGGCCAAAGACCGCTGACCACACGGCCGAGATCCTGAGCAAGCTTTGAAGCGATTGCACTATGCCGTGCGGATGAAGTCCACTAGGCGCGAACGGCGGCCACACCTTTTCAACACACCCGCGTGCGCACCGGGCCTCTAGGCCAAACCGAGCCACAATGACAACAAGTGGCCCACTGGCCTATACCGTCCGAGCCGGGCAACCGACAGTTGGCCGCGTAGTCACACTTAAAAGAGTTGAACCGATGTGACTCTTCGGTGTCTTCACACCGCAGAGTCACTTGGGTGCTTGGTCTGTGTTTGAGTCGGTGGTGTCATTAGCAGTAGACAACTTGTTGTCACCGCTTATTCTCTTTTTTGCCTTAGGTGTCTTGGCGGCACTCGCCAAATCCGATCTCACCGTGCCGGAGGCAGCGGCTAAAACCCTCTCGCTCTATCTGCTCTTTGCAATCGGTTTCAAAGGCGGCGTCAGCGTCAGTGCGCACGGCATCGACAGCGCGCTGCTATTGAGTCTACTTGCGGGTACGGTGTTGTCTTTTGCGCTGCCGTTTATCGCCTTTGGTCTGCTCCGCGTCACAACGCAACTGAGTGTCACCGACGCTGCAGCGGTAGCCGGACACTACGGGTCCATTTCCATCGTGACATTCGTTGCTGCAACGTCCGTGCTCGAGTCGGCCGGCATTGCGAGCGAGGGGTATCTCGTTGCGGTTGCCGCGATCATGGAGGCACCGGCGATTCTCTCTGCCCTGTGGATTGCGGCGCGCTTCTCAACCGACGCCCAAAGCCCCGTCGACGCGCGCGACCAACGTGGGCTGTTGCGCGAAATTCTGCTCAACGGCTCCATCGTGTTGTTGGTCGGCGCGTTTCTGATTGGTTTTGCCACTGGGAATGACGGCCTCGCGGAGATTGAGAGTTTCATCGTCGCCCCGTTCAAAGGCGTACTCTGCCTCTTTTTACTCGATATGGGATTGGTCGCTGGACGCGGGCTGCGCAGCAGCTCGCACCAATTGCGCTTTGGGTTGATTGGCTTTGGCATGCTGATGCCAGTAATCGGCGCCACAGCAGGCTTGGCAGCCGCGCAACTGATCGGCTTGTCGGTCGGCGGTACAGCCTTGCTGATGACACTCAGCGCCTCGGCGTCCTACATTGCTGTGCCAGCAGCGATGCGCGTGGCCTTGCCAGACGCCAATCCCGCGATCTACCTGACAATGTCGCTCGGCATCACGTTCCCGTTTAATCTCACCGTCGGCATTCCGCTCTATCTGAGTGTCGCAAGTGCCGTTGGAGCTTAAATCCCATGAACATGACCCGCGCCAAACGCGTTGAAATCATCATTGAGGCCCCGATGGAAAGCCGCCTGACCGGCGCGCTCGACACCGCCGGTGTCACCGGCTACACCGTCTTGCCGGTGTTAGGCGGCAACGGCCGAAACGGCCGTTGGACCCGTGAGGGCCAGGTCTCGAGCGCCGGTGGGATGGTCGCCATCGTGAGCGTGGTTCGCGCAGAACGCGTCGAAGGATTGCTCGAGGCTGTCTTCGCCGTTGTCGAGCGCCACATCGGCATCGTCAACGTCACCGACTGCGACGTGCTGCGCGCCGAGCGTTTCTGACGCCATGCCGCGCAACGCGGACAGGCACCGTTCGCAGACACTCAGCAAACGTCTATTTGCATCAGATTTTTAGGCTGCGTATCAGAATGGCATCGGTCAGAACGCACTGGCGGGATTCGGCAGAGAAAGGCCCGAATGACCTGCCTCAGAAACTCATTCCAGCCAAACACGCTTGCCAGCAGCGCACCTTTGCCCGCCCATTGGACACCTACCTTCACGCGACTCAGGCCGCCTTTTGGTACACTTGACGGTCTACCGGCTCGCACTGATGGGCGTGGCAACACCCAAATGGCCTCGGCGCAGAGCCTGCTCTGATTTAACACTGGAAACCAAGACGTTATGACCACAGCAGCCCTTCCCCAATCCACACTGGCCCACGCCCTGTGGCCGTCTGACAACACCATGGTGCGCAATGTCGTCCTCGCGGTGCTCGGCAGTTTGGCACTGTGGGCGTCCGCCAAAATCAGCATCCCCTTCTGGCCTGTGCCCCTGACCATGCAATCACTTGTGGTCCTGAGCCTGGGCATGGCCTTCGGCGCGAAGCTTGGCGCAGCAACTGTGATGCTGTACCTCGCCCAAGGTGCCGCAGGCCTGCCGGTCTTCTCTGGCACCCCTGAGAAAGGCATCGGCATTGCGTACATGATCGGTCCAACCGGCGGCTACCTGCTTGGCTTTGTGCTCGCCGCTGGCGTTGTCGGATTTCTGGCAGAGCGCGGCTGGGACCGCAATCTCCTCACCGCCGCTGGCGCCATGTTGATCGGCAACATCATCATGTACGCCCCAGGCCTCGCGTGGCTCGGCGCGGTTGTCGGTTGGGACAAGCCCGTGTTGGCGTGGGGTCTGACCCCGTTCCTGCTTGGCGATGCCGTCAAGTTGGTGATCGCAGCAGTCGCCCTGCCGGGCCTCTGGAAGCTGGTTAACCGCTTCAAAGGCTGACCGGATTCACGCGGCAACCACAACACTGTGGTTGCCGCGTTCCTCTCCCATCAGGTCAAGCTCCCCCACTGACGTCGAGGCCTGAAATCCATGCAAGAACACGTGTACTTTGCAGGCGGCTGCCTCTGGGGCGTGCAGGAATTTCTCAGACACCTGCCCGGGGTTGAATCCACGCAGGCAGGCCGGGCCAACGGCACCGCAACCTCCACCGACGCCCCCTATGACGGCTACGCCGAGTGCGTGCGCGTCAGCTTCAACCCCGAAGAGCAGTCCGTTACGGGATTGATGCCCTACTTCTTCGAAATCATCGACCCCTACAGCCTCAACCGCCAGGGCGAAGACGTCGGAATAAAGTACCGCACAGGCGTCTACAGCGAGACCCAGGCTCATCTTATTGAAGCCAGTCGCTTTATAGAAGCGCGCTCAGACCGGGACCGCATCGCCGTCGAAGTGCTGCCACTGACCCACTACCTGCCCAGCGCTACCGAACACCAAGACCGCCTAACGCGTTGCCCCGACGACTACTGCCACATTGACAAAGCGCTACTGCATAAATACAAGCACGACACCTGCAATACAGACTGAAGCCAAGACGCGGCAAAGCCAGTCCCTCCATTTCTGTATCCCCAAGCGCGGTTTGCTCGCAGCCTGATCAGGCTTGTGCCGATGCTGTGAAATCTCTGTGATCAAATGTTTGCAAAAGCGTGTCGCAATACCACACCGCGCCATCCGAAAGTGAGTTTGGGTGTATTTTTTACCGGCGGCAGACAAAAAATGCAGCGCCGTCACGCGATCACAACTCAAGCACTCGGAACCAACACCTGCGCCCGACCGACTTTGCCAAACGCACGTGAAGTGAAATAGTTTTAATTCAAAAATCAGTAACCGCCCTTGTATATTTGGACCTAAAAAGGGTCGTATCCACAGGCAACGCAAGCAATCCATTCCGAACCAGTATCAAGACCGCACACTTCCTCACGGCTAACAGCGTTGGACACAGGCTCTCTCGTAGCACACAAGCGCACACAACATGCACTCAACCAGTCATCGACCACGCTCCCGAAGGCAGTCGCAGAGAGACAGCGTTCCACAGAATTTGAAGTGAGCCACGTGGCACAGGCCGTTCACAGCCTGCAGCGGATCGACATCGGCCACTGCAAGCCAAAATGATTAGCATTTTCGATCACTAAATAGGCAAAACCATTCAAAGTGACCGCTTATTGCAAAAAATTGCCGACACCGCTAACGCGACAGTATTATGCTGCGCGAATCGCGGGTGACTAATTCAAGTCTTTATTGGTATCGCGACACCAAACTGAAGCAACCAAATGTACACCACACCATGAAAAGAGCTCTCTTTCTCACGGCGCTATTTTGCGTCAGTTCAATCGCACACGCGGGCGGGTATCGCGTGTCGCTGCAAGGGCAACGCGCCCAAGGCATGGGACACGCTGGTGTCGCCATGACTGACAGCGCGGAGTCCGTATTTTTCAATCCTGGCAGCGTTGAAGCACTCGACAGCGACCGCGCCTTCACCGGCAGCCTGAACCTGCTGTCTGCATCGGGCAAATATCAGAATTCCGACACCGGTGCCACGGCTGAGACAGAGAGTGTGCTCGGCACACCGCTGAATCTCTATTACAGCGCCAAGTGGCGCGAAAACCTCGCATGGGGCCTGGGTGTCTACACGCCTTACGGCAACACCGTGGAGTGGGAGACAGACTGGGCAGGCTCACACTTGGTCAACAACATCGCGTTGAAGTCCGTTTTTGTGCAACCCACCTTGAGCTACCGCGTCAACGACTCGCTCAGTGTCGGCATCGGTCCAACCCTCGTCACTGGATCGGTTGAATTCAACCGCAATCTCTCAACCAGTCTCACGGATGAAGACGGCAACCGTGCCAACGTCACGCTGAGTGAATCTAGCGTCACAGCCACCGGGTACAACCTCGGCCTGCTCGCACGCGCATCTGACACCGTCAACATCGGTCTCAACTACCGCTCGCAAGTCGACCTCGAAGCACGCGGCGGTTCAGCTACGTTTGAAAATGTGCCCGCCTCATTGCAGAGCACCTTCGAGAACACCCAGTTCGACGCGGACCTCGTCCTGCCAGCCGAGCTCACGCTTGGCATCGCCTACCAGGCGAGCGAGCAAATGACTGTTGCCTTCGACATCAATCACACCTATTGGAGTGAATACGAAGAACTGCGCATTGAGTTCGCCAACGACGTGCCTACGTCAGTCAACCCGCGCAACTACAAAGACGCCAGCACCTTTAGGGTTGGCGTGTCGTACGAGCGCGATGACAAGTGGACCTACCGCGGCGGATTTTATATCGACAAAACACCAGTCCGCGACGGTTACTTCGCACCTGAAACGCCGCGCCCAGACGGCACGGGCATCACCCTTGGTGCCACATACAACCGCAACGACAACCTCGCCTTCGATGTGTCGTTCTTGTATTTGAAGTTCCCAGAAGTCGACAACTCATACGACTACTACGAAGAGAGCGGCACGATCACGCCTTTCGCTGGAACTTATGTGGCAGACGCCTACAACGTCGGCTTTGGCCTAACTTACACCTACTAGTGACGCAACGATGAAAGTGAAAACACAACACCTGCGCAATGTGGCCTGCGTTGCCGTCGCCACCGGTTTGCTCGCGGCATGCGACGCCGATTTTGCAAACCCCGTCGATGAAGCAACGCTCTCGGCTGGCACCGCCGACTTCACCCGCTTTGTCGCGCTCGGCGATTCCCTCACGGCGGGTTTCGCTGACAGTGCGCTCTACACGCACGGTCAGGAAAATTCCTTCCCCGCGATTTTGGCACAGCAATTTGCAGCTGTCGGAGGCGGTGACTTCACGCAGCCACTGACAAGCGACAACAACGGTGGCCTGCTGCTCGCGGGCAGCCCAATCGCTGGCACACGCTTGGTCCTGACCGGCTCGCCACTGGCACCAGCTTCAGTGTCAGAGGCGCCAACCACAGAAGTCTCTGACATCCAAAGTGGTCCGTTCAACAACATGGGCGTGCCCGGTGCGAAGTCCTTTCACCTCGGCGCAACAGGCTACGGCAACATCGCCAACCTGCCCGCCGCGGCAAATCCATACTTTGTGCGCATGGCCGGCGCCCCCGACAACACCATGATCGCCGACACGCTGACGCAGGTGCCAACCTTCTTCGTGCTGTGGATTGGCAACAACGATACCCTCGCCTACGCCACCACGGGCGGCACCGGCGCGGATCAACTTGGCAACTTTGACCCCACCACCTACGGCACCGACGACCTCACCGACCCAACAGTCTTCGCCGGTACCTACTCTGGGCTGGTGACAGCGTTGACCGCAAACGACGCCAAAGGCGTTCTCGTCAACTTGCCGGACGTGACCTCAATCCCATACTTCACCACCGTGCCGTACAACGCGATTCCGCTCGACGAAGCCTCAGCCACGGCCAGTAACGCCGCATACGCGGCCTACAACGCCGGGCTGACCATGGTTGGCCTGTCGGCCGAAGAAGTCGCGCAACGCACTATCACCTTCGCAGCTGGTCAAAACGCACTGGTGATTGAGGATGAGACTCTGACCGACGCAAGTGGCGCCGGGTTGCCGTCGATTCGCCAGGCAACAGCAGAGGACTACATTCTGCTGCCAAGCTCATCCAAGATTGGCACCGAAGCTGTAGAGGGTGATCCAACCACGGTGTGGGGCATTGGCACGCCAATGGCTGACGGCGATGTGTTGAGCGCGTCTGAAGCGGCTCTGGTTGCGGCGGCCAACGCCGCGTTCAACGCCACTATTGAAGGCATCGCCGATGGCAATGACAACCTTGCATTGTTTGATGCGGCAGGCGCGTTGGCGACGCTCTCAACAACGGGCATCAACTACGGCACTGGCACCATCACATCGACTTTCGCCACAGGCGGCGGCTTCTCGCTCGATGGGGTTCACCCCACTGCGCGGGGTTATGCCGTGATTGCAAACTTCATCATGGACACGATTGAGTCCGATTTTGGCGCAACCCTCGCGCCAGTTGACCCAGGCGCTTACACCACGACATTTATCGAGTAACGCGCAAAACAGCCCAACAACGCCGCGCCACTGTGCGCGGCGTTGTTGTTTTGCAGAACCGATAAAAATAGCTGCGGTTCGGTCTTCTCAGCTAACCGGGCTGATCTTGCGCATCCGCTCAACAGCGCAACTTAGCTCCAGGGCAGCATGCCCGAGAGCGACATGTGGTCGATGTTCTGAATACTCGGCAACACATCGAGCGCTTCGCTGTGGCTCAAACCAAACCATCGCGCCAGACTGAAGGCGTATTGATCAACTGAGAGCTCGGGAATCAATCGCCCGCGCCCTGCGTCTTGGTTGTGACCCACCGCGGCCTCAGGCACATTGCCGTAGAACCGCCCACCGTTGACCGCACCGCCAAGTACCATGTGGTGGCTGCCCCAGCCGTGGTCGCTGCCGTTGCTGTTGGGCACCAGTGACCGCCCGAAGTCGGACGCAGTGAATTGCGTGACATCGTCTTCAATGCCCAACGCCGCCATCTCGTTGTAAAAAGCCGCCATGGCCTCGGAGATTTCAGCTCGCCGAACCGGCATCAATTCAGGCTGCAGGGAGTGGTGGTCGTAGCCGTTGTCGGCCACGATAAACACTTGCCGCCGCATGCCAAGCGCGTCACGGCTTGCGACCATTTTGGCAACCCAAGACAGCTGATCACCAAGTTTGCTGCTTGGAAACACCGTCACAGGATCAGGTGTGGACGAAAAGATGCTCCGAAGCAGGGCATTGTTTTCCACTGCCGAACCGGTGACGTTGACCAAGTCTTGCGCGATCAGACTGCGATGATGCAATGGATCACCCGAAGCGTTGTTGGTGTATGCCAGTGAAAAAGGCGAACTGCCACCGATTTCTTGGATAACACCGCCACCGCTGCCGGACAAGTGAAAGCCACCTGCGGTGAGGCCATTGGCAAACACCATGGTGCCCGCGGTGGTCACAGAGGTAAAGGATGCATTTTGATTGGCACTCGCCGCTTGCATCACATCCCCAAAGCGCCCGCCCCAGCCCGAGGTCGCACCCTCCGGGCTGGATGCCATCCACACAGACTGTTGGTCGTTATGCGAGAACAAGCGAGGCGGTATGTAGGATGAGCCGTTCGCGTAAGACGCGCTGTTGGTCGGTTCTACCAGCGGACCAACGTTGCCGACGATGGCCAATTTTTGATTTTGGTAAAGCGAGTGCAGAGCCTGCATTTCTTGTGGCAACGCAAAGGTTCGGCCATCCCCTGTACCGCCCGCGCTTGACATGGCACTGCTGCTTTCCAGCGGCAGCAGGCTGTCACGTCTGCGTGACGTATAACCCGAGGCTGCGTACTCGTCGATTAACGCTGCACGGATTGATTCAAAGCTCGCGCTAGAACTCAGGTCATAGGGAATGACCATATCGTGAGTGTCTTTTCCACCACGGAAAAACACACAAACTAAGGCCTTGTAGCCAGTCGAATCTGCGCCATAAGCATTGAACGACGCGAGATTCGAGGCAAAACCAGTGGCCACGCCCAATCCCGCACCACTGAGTTTGAGAAATTGTCTTCTGTTGATCATGTCGGGTCTCAGATCTGAACCATGAATTCGACAGATGTCATGAGCAGCAGGTGCGCACGCTTAGACCGCTCCCAAAGCGCCGAATCACGGGCAACCGGGTCGTTGTCGGGCAGTGTGATGCTTTCAATTGCATCGAGTAGCAACAGACGGGTGTTATCCGTCAGTTGATTTGCGGTATAGACAAGATCCAAGTAGTCCACATAGGCCTGAGCGTCTTCAATGAATGGCGCGTCTTTGACATACGTCGGAAAAAGCTGACCATCCCCACGGGTGCCGTATGCCGCTTGCCGCATTCTGTGGAAAATATTAATAATTTGCGGGCCAGTTGTAATCTGCATTTCCGGCAATGCCAGCCCCATATTGCCCATATGAGAATTGGGTAAAACGTACCCAGGCCTGTAAAAATTAAAAACAGATGGTGGCCGATATGGCACCTGGCCAAGGTCCACGATTTGATTAAAAATCTGGTGTCGGTGGCCCTCCGCGTCCGCCAAGCGCTGCCAGTGCACCTGCCTGACAAATGGTTCGCGAAGTTTGCCCCACGTCAGGTCATTAAACCGATCCGCAGATCGCGCAACGGGGTCAAATAATATTGCGGCCCAAACCGGGGCCAAGTCCCCGCGCACGCCAGAACCAACCGTCGAACCATCTGGCAACTCGAATTCACCAGTATTAAAGGCCGTCGCGACACGGGCTATGTAGGCGGGACTTGGGTTGCTGGTCGTCATGCGCTGGATCAATTGCTTGCCGATAAACGGCGCAACGTTATCGTGATTAAACAGGATATCCAGTGCGTGATCTATGGACTGATCACCGTCGCCGTAGTCGGGCACAGTGCTGCCCAGAAATGACTTAGTTCCGGCACTGTGATGCTCGTTGTGCATCACCATAGGTCCGATATCGGACACCAAGGCGTTGTGCAAGCCCACACCCTACCCGAACGACAGACCATTATAATACAAGCCCGTAAACACCTTCGCGAGTTCGACCACATCACCCAAGGTGTAGCTCTCAATCGGCTGGCCGTTCGTCAGCTTGGGCGATCCGTCGAGGTTCAACTCTTCGAGGCCGATGGTAAAAAGTTGCATCACTTCGCGCGCGTAATTCTCATCTGGCGCGAATCCAGAGATTGGATCGGCTTTGCGGTTACCAACATAAGTCAGCCAGGTGCCCATAAGCGGGTTGTAGGTGACATCGTGTAAGAGATCGCGGAACTGGCCGAAGGCGTTGTCGACCATGATGTCCTTATAGGCGGCGTGCATATAAGACTTGCGCTGGATCACTTGAGTCGACGCTGCAAATATTTGCGACAGCGCGTAGTGGGCGCGCTGTCGCAACTGATCCGGTGCGTACTGCGCTTTTTCAAACACTGAGTCGAGCTTGTGGAGCTCGTAACCGAGATTACTACCCTGCGTATCAGCCGCCACACGATCTAAGGCATCGTCGAGGAAGTAGTCAGCATCGAGCGCAATCTGCTGACGAAACCACGCGGAATACCCAAGCTGCCTTAGCTCAGCAATACTGGTGAGTGTGGGGCCATAGGTCGCTTGAATGAGGAAATTGGCTGCCTCTTCATCCGTCTCGACGATATCAGAGACTTTCGGTGCGACCGGTGCAGACGGGCTTCCTGTTGCTGCCGGGTCCACTTCGTTTTTGCGGGCCTTGGAGCTTTACGCCCACTCCACTTTCGCATGATGCCAAAAAGAATATGAAGATCAATGCGGCAAACTTCTTCATGGCACCTGTTTCTCAGTGAATAGCGACAGCCTCTACCTCTACAACCCCTGCAACAGCGACCAACCGCCGACTTTCTTTAGCCCACCTATGAAATACGGCGTGGCACACCAATCCCACTAAGGTGGTGCGCGTGGCATAACAACATTTTTGCGGGCTGTGGAATGCGGACTCAGCAAGCAGCAAAAACAGCGAATGGCAAGCTGAAAAAGTGCACAGGAATGCACAGCGGGAATAGCTGATATTGGCCTGATGAACACCGCCCCAGCATCGACTGACCCAGCTTGAGACGTGTTAAGTGCGCAGCAGCAGATGTAAAAAGGCACCGTATAGGTGCTTGATAAAAACCTGAATCGATGACTTATTCAGCGCGTACCTCAAGCGCCAACACCCACCTGTGTGGCGTATCAGCAAAGGACCTTGAAGCGGCCATCTATGGACCAAGAAGGCAACACGGGGCGTCTATTCCCTCGGCACAGTTGGTAATCTCTCGGGGGTTCGATGCTGGGACAAGGGCTGTTAATGCCCCCTGTAAAAACTCTCGGTCTAAGACCGCTCTGCCAAGAGTCTTAGCGATCTGTACGCACAGATGCAGGTGGCGAGTCCGCAATGGATCAAAAAGGCTCAGCGTCACCCCGACTGAGGCGCTTGAACCACGCTATTGATGCGGCAAGCAACACCACTTCAATGCCAACGTACACCCATTGCCGGACCACTGAACCGTCCAAGACAATGCCAATTAAGCGCGCGATTAACAGACCCAGCAGCAAGGCCGCGCTCGCGGCAGCCACCGTGGGCATCCAAGGACGCAATTGACGGTGGCACCACAACAACAGACCCAATCCAATCAGTGCACCCCACCAGACCCGCCGCTCAACCGCTTCAAAGGTGTCTTCGGGTATTGGCGAGTCAATCACGAGTTCTGGGTTACCCGCCAGAACCACACCGGCCACAATCAGTACCGATCCGATTGCTTTACTTACTGTTTTTGAATGACCCACACATTCCTCGCTTTCCACTGTTGTAATAAACCTTGGACAATTGCAATCGCAAACCATTCCGACACAGCCCTGGTCAGGTCCCAACCTCAGCCGTGCGCCATGATGCCCGACACTCTCTGTCCAAAGCCAATGTCGTCGACGCTACGCGCCAGACTTGGCGACAATCGCATCACGTACACAACGCGCAATCGCAAGCGACGCCGTCAGCCCCGGTGATTCAATACCGTAGAGCCCAACGTACCCCGCCACACCGTGTGTGTCTTCACAGGCAATATTGAAATCGGCGGCAGGTTCGCCAGAGCCTGCGATTTTTGGTCTCACACCCGCATAATCTGGCCGCAAACTGCCCGCGGGAAGCGCCGGCCAGTACTGGCGAATCGCCGTTTCAAACGCCAGCGCCGCGTCTGGATCCACTGCAAATTCAGGCGCGTCAATCCACTGCACATCTGGCCCAAAGCGCGCGCGACCATCGAGGTCTAAGGTCAAGTGAATGCCGAGCCCACCCGGTTGAGGGACGGGGTAAATCAAATTTGAAAACGGCACACTGCCACCACACCGAAAATACTGACCCTTGGCAAAGTAGGCGGTTGGCAGCTGTTCAGAGGGCAACCCGCTCACACGGCGCGCCAACGACACCGCGCCCAGACCAGCGGCATTCACGAGTTCTCGGCAATGCAGCGCATCGGCCTCCCCTGCCAGTTGCAGCGCGAACCCGTGCGACATCACATCGACCTGCTCTACCCGGCACTGTCGCGCCAACACACCGCCCGCGTCTTCAAGTTCGCCGAGCAACGCC
>CALAMQ010000099.1 GCA_937925815.1 uncultured Granulosicoccaceae bacterium | reverse complement strand
GCCAGTGCGATCTGGCGGAAACCGACGTTTTCAGCAGCAGCCGTGGCCAGAACGGCTGACAGCTGTTGCAGCGCACGAGCGGCGAATGCCGTGAGCAGGGCGCGCTTGTCTGGGTAGTGTCGAAAAGCGGACGATGGCGATACCCCGATTTGCTTGGCGCAGGCCCGCAAGCTCACGGCGTCCAATCCGAAGCGGGTGGCCAAGTCTTCCACGGCATCGAGCAGGGATTCGGCAAGGTTGCCATGGTGGTAGCTGTCGCGAGTCTTTTTCATGCCCCTATGTTAACAGTGTTCACTTTTTTTTCGCCAGCATCTTGATTTTCGATTCCGTCGCCTCTAATCTTATGTGAACGGTGTTTACATTGACCTGTATTGACGCGAGCAGTAAACACCCCCTCGTCAGAGGTTGCGTCGACAATGGAGAGGTTAGGAAATGACACATACATACAAAGAATCGCGTTGCGAAATGTCTGGAAGCAAAGGCAATTGGAGCGCTCTCAATATCGCTGCGATGGTCGTGGGCTTTGTTGTGTTCTGGCCGTTTGGTTTGGTCTTGCTGTACTGGAACATCACCGGGCGCGATGTCAAAACATTGCCTTCTGCGCTTCGCACAGCGTGGTCGAGACTCTGGTCGCGCGATGCCGCACCAGTTGTGGGTGACGGCAACGCTGTTTTCAACGAGTATCAAGACACTCAGTACGACCGAATTCGCGAAATCAAAGCGGAGA
Organism: uncultured Granulosicoccaceae bacterium; assembly: GCA_937925815.1. GTDB lineage: Bacteria > Pseudomonadota > Gammaproteobacteria > CALCKW01 > CALCKW01 > CALCKW01. The sequence goes on along the minus strand of CALAMQ010000099.1, from coordinate 21,714 downwards.
TCGAAGAGCGTGCAAGGCGCTTCGCCGCATTTCGAGGTGATGTGCAACGGCGCAAAGACCAAGAAGAATTCAATGCGTTCATGGCCAGTGCGCCGGTGACAGAAGGAGCCAAAGACTGATTTTGGCGGACCAATGTGCGCATAAGGCAGCATCGCGTGGGTAGATCGCTTGGTTCTGAATCAGTACCCTGAACACGAGTTCTAGGGAAACTCCGAACAAGCCCCACCAGGCGCGATACTGCGTTGATGCCAAATCAAAAAATGCTCATTTACTGCGTGTAAACTCCGCTTTTTTGCTCTGGCTTCGCCTTGTCTCGCACTCAGCTGGGACTTTTTCAGAGCCTCCCTAGTGATTTGGATTCATCAAAAACGCATTAGTCCGTCGGTTAGTTGAGAGGCAGGGGCATGACCAATAGCAGTGATTACACGCCACCGGCTGTGTGGACTTGGGACAGCGAAAGCGGCGGCACCTGGGCCTCGGTCAACCGCCCCACTGCCGGGGCTCAACGCGAGATAGCGCTGCCTCAAGGTGTTCACCCGCTTCAGCTCTACTCACTGGCAACGCCAAACGGTCAAAAAGTGACCATCATGCTCGAAGAGTTATTGGCATTGGGTCATGAAGGCGCGCAGTACGACGCGTATTTGATCAAAATTGGCGAAGGTGAGCAGTTTGGCAGCGACTTTGTCAAAATTAACCCCAACTCCAAGATACCGGCTCTCTTTGACAGTGAGCTCGATATCCGGGTTTTTGAGTCGGGTGCGATCCTTTTGTATTTGGCTGACAAGTTTGGTGCGCTGCTTCCGACTGACGTTGCAGCCCGGACAGAGGCACTGAATTGGCTGTTCTGGTTGCAGGGTGCAGCGCCTTTTGTGGGGGGTGGATTTGGGCATTTTTACAAATATGCCCCGGTTAAAATTGGTTATGCGATAGACCGCTACACCATGGAAACTAAACGGCTGCTGGACGTTTTGGATCAGCGACTCGCGGATTCACCCTATGTAGCGGGAGCACAGTACAGCATCGCTGATATCGCAATTTGGCCGTGGTTCGGTTCAATCGCCCTAAATCGCGTTTACGATGCTGCTGAATTTCTTCAGGTGCATGAATACAGCCATGTTCAACGGTGGGCGAGTGCCATCGCCGAGCGGCCCGCCGTCGAGCGTGGGCTGAGGGTCAACCGCAATTGGGGTGATGCGGACACGCAGGTGATCGAGCGCCACAGCGCCGCAGATTTTGATCAAAAAATGGCAGATGAGGGGCCGTAAGCGGTATTAATATGCACCAACTTTGAATTTGGCGTCTTGCCACCTCATCTGCCAGCTACTTCCCTGAAACGGTATATGCCTTGTGCCAGGCTTTGCGTTTCACTAATCGGGTCATTCTGCAATAAAGCTGACCATTTTCCCGATTAGATCTCCCTGGCGTTTGAACCCAGTTTTCGCAAAAACTGATTTAAGGTGATTGCGAACCGTGTACACGGTGATATGGGTTGTGGCTGCGATCTCCTTTAGATCCATGCCGTTTACCAGCGATTTAACGACTCGCGTCTCCGCGCCTGATAGCCCGTAGGCCGTTTGGATCAACTCATCGCGCAGGTCAGGTTTTCTGTTTGGCGCAAACAGTGTGATCAACACGTAGCTCTGGTTGTTGGTCAACTGTGCGTCCTTGACGTCCCAAGGGCAAAAGTCCAGTACGTACGGTGTCTCGCCGCTGGGCCGTTCCACCGCAAGTGGACGAGGCAGGGAACGACTTTTGGTCGCGTTCAGCGTTTGGCGAAAACTTGCCGCTAGTCGTTGATCGAGCGTTTGGTCTTGAAGCTTTAGGTAGCCTGCGTCTGTTGAGATGCCGTCATTTTTTCGAATGATATCCATCGCGTCGTCGGTGCATTCGACGATGCGACCAACGTGGTCGAGCAGGACGTGTGCTTGCTGTTTACTGCAGCTTGTCGACTCGAAAAAATTTCGTTCCAACTCCACATTGCGAAGCCTGCAATACAGCGCTAAAGCTTGACTTAGGTGCGGGTAGAGCTGGTCTACCTCGCGCAATACAGTGGGGTCAAAATTCGGCTCGGCGGGGTCACTGATGACCGTCACAGCCACTTGAGATGCCGTGGTGTCAGCTGCGCAAATGCTGAAGGCATCGGCCATGTTGTGCCGTACCATAAAGTCTTGGTACCACAGTGAGTTGTCTTGCTCGTTTTGGCTGATATCCCGACTGGCGTGAAACAGTGCCCGGTTGAGTGTTGGGCTTTCGCTGCGGCGGTGCCACCAAATATTGTCTTGGTGGTGGCGGTTTAGGAAATCAGCTGATGTGTCTTGGTTAATACCGTGTGACACCAATGTGCGGGGCAACGTATCGTCGGGGAGGTATTCGTTGTAGGTGGCACGGCCTTGGTGTGCGAAGTCGCACAGCATTGTTAGCAAGGGCTGGATGTCGCCTGAGCTCGGCGCGGCATAGGCAGCGTTTAACAGGTGTTGCGTATTCATATCGACTAAACCCCGCTTTTTCATCGCCCGTGTGGCTATGACATTCTTTCCGTGTCAGTCCTTTCCAAATGCTAACGCTGTCGTCGCGTGTTTGACCTTGACAGTGTCAGTAACAGCGAGATTCATCCTAATACAAAGCAAAAACACTCAATATGGGATGAGATTTCTACCCCGATTGGGGTAATGGTCAAAAGGCCGTTTAATTTTTCACCAAAGCCAGCCGGTTCGGGTAGGTTTGCTTACACCGTATGAGGGCCCATTGAATTGGGAGTGAATTGAAATATTTTGAGGGTAAATAGTCTTAAGATATTGTTTTTAATTAAAAAAGCGCAATAGACGTCATTGCCGTGTGTCCGCAAATTGAGCCCAAATAGGCTATTGCTCATTCGTAGCGCTATGTAAATTTTGTACAACTAGATCGCCCAATATTGTCAAAATCGTGAAATATTACAATAATTATTCACGATAAAGTTTCAAAAAATAACGTCAGTATCACGATATTCCGGCAGTCAATGCGCCCAATTGCCACCTGAGTAGTCAAAATCACGTAACAACCTGCACCATTTTGCTGATTGTTGCAGCCAATCAGACTCAGCGGGTTGGAAGCAATTTAAAATCTTGAAACGCTGGGTCACAGCCACAGGAGCCGAGGTTACACCGCTGCATAGTCAGCTGCTGCTCGACCGAGCCAGCGCGCCAACAATGGCGGAATGCGCGCGGTGTGTGTTGTGCGAACAGCGTTGGCGGCGTCAGCAATTTGCGGCAACAAATCTCGATCAATACTCAAGTTGGCAATGCGCAAGCTCATGTCACCGGTTTGTCGGGTGCCAAAGATCTCTCCAGCGCCGCGCAGTGACAAGTCGCGCTCGGCGATTTCAAAACCGTCGTTGGTCTCTCGCAACACCTTCAGTCGCTCACGCGCGGTTTCCCCCAGTGGCGATTTGTAGAGCAGCACACAGGTGCTTTCCTCGCTGCCACGGCCGACACGACCACGCAATTGATGAAGCTGTGCGAGGCCAAGGCGCTCGGGATTCTCAATAATCATGAGTGACGCGTTGGGCACGTCCACACCCACTTCGATGACAGTGGTTGCCACCAGCAAGTCAACGTCTCCACGCTTAAATCGCTGCATCCGTTGTTCTTTGTCAGCCGCCTTTAATCTGCCGTGAATCAGCTCGACGCTGTGCGTTTCAAGTGCAGATTCGAGTGCGCCGGCGGTCTCTTCCGCGGCTTCAGCGGCCAGAGACTCAGATTCCTCAATTAACGTGCACACCCAGTACACTTGCCGGCCTGACTCGATGGCTGCCGCCACCCGCGCCACCACATCGCCTCGGCGCTTCGCATCGATTGCAACCGTGTTGATTGGCTTGCGACCGGGAGGCAGCTCGTCAATCACTGAGTAGTCCAGATCGGCGCAGCTTGTCATGGCGAGCGTGCGTGGAATCGGTGTCGCGGTCATGATTAGCTGATGCGGCACCGCCTCTGCGTGTGGGCCTTTGTCACGGAGCGCTTGGCGCTGGGCGACGCCAAATCGGTGCTGCTCATCAATGATGATCAGTCCGAGGTTGTCAAAGGATACGTCGTTTTGAAAGAGCGCATGGGTGCCCACAGTAATGGCAGTGTGGCCAGCCTCGATTGCAGATTGGCTAGCTTGCCGTTGCGACGCACTCTGCTTGCCAGAGAGCCAGCCCACCGTGATACCCAATGACCGAAACCACGTGTCAAAGTTGTGAAAATGCTGTTCGGCGAGCAGTTCGGTTGGTGCCATGAGCGCCACTTGAACGCCGCTTTCGACAGCGTGTGCAGCGGCGGCAGCGGCCACCAGCGTTTTGCCAGAGCCAACGTCTCCCTGTACTAATCGTTGCATGGGGTGGGGTGTGATCAGGTCTTGGCAGACCTCTTCGATCACGCGAGTCTGCGCACCAGTTGGCGCGAACGGCATTGACGCGATGAGTTCGCGCCGCAACGCGCCTGGACCGTCGAGAGACGGTGAGCAATGCTTTCGAGCGCGGTCGCGCAGTTGCAGCATGGCAAGGCGGTGGGCGAGTAACTCTTCGAACGCGAGCCGGCGTCGAGCGGGATGGCTGCCGTTTAGAAGTGACTCAATATCGTCCTCGGGTGACGGGCGGTGCAGGGTGTGCAGTGCCGTGGCGAGCGGTGGCAGTGACACTGAGTTGATTGCGATGTCTGAGAGCAGGTCGTGAACGGCACCGCCGGCGTGCAGTCTTGCGAGTGCCTGATCGGTCAGCTTGCGCCATGTGGTCTGTTGCATTCCCTGAGTGCTTGGGTAGATTGGCGTCAGCGTTTCCTCCGGGCCCGCGTCGTCGTCATCGACGTGCTGGTATTCAGGGTGCACCATCTCGAGGCCACGCGGGCCGCGACGGGCTTCACCAAAGCAGCGAATGCGCGCGCCTCGCTCGAGTCGCGCTTTCTGAGTTTGGCTGAAGTGAAAAAAGCGCAGAGTTAGCCTGCCGCCGGAGCCGTCAGACGTTGTCACCAACAGCGCGCGCCGACGACCAAAAGCGACCTCGCTGCCCACGATGTCAACTTCAACTTGGGTGAACAGGCCAGGTTGCAGTGCGCTCAGTGGCGTGATCCGGGTGCGGTCTTGGTAACGGCTTGGCAATTGGAACAGCAAGTCTTGGATGCTGTTGACACCAAAAGCGTCCAGCTTTGACGCCATGGCAGGTCCGATGCCGCGCAGTGAGGTGACCGGCTGTTCGTGAAGTGCCTTGCCCTCTGTGGTCACGCCGAGGTCAGTCCTCTAGGACGAGGATGCCTTCGATTTCCACCCCCACACCCTTGGGCAATGCAGATATGCCAACTGCTGCTCGCGCCGGATACGGTTGTGCGATGTATTCACTCATGACGTCGTTGACCGTTGGGAAGTCGCCAAGATCTGTTAGAAAAACAGTCAACTTGACGATTTGTGAGAGGTCACCACCAGCGGCTTCACACACGGCTTTCAGGTTGTCGAACACGCGTCTGATTTGAGATTCGATGCCGCCGTCGACGACAGCCATAGTGGCCGGGTCCAAGGGAATCTGACCTGAGATGTAGACCGTGTCGCCCGTTCTAACCGCCTGTGAATAGGCGCCGATGGCCGCTGGAGCCTGATCCGTTGAGATGATTTGTTTTGGCATGTTTGGGTGCTCGAAATGCGCGAAATCAGCATGATATACGACGCTCGAAGCCGGCGTCTCGATGCGGGGGCTTAACCGTGGAGTTCGCGGCGCACGCGTTCAACCATTCGCAAATTTCGGATCTGGCGAATCAGTCTCGCCATGTGCTTGCGGTCGCGCACGGTCAGTGTGAACTGGATGTCGGTCAGGCTGTCATGGCTGTTGGAGAAACTGATGTTTTCAATATTCGCCGTCAGGCGTGAAATAGTGTCAGCGACCCGTGCGAGAGAGCCAGGTTGGTTGCGCATGGACACCCAGAGGTGGGTCGTGAATTCAGCGGTCGAGTGTTCGGACCACTGCACTGGGACCCAGTCAGAGCTTCGGTTGCGGCTGCGCTTGAGCACGTTGTGACAGCCAGCGCGGTGCACCACAACCCCGTGCCCGGCGTTGATGACGCCCTGGATGTTGTCGCCGGGGATTGGCAGGCAGCAGCGCGCCATGCTCACCACCGAGCCTTCCGGTCCATCGACCAGCAAGGGGGTTGTCTGTTGTTCAGCAGGCGCAGGATCGGTGTCCTCACCAAGCAGCTGTGCGGCGATAGCACTTGGGATGTGATTGCCGATTCCAACGTTGAGGATGAGTGCGTCCAAGTCTGCATAGTTGGACTTTCTCAGTACCCGCTCTAGGTTCTCTGGGCTGATGGTGTCGAGCGAGCCGCCGAGCGCCGCGAGTGCGCGAATGACCAGGCGCCGGCCGAACAGCAGCGCTTTTTCATCGTCCATTGTGCGCAGGTAATGCCTGATCGCATGGCGTGCACGTGGGGTAACCACAAAGTCGAGCCACATCGGGCTTGGTGCGGCGTACTCGTGAGTGTATATCTCGACCGTTTGTCCGGAGTTCAGCTGTGTGCTGAGTGGCATCATGCGCCGGTCGACACGAGCCGCGCGACATTGGTTGCCGATGTCTGAGTGCACAGCGTAGGCAAAGTCAACTGGGGTCGCGTTCTTGGGCAGTCTGAAAATGCGCCCTTTGGGTGAGAAGACATAGATCTCTTTGTGTACGAGATCGTGCTTTGCGCTTTCATAGAATTCAAGTGTGTCGCTCGCGTTTTTTTGCAGCTCCAGCACTTGTTGCAGCCACTCTCTGGCGTGAGTGGGCGTATTCTCTTCCCCGGTCTTGTATTTCCAGTGCGCAGCGATTCCATCTTGAGCCATGCGGTCCATGTCTCGTGTTCTAATTTGCGCTTCCACAGGCACGCCGGAACTCGTTTGCATCACTGTGTGCAGTGACTGGTAGCCGTTGTTTTTCGGAATGGCGATGTGGTCCTTGAATGACCTCTCCACGGGTTTGTAAAGATTGTGCAGCCGGCCCAGTGCGCGGTAGCAATCATCAACGGTGTCAACAATCACGCGAATGGCGAACATGTCGTAGACGTCGCCAAAAGACATCTGCTTGTTTCGCATTTTCAGAAAGAGGCTGTAGAGGTGCTTCTCGCGTCCAAACACCTCTGCATTCAATCCCATTTCTTCGAGCACGGCGCGGGATTGAATTTCAATTTTAGAGACCAACTGCGAACGGTTGCCTCGCGCTTTCTCGACCGCGGCCTTCAGGGTGTTGTAGCGGTGAGGATAGAGTGCTTCAAAGCCGAGATCCTCGAGCTCATTTTTGATGCTGGTGATGCCTAGGCGGTGAGCAATGGGCGCGAAAACTTCAAGTGTCTCGCGTGCAACTCGGCGTTTTTTGGCAAGCCCCACGGCGCCGAGAGTCCGCATGTTGTGCAGGCGGTCGGCGAGTTTGATCACGATCACACGGATATCGCTGACCATGGCCATGAGCATTTTTCGAAAGTTCTCTGCCTGCGCTTCGGCTTTTGATCCTTCGAGGTTTGTGAGCTTGCTCAGGCCCTCGACTAGCTGGGCAACCTCTTCGCCGAACTGCTCGGCGAGCTGCACGTGTGTGACCGGTGTGTCCTCGAGCACATCGTGAAGCAGGGCCGCCATGATCGCGTGCGCGTCCATTCGCATGTCTTCAGCGACAATCCGGGACACGGCGAGTGGGTGCGTGATGTAGGGTTCGCCCGATTGACGGCGCTGGCCGCTGTGGGCTTCTGCGGCCAGTAAATAGGCTTGGTAGATGCGTTGTACATCGTCCTCGCTGAACCGTGACTCGACCATACGGCACAGATCGGTGATCTGAAAACCGTTGTTGTCAGTGGGGCCGTTGAGTTGTACAGGCAGGTCTGCCATGCGCGTGCCGTCGAGCGGTTAAAAAGAAGCTGCGCTCTGAGCTTACAACGTCTTGGGGCGCGATGGTCTTACCTGGGTGGCGAGTGACACAGTGCAGTGCGACAACGCCAAACCAACTGGTGGTCCCAGATCAGAAGTCGCGCGCGTCTTCGTCTCGAACAACCGGTGCGATTGGCGGTGGGCGGTGCTCGATGGCCATGGCCAACACTTCTTCGGTGACGAGGCCTTCTGCCACTTCGCGCAACGCGGTGACGGTGGGCTTGTGGCTGCCAGCTTCCACCAACGGCTCACCGCCCATGGCGATGTGACGCGCCCTTTTGGATGCTGTCACCACGAGGTCAAAGCGGTTGTCGACGTGGTCAAGACAGTCTTCGATGGTGACGCGAGCCATGGCAGGGTCCGTATGTGGTTGCTAAAGCGAACAGAGAACTATATCAATTGGGTGTGCATTGTCAACAGCGGTGTGCCGCACTGGTTTGCGATTAGCCGTTTATTAGGTCTGTGATCAGGCTTGCGTGCTTGATTGATTGGCGCGCCCTGCGGCAGCGTTCTGCTTGCACAATGGCGTTGAGTTCGGCGTAAGCGGTGTCGAAATCATCATTGATGATCAAATAGTCGGCTTCGCTGTATTGGCGCATTTCATTGATAGCGTCGGCGGTGCGACGCGCGATGGCGTCATCCGTGTCAGATCCTCGCCCAGTCAAGCGCGCAAGCAGCACCTCGCGTGACGGTGGCAAGATAAACACGCTGACAGCCTTTGGGTATTGCGCGCGAACTTGAGCGGCGCCTTGGCAATCGATTTCAAGCACCGCGTCGTGCCCTCCGTCGACCACCGCCGCCACAGCCGCGTGGCTGGTGCCGTACTGGTTGCCAAACACACGTGCACTTTCTAGGAATTCGCCACGTTCTCGCATGGCATCGAAGGTGGCGTTGTCGGTGTAGTGGTAGTGCACACCCACTGTCTCGCCGTCGCGGCGCGGCCGGGTGGTGTGCGATACCGAGAGCTTAATGCTCGGCGTCTCCTGCAACAGTCGTGAGACGAGACTGGTTTTTCCTGCACCGGACGGTGCGGAGACTATGAACAGTTGGCCTGACATGGGGATAACACGAGCAAAGGAGCACGATAGTGTGCCGCGTTCACAGTCCGAGGTGTAGTCCCCGTCCGCAGTGCGTTTGGCCGCATGCTAGGCGGTGAGATGGTTTTCGCGGATTAAGGCGCTGCGGTGACGCTGGGGGTTGCTCCCTGAGTTAGCGTCAGTGAGGTGCTGGCGCCGCGGCCGGGGTCTGCGTAGACCAGTGCGATACCGTTGGTGGTGGCGTCCATAGGCAGCGTGATCTGGCTGCTGGTGTCAATCAATGCACCGGTTGGTGGCGCCATCTTTGCGCCGCCGCCATCGATCAAGAGAATCGCAGCGAAAGCGAAGGTCGTTGGCAAGGCGAGCAGTTGCCAGTGGCGAGCGCCACTGGAGACGGCCTCGCGCAAGTCGTTCATACGCGTGAACATGAATTCTTCTTCCCGAAGTGTTCTGACGCCAAAAGAGGCCTTCGTGGCCGTGCGTCTACCGGAACCGCGCAGCAAAGTGCGGGCCGAATTCATCATGCGCAGCGCCTTCTTGCGCAAAGCGCGGATAAATTGACCTATTTGGATTAATTTATTCCGACTTTTGCGGGTTCAGGACTCCCAGCGGAACATCGCAGCGCCAACGACTAACAGCGCCACTGTCAGCCCAGACAGGTAAATCAGGCTTGGTAGAACGTCAGTTAAATCTGCGTTGTCGAGCATGACAGCGCGCGCGCTGCGGGTCATGTGCGACAGCGGCAGCGTGTCGGCTACGCGTTGCAACCACGGTGCGGCGTCGGCCATGCTGAACCACACTTCGCTGAGCAGCATCATCGGCCAGGTGGCGACGTTGAGCAGTCCATTGGCAAGTTCCTCGGAGCTGATTCGTGCGGCGACCAACAACCCGAGCGCGATCAACGATGCCGAGCCGACCACGAAAATCAGCATGAGCAGCAAGACACTGCCCTCGAGGCGAAAGTCCACGGTCAGCCACAAGCCTGTAAAGAGAATGCTGTTGACGACCAATATCAGCAGCAGGCGCGAGACCAGCTGGGCTGCGAGAAATTCAACAGACGTCACCGGTGTTGCCAGCAGGCGTTTTAGAACACCCATCTTGCGGTAGCGCACAATGACAAAACCGATGCCGTAGAGGGCAGCGAACATGATGTTCATCGCCAACACCCCAGGCAGCGCCCAATCGACGTAGCGCAACGCGTCTCCGCTGATGGGTACGCGCGAGAGATTGGCAACACTGCCTTCGGCTTTGAGGATTTTCTCAATGACCGCGCCATTGGGCGATTCAGGGTTGACCCAGTACCGGCTCCGGCTCGGTTCGATCAACAAATCGAGTCCGTGACGTTCGATCTTGCGCAGTGCAATGTCGGCATCAGCTTGTGGCGCGATGTCGATGAGTTCGTCGTCCAACCCGAGTAATTCAGTCGCGGTAACCGTGCCCTCGCCCAGCGTGCCGATGGTGTACAGAGCGCGCTGGCCGTTGAAAATGAAGGCGAAGCCAATCACGATAAACACCGGAAACAACAGGCCCCAGCCAAGTGATGCGTAGTCGCGCATGAATTCCAGATTGCGCGCCACCAAGATCGCGTAAAAGCGTTTGAGGTTGAACATCAGTTGCGCAACTCCCGTCCGGTGAGTTCAATGAACAGGTCTTCCAAGTTGCGAGACCGGATGCGCAGGTGCCGCAGCGAGACATTGAGTTTGAGCAGCTCGGCAATACTGGCGTTTACGTCCTTGGTCAGAAGTTCGACAGTCTCGGCGCCAACGTGGATCTGCATGCCCGGCGGTGTGCTGTCTGCAGGCCAGTCCGCATGTGGCAGTTGCATGATCACGTCGTCAAAGGTGTTGGCGAGCAGCGCGTCGGGCGTGTCCTGGGCAATGATTTTCCCGTGATCCATGATTGCAATGTGGTCGCACAGCGCGTGCGCTTCGTCCATGTAATGCGTGGTCATGACAACCGTGACGCCGCGCGACTTGATGTCGTTGATCAGATCCCACAAGTTTCGCCGCGCCTGGGGGTCGAGCCCGGTTGTCGGCTCGTCCAAAAAAACGATTGTTGGCTCGTTGATTAACGCGATTGCGAGCAACAGACGCTGGCGCTGTCCGCCCGAGAGTTTTTTGGGCTCCCGGTCGAGAAAGTCGTGGATCTGGCAAGCATCGATGAGCTCTGAAACGGCCGCATTACGCCGGTAGAGCCTGCCAAAAAGGGTGAGCATTTCCCCGGCGGTCACAAATTCCTGCAGCGCGGTTTGTTGGAACATGATGCCCGCGTCCTCGGCGAAGTGTCGGCCGAGTGGTTCGCCGCGGTAGAGCACAGAGCCTTCACTTGGGGATGTGATGCCTTCCAGGCATTCGATGGTTGTGGTTTTGCCCGCGCCATTGGGGCCCAGCAAACCGAAACAGGTGCCAGCTTCGATGCTGAGATCCACGCCCCGAACCGCGTGCACGGAGTCAAATCTGACGTGCAATCCCTGCGTTTGCATCAGCGCTGTGTCGGATACCGTCACGTTCATTGTCCCCGGGATGTCGCGCGAACTGAGCGCCCTGTGTGGCTTTGCTACCCTACAAACGTCGCCACACTACATTGGACACAAGTCTAGCGTGTGGCAAACCTGACTACAGTGCTAAACGAGGTGATCAAGCCATGGCCAATTTGTTGTTGGCTGACGATGACGTGTTGCTGGCGGACCTGCTGTCGGAGTTTCTGACCGGGCAAGGCTTTGCCGTGACCGTGGTGCCAAATGGTCGAGCCGCTGTTGAAGCCGTTGGACGCGGTGGCATCGACCTCGTGGTGCTCGATGTCATGATGCCTGAACTCGACGGATTCGAGGCGTTGCGTGAAATCCGCAGCGGCAGCCAGGTCCCTGTCATCATGTTGACCGCTCGCGGCGACGACATAGACCGCATAGTCGGGCTCGAAATGGGCGCCGATGACTACTTGCCCAAGCCGTGCAATCCGCGTGAGCTGGCGGCGCGCGTGCGTGCCATATTGCGTCGGGCGGGGCAGGAGGGCGCACAAGACGATTCAACCAGCGCTGTTACGGTTGGCGACGTCTCACTCGATCCCTCAACCCGTAGCGCGACCCGAGATGGCGCCCCATTGGTTCTCACCAGCACAGAATTTAATGTGCTGATCGTGCTGCTGCGGCATGTTGGGTCTGTGGTGACCAAGTCCGTGCTGTGTGAGGCAGCCCTCGGGCGCAAGCTCGCGCTGTATGACCGCAGCACCGACATGCACGTGAGCAATTTGCGCAAGAAGCTCGGCGAGCACCCTGACGGCAGCACACGAATCAAAACGGTTCGAGGCCAGGGCTATTTGTACGCGCCAAGTCTTCAAGGTGAATGAATCGGTGAGCAGTTGGCTCAGTGGGTTCCGGGGCACGCTGGCACGCCACGGAGTGTTTGTTCGCGTTTTCCTAGCCATCAGCGCATCGCTGCTGGTGGCCATTGCGTTGAGCGGAGCGCTGTTCTGGTTTGTGCTTTCCGAAGTCTGGGAAGATATCGGCGAGCGGGATTTGGGCGATGTGCAGGCGCTCGTTGAGCGCGCCGTGCAGACCAACAGCTTGCGCAATTTGCAAACCCGCTTTCAGCGTGATGAGGGTGTCGGACTCGTCGTATTGCGCGGCAGGCGTCCGGTTGGTTTGCCGCCACCTCGGTGGATGATGCAACAGCTCGACGGTCCTGCCGGGGCCGGTCGAGAGGGCTTGAGCCGAATTCTACAGCGCAATGTTCACGCGTCGTTTTCTCTCAATGGGGAGCGCTATTCCATAGTGTTGATGCCCAACATCCGCAGTGTCTGGCAGTTTGCTCGGCCAGTTGGCTGGATATTGACATTGTGTGCGCTTGTTCTTGCCAGCGCGTGGGTAGCTTGGATGTTGACACGACCACTGAGGGTGCTCAGTGCAAACACGCGGCGGCTGGCAGAAGGGGATTTGCAAGCCCGAGTACCAGATTCACTTGCAACTCGAAAAGATGCGCTCGGCCAACTTGGCTCTGAATTTAACGCAATGGCTGGGCGGTTAGAGGCACTTTTGGCATCCCAGCAGCAACTCTTGCGGGATGTCTCGCACGAGCTTCGAACACCCCTTGCCAGGCTGCAAGTGGCGCTGACTATGGCTCAGGACGAGCCCAGCAAAGCACCTGACATGTTGCAGCGAGGCGAGTTGGAGCTTGAACGGCTCGACAAGCTGATAGGGCAGGTGCTGTCGCTCTCTAGGTTGCAAAGCGGTGCAGAGTTGCTTGAGGCAGAACCATTGGATCTGGTGGAACTCTTGCGTGACGTCAGCGAAAACGCCGAATTTGAGTTTGCTGACCGAGGCATCCGTGTACGGCTCTCGGCGGAGCCTGTTGAGCTGTTGGGGGACCGCCATAAGCTCAGCAGTGCGCTGGAAAATATCTTGCGAAATGCCATGCGTTATTCACCAGACAATGGCGAGATACAAATCGACGTTGTGCGCGATCAAGAACGCGTTGCTGTGAGCGTTTCTGATCGTGGTCCGGGTGTTGAGGAAGCCGTATTGCCACGTCTGTTCGAAGCATTCTATCGTGCTGACAGTTCACGTGGCAGCCAGACCGGTGGGCACGGGGTCGGACTTGCTATTGCCCGGGAGGCAGTGTTTTGCCACCGCGGAACCATTGAAGCGCATAACCGTGAAGGCGGTGGTTTGGTCGTGACCGTAAGCTTGCCGGTTTTACAGCAGTAGCCAGAATGGGGTTAGAAGCCCCACATCAAGCTAACCCACTGCGTGGCATCACCTGCATCATGGTCAACGCGGGTGTAGATGAGCTCGGTTCTCAGTCCTAAACTGAAGCCTACACCCACGCTCAGCGCTGGGTCGCGTTCGCCACTGAGTCCACCCACCACTGGGCTTAATTCAAGCTCAACCAGGCCAGTTCGTGCAATCACATAGAGTGGTCCGAGCGTGCGGGCACTGAGCCACAGTGCACGAGCCGACACGTCTGCATCTTGGTTGTCTAATTTGGCCTGGCTGAGGCCCTTGGTGTATTCGAAGGTAGCACCGATGTCTGCTACCCCGAGATTTAAGAATTCTAGGGCCAGAGACGCGCTGCCAGCGATCGCGGGGGTGGAATCGCTGTGCTCACCACCTGGACGCAATACGCCGAGCGACGCGCCAATCACCCATTCGCTGGCGACGGCGGGTGCGGTGAGACCGGTGCAGAGCACGGCGGTGATGAGGGCTTTTTTCACGACTGAATTCCTTTTTTACACAGCTTTACAGGCGTCTGACACACACTGACACCGGTGTGTCGATACTGTAGCTGAACCAAATTGAACAGGACTTACTAATGATCAAGACACTGCTTGCAACCGTTGGTGGTATCACGCTGCTCGCCGGTGCGGCCGCCTCCACCTACGCTGTCGCTGGCGGCGAGCGCGGCGACCGGATGTTTAACTCAGATCGCATGGTGGAGCGCGCCACCAAGCACCTTGACCTCAACGATGAGCAACAAGCCGAAGTCAAAGCCGTGCTAGACAGCTTGGTACCGGTGATGCGTGACGCACGTGACAGTCGCAGAGCGGCGCGGGAAAAATTGCTCGAACTCGACCCATCCAGTGCAGATTATGACACTGAGCTCGGCGTGCTCGCCGATGCGGCCGCCGATTCGGCGCGCGCAATGGTGACCCAGCTCGGTATCGCACGCCAGGACCTCAACGCGGTGTTAACTGAGGAACAGCGTGCGGAGTTCGAGGATTGGCTTAGCAAATCGCGTCGCTGGGGCGGGAAGCACAAACGCGGTCACGGCATGGGCGACTGATCCCACCACTGGATCTGGCAGGCAAGCCCACCTGCCAGTCCATCTGTCTCCTCCTGTTGCCCGAATTCCCTGTTCGGGCTTTTTTGTGTGGTGTCAGGGTAAAATGCGCCAGGTTTTCAACCACGGGAAGTCGCGTTGTGAAGAAGACAGCCGCGCAAATGGTCGCAGAGGCCAACGCTGAAATTGACACCCTGAGCGTGTCTGAGGCTCTGGCCCTACACGGTCAGGCTCACGTGCGGTTTGTCGACATTCGCGACGTACGGGAGTTGCAAAAACTCGGCAAGATCACGGGTGCCGCGCACGCACCGCGTGGCATGCTCGAATTCTGGGCAGACCCTGAGAGTCCTTATCACCGCGATTTATTCGCCAGTGGCGACAAGCTCGTGCTGTATTGCGCGTCTGCTTGGCGCTCAGCGCTTGCGACCAAAACGCTGCAGGACATGGGGTTGGAGAACGTCTGTCACCTCGACGGTGGATTCAGTGCGTGGGCGGAATTGAATGGGCCAGTCGAGCAACTCGACACTCGATCGTGACGGCAGCCACAGTTGTGCGCCACTATTTCACGGCGCAAACGTTTTTGACCCGGTTGCCAGCCCCTAAGTGGGTCGGATATGAGCCCGATTGGGTGCCGCCGAGCCTCGCGTGGTTTCCGGTCGTTGGTGTGGTTATCGGCGTACTGAGTGGCCTGGCACTTTGGGCCGCGGCAGCTGTCACCACGGCACCCGTAGCGGCTGTTGTCGCGGTGTTGGTGTCGGCGTTGTTGACTGGCGCATTACACGAAGACGCGTTGGCGGACACAGCTGACGGTATTGGCGGTGGGCGCGATGCCGCGCATGCGCTTGAGATCATGCGCGACAGCCGGGTTGGCAGCTACGGCGTGCTGTCACTGATTATCGCGTGTTTGCTGCGCGTGGCCCTGCTCTCGGCACTCAATCCCACGGCGGCCTTTGTGGCCTTGGTGCTTGCGCACAGCCTGTCACGAGCGAGCGTGTTTCCTTTGATGACAGCGCTGCCCTACTTGCGGGACAGCGGGGCGGGTGCACCGTTTGTCGGTGATCAGAGCCGGCAGAACACGCTCGTCTTTGCGGCCTGGCTGTTGGTTATCATTGGTCTTTTCAGTGGGCTGCTCGCGGCACTTGTGTCCGCTGCACTGTCAGCGCTCGCGTACGGTTTCTTTTCGCGTCGGCTTGGTGGGATCACGGGCGACGGCTTTGGCGCGGTGATTGTGGTCGTGGAGTGCGCGGTTCTGGCGGTGCAGGTGGTGCTCGCATGACGCGGTTGGTGTTGGTGCGGCACGGTGAAAAAGCGGAGGGTGAAGGTGCGTTGATCGGGCACACCAATGTGACGCTGTCGGCCAAGGGGCTCGAGGATGTCGCCGTACTCGCGGCCAGCTGGCGGGGGAGTCCACCGGCCCGTCTGGTCGCCAGTGATTTGATTCGCACGGTGCAAAGTGCAGAACCGCTGCGCGCGCGTTTTGAGATGTCATTGGACACGGACGCGCGATTGCGGGAGATGCATTTTGGTGAATGGGAAGGCAAGTATTGGGCGGACATCGAAAAAAGCCACGCTTCGGATGCCAAGCGTTGGGGTGAGCAATGGTTCGATGCGCGGGTGCCAGGGGGGGAGTCCTATCCCGATGTTGCGGCGAGGGCCGGGGACTGGCTTGACGAATTCCTGTGCGCACCTGTCTCGCCAACAATTGTGTTTTCGCACAGCGGCACCATTCGTGCGCTCTTGTGTCGGATTCTTGAGCGGCCGCTGAGCGCCGCGTTTGATACCAATTGCTCGCTTGCACATGTCCACACAATTGAGTGGCGCGACGGCGTGGCGAAGCACATTGGTTGTGACCGACCCGACTTCGCCTTGGAATCAGAGTGACAAGCTGTGCGAGATGTCAGCTTGCACGCAGGCGAGGGTGCGCGACGCATTGCTCGCGGACGTAGTCGAAGGCATCCTGTTTCGCCAAGCCCGCGGCGAGGCCATTGAGCAATACTGTCGCAACATCGCCAACGGCATATGCAGGGTCTGCTGTGCCCCGGTGAAGCACAGTACAGGTGTCGCCGCCGAGCCAATGTAAATCAGACGGGTTGCCGGGTTGTGCGGCTACGCCGATCACAGCCGTGTGCAGTGACGGCCACGCGGCTGTGACGCTTGCGAGCAAAGCAACCCCAAATTGCTGACCGCGGTCAAGCGCTGCATTGAGCGTGTGGCTGGTGCTGTCACAGGCGTGGCAGAACACCACCAGATCGACACCTTGGTTCAACAGCCAGCACAGCGCCTCGGCGATCACATCTGGGTGGTTGGCGTCTGCTGGGTGAAGTTGGGCATCGAACAGCAGTAGATGGTCGTGGTCTTGGCGCACAGCTGCCAGTGCCGAGCTGGTTGCGGGGCCTCCACCAAAAACCGGAAGCTGACGTGCGACATCACCGTCGTCGGTCAAGCGAAAGGCCGTGGCGGCGCCGAGTTGATCTGAATCAATCGCGCCTGCGCCATCGCCAATAATGCCGAGCCTTAGCCGGCGAGCAAGAGAGGGGTTGTGGGCCATTGTTATTATTTTTGTTTGGCTTGTGTTGACGTGACTGACAAAGGGGGTTGCACTTAGCTGTGCAATTATACGGCGCAATGTTGCGCTCGTCTCCTTCTTTGGTTGCCGACCGTGGCAACAACGTACCGTCAGGGTATCGGCGGAGTTGCAGAAATCCGTAGTCCAAGGGTGGATAATTCTGTTTTGCGGGTGACAATTGGCTATGACTGACAGATGGCGTGCGACAGACATTGCCACGCTCGTATTTTGCGTGCGTGGCGATGAGGTGTTGTTGATCGAGAAACAACGTGGCCTCGGTGCTGGCAAAGTCAATGGACCAGGCGGAAAGCTCGAACCCCGCGAATCTGTCGCGCAATGTGCAGTGCGTGAGGTTGAAGAGGAAACCGGCGTTTGCATCGAAACGTTGAGTTCACGTGGCGAACTGCGCTTTCGATTCGCCGACGGCTACCGTTTGCAGGTTCATGTGTTTGTCGCAACGGAATTCTCAGGTGTGCCGCGAATCACCGAGGAGGCGATACCCTTTTGGTGTGGTCGCGATGACATCCCCTACGACCGGATGTGGGCGGACGACAGGCTTTGGCTGGACGCCGTGCTCGACGGTGCAAGTGTGGACGGCGAGCTGGATTTTGACGGTGACGTCCTTGGCAAGTACCATCTGACCCTAGTGCCAGGCTTGACCGCTGATTGTCGGTGATACACTGAGGCCCAGCGCCGCCATCCCGCCTGCCATGGACTCAACTTCCAACGCTCTCACTCACATGCTGCGTCTTGAGCGGCTTGAGGACGGTGTTTTTTTGGGTGTGACAGATGGTTTTGGCACACCAAACTCCTACGGTGGTCAGCTGATCGGTCAGGCTTTATCGGCCGCGAGTCAGTGCGTCGACGGTCGTGCCTTGCACTCGATGCACGCCTATTTTCTGCGCCCCGGTTCCCATGCCGCTGCGGTTGAATACCGAGTCAACCGACTGCGCGACGGGGGTAACTTCAGTGCGCGTCGGGTCGAGGCTTGGCAGCGTGACGCGCTGTTGTTTTCGGGAATTTGCAGCTTTCACACGTTTGCTGAAAACCTCGAAAGCCAAACTGTGAGCGTTCGCGATGACAGTTCACCAAGCGATGCGCCTGTTGTTGATATTGACGGGCTCAGTGCCGCGCTCGGACGCACCGACACACCGCATCCGTTGACGGCTTTTGAGGTGCGAGGAGAGCCCACCACGCTTGGTGGCGGCACCTGTTCAGATCAACACACGATGTGGTTCCGGTGGCGTGGTGCCGAGCCTGTGAGCCAGGCTGAGCACGCAAGCCTTTTTGGATGGTTGTCAGATTTTTTCCTGTTGCCAACCGCACTCAGGCTCACAGGCCATCGCCTGCTCTCGCCAGCGCTTCAGATTGCGAGTCTCGACCACGCACTGTGGATGCACCGCCCTTTCGCGTTGACGCGCTGGATGCGGTTTGACTTCAGCGCACGCGTGCTCAGCCACAGCCGAGCCCATGCCAGCGCGAACGTCTTCGATGAGTCGGGGCGGTTAATCGCGAGCTTGGCTCAAGAGGGTGTGTTGCAGATTCGCGGCGCAGGTGATGTCTGATCAATCGCCGCTGGAGACGCTGACGTTCAGGTTCTTGAGCAGCCCGTCCTCAAGCCCGTAGATCACGCCGTGCACGCTCAGCGATTGGCCCTCGGACCAGGCGCTGCGCACCGTCGGCACTTTGCACACGTTATTCACTTGCCGCATGACATTGTGCTCGCACAGGCGATTGACCTTCGCTTGGTCTGTGTCGAAGGCGTCGATCTCGTCTTGGTGTTCTAGGTACACATCGCGGATATGGCGCAGCCAATTGTCGATCAAGCCGCGGTCGAATCGGTCGTCGAGCGCCGCCATGACGCCGCCGCAGCCGTAGTGGCCGCAGACCACGATGTGCTCGACCTTGAGCACGGCCACGGCGTATTGGATCACTGACAGGCAGTTGAGGTCGGTATGTACAACGACGTTGGCGATATTACGGTGAACAAACACCTCTCCTGGCGGTAAATCGACGATCTGGTTGGCCGGCACGCGGCTGTCCGAACACCCGATCCACAAATACTTGGGTGCCTGCTGTGTAGACAGCCGTTTGAAGTACTCGGGGTCAACGGTTCGCACGCCGTTGGACCAGGCGCGGTTGTTGGAGAAGAGTTCGTCAATGTTGCTCATGTCGCGTAAGCACCGATAAAAACGTGCAAATAGTAGCGCTTGTGTCGGTGGTCGTCGATGTTCAATGCTGTGTTGTCATGGTGCGCTTGCCGATTGAACAGGTGTCGAGTGAACGCCAGCGTGGGACAATGCGACGTCTCCAACTGGGCCCCGAGACCATTGATGTGCTGAGCTATAGACACGCCTTCCACGCAGGAAACTTTGCCGATGTCATCAAGCACATTGTCTTGATCGAAATTTTGTCGCACTTGTGCCGCAAAGACACGTCTTTTGATTACATAGACACGCACGGTGGAGCCGGCTTGTTCGCGCTCGATGCCGCTGAGACCGCGCGACTGCAAGAATACAAGTCTGGGTTTGTGCGGTTGATGGGGCGGGACGAACCTGAGCTTATCCCCTATCTGTCGGCTGTTAGGTCAGTTAATCCTCCGGCTGCGTTGGAAAATTACCCGGGTTCACCGTTGATCGCTGCGCAGTGGTTGCGCCCACAAGATCGCGGGTGGGTGTGTGAATTGCACCCAGCCGATCACCAGGCACTCCAGAAATGCATGCAGCCTTATCCGCGTGTCAGCGTGAGTTGTGAAGACGGTTTTGCCGCGCTCAATGCTCGATTGCCGCCACGCAGCCGTCGTGCTGCGGTGTTGATCGATCCACCCTACGAAATCAAAACGGATTACGACCGTGTTGTCGACGTGTTGATCGCGGCCCACAACAAATTCGCAACCGGCATTTATGCGCTCTGGTATCCGGTGGTTGACCGCGCGCGTATAGAGCGAATGGAGCAGCGACTGATAAACAGTGGCATTCGGGATATACAACGCGTTGAACTGGGTGTGGCACCTGACACGACAGCGCACGGCATGACGGCGTCAGGAATGATTGTGATCAACCCGCCGTGGACTTTGCTCGACACAATGCGCCCGCTCTTGCCCGTGTTGGCGCAGTGTCTCGCCGGTGAACTTGGCCACAGCCGATGCGACGTGTTGGTTGATGAGTAGTGGTCACTGATCACGTCAGCACAAAAAAACCCCGCAAAATGCGGGGTTTTAGCGTACTGATTTAGCGTTTAGGCGCGTATGCGTTCATTGGCGGGATCCCAAGCTGGGCCGCTCATGACTGTTGCCTTGCGTCGTTCGCCGTAGATATCCACTTCGACTACAGTGCCGGGCTCGGCGAGCTCGCTCTTGAGCATCGCGAGTGCGAGTGACTTCTCACTGCGGTAGCCCCAACCACCAGATGTGGTCTCACCGACGATTTCGTCGCCCTGCCACAGCGTTGACATATACGGTGCGTCGCAATCGCCCGCGTCAACTTCAAGGTGCACAAAGCGCTTGCTCGGACCGGCTTGTATTTCGGTCTGAATCGCGGTTTTGCCCGGAAAGTCCTGTGGCTTGTCGAGTTTGATAAAGCGCCCGAGATCGGCCTGCACCAAGCTGTAGTCGGTTGAGAGGTCGCCCTTCCAGGTGCGGTAGCCCTTCTCGAGCCGCATGGAATCGAGGGCGTACATGCCAAACGGCTTGGCGCCAGCCTTGGTAATTGCCTCGTACAGCGCCGGGATGTCGGCGTTTTTGGCGTGGACTTCCCAGCCGAGTTCGCCGGCGAAGCTCACCCGCGCGAGCGTGGCGGATTTGCCCGCGACCGTGGCGCGTTGCACGCTGAGCCAGGTCAGGCTCAGGTCGGCGTCGTCGCTGAGGCTTGCAAACAGCGCGCGTGATTCCGGCCCGCTTACAATCAAGGTTGAGTATTCGGTGGTGTGGTCGCTGAGGCTGATGCTGCCGTCTGTTGGCAGCGCGTCGCGCAGCACTTCAAAGTCGTGCCATTGCGCGGTGGCGGCGGTGATCAGGGTGAAATCGTCATCGCCGTGGCGCATGATCGACATCTCGGTCAAGATGCGCCCGCGCGTGTCGGGGAAATAGCCGAGGTTCATGCGACCGATCTTTGGCAGGTTGCCTGCGATCAGGCCCAGCAACCAGTCAGTTGCGCCCGCGCCACTGACGCTCAAGCGAGAGAAGCCGGGGAGATCGAGCACACCGACGTGGTCGCGAACGGCGTGGCACTCTTCGCGGATGCGCTTCGCCCACGGGCCTTCGCGGTTCCAGGTCTGGGTTGCCGCTTCCGAGGTGTCGTCGCCGGGCTTGGCAAACCAGTTGGCGCGCTCCCAGCCGTTGTAGGCGCCGAACTGCGCGCCGGCGAGTTTGATTGCGCTGTGCGCGGGTGAGAGCTTGCGGTCTCGACCGGCCGGCCACTCGTGATGCGGGAAATGCATCGCGTAT
>CALAMQ010000098.1 GCA_937925815.1 uncultured Granulosicoccaceae bacterium | reverse complement strand
GGTGCGTTTTCCGCAGAATGACCACGCACTGCAAGCGCAGCTGGACATCATCCTCGCCTACTACCAACGCGAGGATTACGACTTTGCGATCAACGCCGCCGAGCAATTTCTCAAACTCAACCCGGGCAGTCCGCTCGGCGCCTACGCCACTTACATGGTCGGCCGCAGCGAGACCGCGCGGTTTAAGAGCCTGTTTGAAAAACAGGTGCCACGGGATTTCGCCGATTACGACCAGCGCGTGTTGAGTGCGGCGCTGCAGGCGTACCGTGAGGTGGTTCGGCGGTATCCCGACAGCGAGTGGGCCAATGACGCGCGCAACCGCCTCAATGAAATCGTTGGCCACACCGCGCGGCACGAGGTCAAAACAGCGCAGTATTACTTCGATCGAGGCGCTTTTGTTGGCGCGGCCAACCGCGCGCAAGCGCTGCTCGTGGGCTTCCCGGACTCCGAATACGCCACGGCAGCGCTGCAGATCCTCTACAACAGTTACCGCGCGCAAGGGCTACTCGCCCAAGCCGAGCGCGTGCGCGCGCTGCTCACCGAAGCCGACCCAACGCACGCGCTGGCGACACAGAACTAGAACAACCCTGCCGGGGCTACCGGTTGGCCCAGAGTTAGCCCAGTCGTGCGCCGGCGGGCACCGGAATTGCTGAAAGCAACGCACACCCCACTCGTGCGACGGCATGAGCGCTCAACATCCAATAGAACACCATCAGTACACGCCCGATTGGAGTGTGCTTCGCACGCTGTGCCTGTTTCGCACCCTCTTAGGTGTGCTGCTGATCTACGTCCAGCCAGCAGGCACCGTGCTGTTCAGCGTAGACGGGTTGCGCGACTCACCGTTTGCGGTGATCACCAGCACGTATGTGGTGTTCGGCATGGTGTTGATCGCCTTGCTGCTGGTTCGCCGCATTGGCTTTGATATCCAGGTCACCTTGCACGTCGCTTGCGACATCGCGTTCATTGGGCTGCTCGCGATGCTGGTGGACGGCTTGACACAAACAGTGGCGATTCTCTTGTGCGTCCCACTGGCAGCCGCCGTGCTGTTGCGCCGCGGGGGCCTGCTCTATTCCCTTGCGACCATTGTCTCCGCGGTGCTGGTGATTGCAGAGTTGATCAACTCGCCCGGTCAGCGCAACCTCTACGCAACGCTTGCGTTGATCCTCGCATTTTTTGCCGTAGCGCAATTGAGCGTGCTGCACATTCGACGGCTGCGCGATGCCGACAAGGCGCTGCAAGCGACCCACCTCGAGCTCTCCTCGCTCACAGACCTCGCCGAAGAAGTTCTATCGGCCTCGACGCAAGGCTTGATCGTGCTCGACGAGCAAAGCCAAGTTCAATTTGTAAACGCCACCGCCATGGTGCTGCTCGACGCCAGTGAACACCCACTGCCGGTGCACTTATCGGTTTTTGCACCCTCGGTGTACATCGCCTATTCAAACCAAAGTGATTGCGTAAAAGACCGTGAGGGATTTGCGATCCTTCGCATTCACGTCAGTGCGCTGCGCGGCGGTAAAACGCTGATCTCGCTGCTCGACTTGCGTGAGATTGACGCCATGACCGAGCAAGTGCGGCTCGCCTCGCTCGGGCGCTGGAGCGCAGGCGTAGCGCATGAAATCCGCAACCCCTTGTGCGCGATTTCACAATCTCTACAGTTGCTCGAAGGCGTCGAGAACCCGAGCAACGCACCAAAATTGCTCGACATCATCGCGCGCAACACCGCGCGCATCGATGCGGTGGTGAACGATGTGCTGTCACTCAGTCGCACACCCAATATGCTGGATACCGTGTCGCTCAGTGAATGGATAAACGCTTTCCACGCCGAGTGGCAGCTCGCGCACCCCGACGCCGACATCTGTGTTGAAGATGAGATTGGTGACGGCGGCTGTATCCTCAGTGACGAGAAGCGCCTGTACCACATTGTCAGTAACCTCTGCGGCAACGCGCTGGCTCACGGAGATGGTCACACGGTCCGCATTGAACTCGGAACAACACAACGGCAATCTCGAAGGGCTTACCGCATGACGGTGTCCAACCCCGGCGCTGAACTCACAGACGCGCAGCGCCAACGCATGTTTGAACCCTTCTTCACCACGTCCTCGAGCGGCAGTGGACTGGGGCTGTTTGTGGTGCGAGAACTCTGTAAACAACTTGGCTACACCCTGCGTTACCGCTATGAGAGTGGCCACCACTGCTTGTCATTGGAGCTGCCCGCAGCCACGCCTCAGAGCCGAGCCGCATGAGCAAGACCGTACTGATTCTCGACGACGAACCGGATATCCGTGAGCTTCTGGCCATTGCACTCGAGGGCCCGGATTTACACTGTGAGCTCACAGGGCACCTCAGCGACGCCAAATCCTTGCTGCAACGCCTGAAACCGGATTTTGTGGTTACCGACATCAACGTACCCGACGGCAGTGGTCTCGACCTGCTTAGCTATGTGCGCGAGCACGCACCAGGCACGCCCTGCGTTGTGATTACAGCCTACGGTGACATGGACAGCGCTGTGACCGCCCTGCGCGCCGGTGCAGTCGACTACTTGACAAAACCAATCAACATGCGCGACCTCAA
>CALAMQ010000097.1 GCA_937925815.1 uncultured Granulosicoccaceae bacterium | reverse complement strand
GCCGTAGAGACTGCTGCCGGGTCGGACTTGCAGACTGCTGGAGAGCGTGTAGGGGATGGTTTGTCCCGCGCTGTCAACGGCTTTGACGTAGAGGTCTTCGCCGTCATTCAGGCTCGCCATGGCGCGCTGCAAGCTGGTGTAAGGAGAGGACGCTGAACCGTTGCCGGTGCCGCTGCCACTGCCGTCCACGTACACCGCGCGGTTGCGGTCGCGCTGCACTTGCACGGTGACTTCATCGGTCGACGTCGACCCGTCGACATCCACTTCCAGTCTGAATATCAAGGTTGACACATCGTCTGGCGCGGTGAAGCGCGGTGAGATGCCGTCGAGAGACGTGGTCTCTTGGCCGCCCACCAGGACCGAGGGACCGTTGATCAACTGCCAGCCGTAGGTCGGGTTGCCGCTGAAGACGCCCTCGGCGCTGCCGGAGAGCGTCACCGCCATGCCGGCGCTCACGATCTGATCGGCTCCCGCGTTGGCGGTTACCAGAAACGCTGGGTTCTCGCAGTTGGCGATTTCGGTTGCGTCGTCGGTGCCGTCACCGTCGCTGTCCGCGTTGAGCGGGTCTGACGCAAAGCGGCTGCTGCCGGCGATGCCGCACGGCGGGCCAGACAAGTCCGCACCGTAGATCTCGTCGACGTCGTTGAGGGTGTCACCGTCGGTGTCGGTGAGGTTCGGGTCTGTGCCGTATTCGAGTTCATACCGGTCGGGCAGGGCGTCGCGGTCGGAGTCGCTCACGAGCACGAAGCTCAGCGTGTCACCGGCGCGCAGATCAACGTCATCGAGGTCGTAGCCGTCGCTTAGGAGGTTCAGGATGTCAGTGGTGCGTGCGCCTGAACTGCCGGATGCACTGCGGTTGTGGGCGCCATACCAGTAGCGGTTCTGGCCCGCTGACATCTGCACGCCGTCTATGCTGGTCACACCATTTTGGCTAGCGCGCGCGCTGCCTTCGTTGCCGTAGCGCCAGCTTCCACTTGATTCAACCGCGTTCAGGCCGAGCACGCTGTTGAGCGCTTCGCGGGCTGTGATCGAGCGGATGTTGTTGCCGCGGTTGACCGCGACGCGGTGGGTTTCCAATCGGTTTGAATGTGTACCGAAATCCACAATGATTTTGGCGGTTTGGCTCGCGACATCCTGGTCGCGCAGCAAGGTGGAGCGGTTGTCTTGGTCTATCAAGCGGAAGGTTGCCGGTTCGATCACGAGGTTGGATGAATCGCGCAACAGCCGCCGTGCTTGCGGCAGGGTCAGCACCAAGCTGAAATTCATGGGTGCGGTGGTTGAGTTGGTGGTGATGCTGGTGGTGCGAAACGAACCGTCGCGGTCACCGGTGCCGAAGCTCAGATTGCCCACTGGCTCCTTGTCGAAGGGGCGTGCGGGATCGACGATAAAGGCCGACAGCGTCAGGCCCTCGAGGTCGTAGGCAAGCGTGCCAGGGTTGCGGATAACCACGGTCACCCGCAGGTTGCCGCCTTCGTAGGAGGTGCCCGCTGTGTTGCTGATCGATTGCACCTCGCCGTAGGTCTCAGTGTTCTCGCGTCGCTGCTCCTGGTTCCAGCTCACTGTGCTGCCGGCGGTGTGCGTCTGCGACTGCTCGAGGCCAATGCCCAGACTTTGCTCAAAGCTCGCCGAGCCGCCGAGGTCTCCCGCTGAAACGCTGACCGCAACGCCGACAGTTTGCGTCAGTTCGACGCTCTGGGTGTGGCCAACCGCCAATTGCCGGCTGCTCTCGTTGCCGCGGTTGGTGCTGGTGCCGGAGGAGACAGATTGATTGTGTTCGGTTGAGACCGATTGGCTGGTCTGGTCAGAGGTGGTGAAGTCGAGCTCGATCTGCGGCACGGAGGTGAGGTCGATGGACATGCGCGCGAGGTCTGCGACCAGCGGGTTGCGTTGCACCCGGCTGTTGGCGGGGTCGTAGAGCACCACTTCTTGGAAGTCGTTGAAACCGTCGCCGTCGGTGTCGCTTAGCAGTGGGTTGGTCAGGTATTCGTTGAGTTCACTGCAATCGCTGAGGCCGTCTCCGTCCGTGTCCTCATCGCCCGTTCCGTCGACACACAAGATCGGGTCATCGGTTATCGCAATGGGGTCGTCGCCACTGCTGCCGTCATCGCTCCCACCACCGCCGCAGGCCGCAAGAATCAATGTGAGACAGCCAACACCCAGTAACTTAAATCGCGTCTTCACAGCCCTGACCCTACAGCTTACAGAACTGATCAGATTATCGGTGGGTCGATGGGTGTGGTATGGGGTGATCACCCTAATTCGGTGTTTGGGGAGTCTCGGGTGTGATCTGTGTCTCTGAATCCGGCAGGGCGACACGGACCCTCGCACTGGTCCCGTGGCCGGCTTCGCTTTCAAAAGTCAGTGTGAACCCGTTGTCCTCACAATTCTCCTGAACGATCCGCAGGCCCAGTCCGTGGTCCGCGGTGTCTTGGTCGTGGGGCTCTTGTGACAACACACGGCGTGTCACGTCAGCGGGCATGCCGATGCCGTCGTCATTGACTTCAATACAACAACTGTTGCCGCGCCGGATGAGGCTCAACGACACGACTTGCGCATTGGCGTGACGGATGGCGTTGGACACCAAATTGGACAGCACCCGCATTAACGCCAAGGCGTTGATTTCAACTTGCTGTGGCTGTGCCATAGGGTGATAAGTCAGCGTGCAGCCGGCGTGTTGTGCCTCAGACCTGAACATCACGTGGACTTGATCACACAAAGCATTGAGATCAACTGTGTCCAGTGCAACGGGTGCCGGTGCTGACTGGTTGATTGCGCTCTGTTGAGCGAGTTGTTCGAGGTAGTTCAGTGACTCGATGGCACGGCTGTGATCTGGATTGTCCTGCTGAAGCGCGACACGCAGAGCTGTCAACGGTTGTGCGATATCGTGGCGTACAGAAGCGAGTTGGCTGGCATAACGATCAGCCCTCAATCGCGTGTCGTTATACGCCTGCTCATGTGCGGTCAGAGCAGCGGCGGTGCGCTGCGCGTGCAGGCGTGCGTTCAATTCAGCCGCTCTCGCGTCGTCCCGCTCTTGCATCATCTGCAACGCACGACTGAGCAAGGCGAATCCGAAAGCCAGCGCCTCGCAGAGAAACAAAATCCGCATCGCGTTCAGCATGGACTCTGCTTGGATAACACCGGTCAGGCGTAGCACGATAGTCAGAGAGATGAACGCGCCGGTCAGCACAAATGCAACCGCACCGGCGTGACGTGATCTGAATGCGAGGATTGCTGTGCAAAAGTGCAACAACATGCTGCCGGCTGTGCGTGGCAGTTCGATAATGGCGAGGATTTCCCGAACGCTTCCAAGCGGCAACAGTTCGGCAGCCGCGGCGAGCAGGTTGACGCCGGCAAAGATGAGCAAGAGTTGGCTGTAAAGTGGGTGGGTGTCGCCAATTGAGAACAGACGACGACCGAATAGCAGTTGGGTCGCAAGCACAGCATTGAACAGCGCTGTCCACACGTGTAAGTCCAATTCGCGAGCATTGGCAAAAAGCAGGCGGTAAAGGTGTTGCTCCCAGCTCAATATAAAAAACTGCGAAGTCAGCAAATAGGCCGCGAACACGGCGCACAATGCACCGCCTACGAGGCGTCTACAGGTGAGAGCTAACAGTAAAATACCAAGTATGATGCCGTGGAAAGCCCCAGATAGGCTTGCGTCAAGCTTGTCTTCCAGTTTGGCTGCGCGTGGGGACAGCAGCCTCAGACGCAATTCACGTGGAAGTTGGTGTGCCACGCGGACCAGGACGTCGGCATTGTCATGCGCCCCGAGTGTCAATTCCACAGCCACAGTGTGGTGGTTGAGTGGCCGATCTGAATAGGGCTCTAGATGCCGTGATGACGCGATTTGTACGGGTGCTTTGTCTGCCTGGCTAATCTGCCACACATCAAAGATCAAGAGCGAGGGCAGGTCGGTGTCCAACCTGAACGTCAGTGGTATCGCGTCGATATTGGTCAATCCAACACGCAACCACTGTGGCCCAGCGTCTGCGCCGATGCGCACTGTGGGCTCAGTGAGCGGGCGCCAGTTGCCGGCTGTCAGTGCGATGCGGGGATCTGTGATCGACGCATCGGTATTCAGTATTTCTGCGTGGCGTAGAATGTTGAGAGTGCTGTTGCGGTCCAGTGCGATTGCCGGCTGATGTTCGCTCGCAATGGTGTTGCCAAAAGCAATGTTCAATGCCATCAAGCTGCAAAGCAGCAGTACCAAGCGTCGGCAAACCCGCATCATTGCACCAGTTCGCGCAGAGGTGAACGGGGATATGGCGGATGACTTGTCATTGACCACTGGGCACTCAACCCTGAAGCCGGTCGTCCAATAGGCCGCGTTGCAACGCGGTGACCATCAGTTCGCTAACAGAGTGCACACCGAGTTTGCGCATGACTGAAGCACGGTGTTTTTCAACAGTTTTTGCACTAATTGACAAGCGTGACGCGATATCACTGTTGCTGTCACCCCCCAAAACGCGCGACAGCACTTGGCGTTCGCGCAGCGTCAAAGGTTCTTGATCGAGGCACTCGTCAATGAGCTTGCGCGCTGTCGGGCTCACATAGTGGCCACCGCTCAATACCGTATCAAAACCTGTTTGGATGTCGTTTGGTTCGTCGGTTTTGAGCAGGATACCGTCGACACCGGCGTGCAACCAGTCAGATAGCAGAGATGCGGATTGAAAGCCTGTGAACAATGTCACCGCAGTGCTTGGGCTCCAGCGCCGGCATTCGCAAAACACTTCGATGCCACGTGCAAGTGGCATCGCAGCGTCGAGTACAAGCATGTCAGGTTGATGTTGCTTCGCAGCCGATATGGCCTCCAAGCCATTGTTGGCTTGTGCCACGATTTCGACGGTGTGGTCGCGCTCTAGAATTGAAATTACGCCGCTTCGAACCACTGAATGGTCGTCAGCTACCACCACTGTCTTGCTTGGAATGTCAACCACTGGAACAACACATTGCCAATTCGGTGGTATGTTCGCATATGTTGTATTGGTGTGCGACCTCGGTTGTGGTCGTATATTAAATGTTGATCAACCGCTGCGACTTGTAGGCACGTACACATGGCCGTCGGCGATCTTTCTAGCTGTTCGCACCATACCCGCCGATTTAAGCGAGAATTTGCCATCATTATTGGCAAATTCAACCAACACCTCGAGTGAGCCACTGGGGTGTTCGACCACTATTTCAGCGGGCGATACGGTGGGTCGTTGCAGTATGCCGTTTGTGACAGTGCCAGGGATCAGTGCACAGACTGCGAGGCATTGGCCGCCTGTGACGGCCATGCTCGGGTGTGTTTTCCACGGCATGAAATACCGCGTCGCCAGTGAGCCGCCGTTTGCAGCCGGGGCGACCACAGCAAATTTTGGCGTGACCGACTGACTCACGTCGCCCATGCCCATCGCAGACCCAGCTTGCAATCTGATTGATTCAAGGCGGTCAAAGAAGTCAGTGTTAGTGTTGAGTTCAGTGGCGCTTTCATTGCCGCTGATACCCATGTCTGCTGCGCGGGCGATGACCACGGGCATGGCGACATCTAGGCAAGTGACATCAATACCGTCAAAGGTATCAAGCAGGTTGCCCGTTGGCAGCATTGCCCCCGTGACAGAACCCACCACATCGAGAAAACGCAGCGGAATGGGGGCGGCGGTGCCGGGTACGCCTGCGATCTCTGTGTCACCGCTGTAGACGGGTAGACCGTTTTCGGTTTGAACGGTTGCCGTGACGCGAGCACCGGTATTGACCGCGTTAATGCGAACCTCGGTGTTTGCGCCTGTGGTTTTTATCAACCCCATTTCAATCGCTGCAGGCCCGACCCCTGAGAGTATGTTGCCGCAGGTGGGTTTGAAATCGACACGACGTTCCTCAACGGCCACTTGCGCAAAGAAATAGTCGATGTCTGCGTGATCGTGGTCTGATGTCGAGAGCATGGCGACTTTGGTCGTAACCGCCACGCCACCGCCTATGCCGTCAATATTAAGTGGGTGACCTGCGCCTATAACGTCAATCAAAACCCTGGCAAGTTCGTCGAGGTCTTCTGGTAAATCTTCACGCTTGAAATAGGGGCCGCGTGAGCTGCCGCCGCGCATGAACCAATAGGGAATGGCAGATTGCGACATCACCCATGCTCCCGTGTTCTCGGGCTCGGTGACAAGGTGTTTGTCGTGCCGTCGAAAGCGTTTTGACCCAGTCGAGTCACCAGCAGTTTGCGGGTGGCGTTCACCCGTGACAGATGCGTGCGAGCCATGATCATGTCAGCGGCCATGGCAAGTCGAACACCGATTGCAACAATCCAGGAGGGAAGTCGCGATTGAGTGAGCCGGCCATCATGCACATGAACGCAATACCGCACGCAGTGAGCGCGGCTGCACGCGGCCACGCTAACGTGGCGCGCCAGCGCAGAAAGGAGAGCAAAAACACCGAGAGTGCCAGGATGTAGCCGACGAGCCATGTCGCTGCAATCAATGCGGCAAGCCAAGCGAGTGCGCCCCACAGACTGCCAGGCGCGTCCGCGTCCTCGCCTGCAACTTCTTTGTCTGCGAAGACAGTGTCACCTTCGGGTCGGAGCAACATCTGCACGAGCAACACCAGGCAGGCGACCAGCGACACAGAACCGATCACCAACGGCACGACTTTGTCGGTGAACGCGTAATGTGGAATCGCGTTTGCGTTGATCAATGCGATGATGAGGTAGGCCGAGATCACGAGTAGGAAAATGATCGGCGCGCGCTTGCTGCCAGAGGCAACATCCCCTTCGGCCATGATTCGCTTAGATTGGCGAATGCCAACCACGACCGATAACACGGTAATCACAATCAGCGTCATGACAATCGGGCTGAAGACGTAATCCATGCCAGTATCAAAATCTTTGCGAAAGCGAAAGCTCGCGATTTGAAAAGCTTGGTTTGAAAAATTCTCGACTGAATCGGACAGCACAAAGCCGATCAAAAAGGCGGGGCGAGACCAGTCAAAACGCCGCAGGAAAATTCCAATCAGGCCAATGACAAAAAGCGCGAGCAAGTCTTCAAAGTTTTGTCCGCTCTGAAAGGCTGCAAACGCGATCAACATGAGCAAGAACGGCGCGAGCAAGGTAAAGCGGATGGTGGTGAGCTTGGCGATGCCACCGGCGGCCATTATGCAGATCACGGTGCCAAAGACGTTGGCCAATGCAAGCAACCAGACGATGCCGTAGGTGACATCCAGGTTGTCTTTGAGCATGTTGGGCCCGACTTCAATCTCGCCGGTGCCGAGCAGTGCAACGGCGCCGATAAAAATGGCCATTGAGCCCGAGCCCGGTATGCCGAACAGCAAAGTGGGCACAAGGCCGCCGCCCTCTTTGGCGTTGTTCGAGGACTCAGGCCCGATCACGCCGCGGATCTCGCCCTTGCCAAAGCGAGATTTATCCGGGGTTGTTTGCACCGTGTGCCCGTAGGCGATCCAATCAACGACAGAGCCACCGAGTCCCGGTATAACGCCGACCACCACACCGATGATGGAGCAGCGCACCGACAACCATTTGTTGGCAAACCAGTCGCGGACCCCGGCCGACCAGCCCGCGCCGAGCGTCGCGCTGCGTGAGATGGTGGTGTCCTGACGCAGCAGGGACACGATTTCTGGCACGGCGAATATGCCGAGTCCAACGATCACAAGCTTCAAGCCGTCAGTGAGATAGGGGAGGTCGTAGCTCGCCATTCGCAGGCTGCCGCCGGCGTCGGCTTCGCCAATGGTGCCGATCATCATGCCAAGTCCGGCTGCGGCGAGGCCCTTGAGCGGCACGCGGCCGGCGAGGACCGCCACCATGGACAGTCCGAGAACTGTGACCATCAGCATTTCTGGCAGGCCAAAGGCGAGCACGATAGGGCGTGCCACAAGAATGAACACGGTCAGGAACATCGCACCGACGAGTCCACCAAATAGCGAGGCGCTGAAGGCGGCGGCCAGTGCTCGCGCGGCTTCGCCATTTCGGGCAAGTGGAAAGCCATCGAGCACGGTGGCTTGCGAGGCGGAGCTGCCAGGTATGCCCATCAACACCGAGGCGAAGGTGTCAGAGGTCGGTACAACCGCGAGCATGCCGATCATCAACGCCAGTCCCATCACTGGGTCCATGCCGAACATAAATGGCAGGACCAGTGACAGCCCTGCGATGCCACCAAGACCGGGAAACACGCCGATGGCCAGGCCCATAACGACGCCCAACAACAGGTAGCCCAAGACAGCAGGTTGCAGAATCAAGCTCCACGCTTCTTGGAAGGCTGGCAGAGCTTGTGTGATGGCTTCCACGCATTTGGCTCCGTGGCAGTGGAATCAATAACACCCGGTGAGGAATTCGACCGGGTGTCATGTTGAGGCCGAACACCGAAGTGTTACGGCCCCATCCAGTACCGGGCCCTTTATTTCAGCTCGACGCCGTAGGCGTCTTTGAGCCAACCTTTGACAAAGGCTTTTGCGCTGTCTGGCACGCTGATCGCGGTGGCGAGTGCGGCCTGAGCTTCGTCGCCCACATAGACTGGGTATTTACCGACGCGCGCGGCTGAGATTTCGGCAAAGTCGTCGCGGTTGCGCACAGCGTCGAAGGCAGCGGTGTAGGTGTCGATCACGTCTTGCGGCGTGCCGGCTGGCAGGAAGGCGATTTTCTGAGTTGGGAAGCCTGAGATAAAAAAGGCTTTCCAAGCGTCCCATTGCTCGCCAGAGGTCTCGCATCCGTCCGTCGCGTTGCACACTTCCATGAATGTCGGCATGTCTGGGAAAGTTGGGTCGCGAACGATGTCATCGCCATCGAGCGAGCCCCAGCTCATCATCGGAACCGCTGTGCCCGCCGCCACGAGTTCTGCAGATCCAGAGAGGTAGCTTGATGATGTTTGGTAGTCGATCGTGGCTTCGCCGCGTTCGAACATCAATCGGCCATCGCCGCGGCCTTTGATGCCAAAGACGGGTTCGACGTTCATGCCCAACATCTGCCATGCCAGCAGTGGCACTAAATCGAGACGGGTTGCACCTTGGCTGCCGTAGATGTAGTCAGATCCGGCAACGCTCGAACCGGTGCCGTCGTAGTTCGCGCCGTCCTCTGCGTTCAGGTAAGCCACGCCGCCTGTGCCCGAAGCCATGACCGGATTCCAGTCAGCGTACTCGTAGCGCACGCGGGGGTCGTCGAGCAAGTAGGGGAATTGGGTTGAGCCCGAGGTGCCAAACAGCAGCGTGCCGTCTTTGTGCGTCTGCTCTTGGAACCAGTTCGCGCCCTTGGTTGAACCGGCGCCGGGCATGAACTTCACAACCACTGTTGGTTGGCCTGGCAGGGCCTCAGACAGCAGCGGTGCGAAGAAGTTGGCCCACTTTGCCGAGCCCCCGGTCTCTGAGAATGGGATTATCCACTCGATGGTCTTGCCGCTGAAATCGACCTCGGCGGCGGCCGGCGCGGCCAAGCTGAGGGTGGCGACAGTGCCAATTAAGGTGTGTTGCACAATCTGCTTTATGCTCATGGTGTGTTCTCCAAGAAGCTTGTGATTGCCGCTTTGTTGTGGGTTTCTATGCGGCCGCGTGTCAAATCTGACAGAGCATTAAATGACTTGATTTGCCCCGATCCTGCGAGATACTACGGATTGAACCTTGTGTGAAGCTTGCCAGTGAGACGTTAATGCGTATTGCCGTCGTTGAAGACAATCAGAGCCTTGCCAAAGCGATTGCCTACCGGCTGCGTGATCGAGGTCACGCTGCGGACGTAATACATGATGGCGCCGTGGCAGACGCTTTTCTCACACACGAAAGCGCCGATTTCGTGGTGCTCGACATCAACCTGCCCAGCATGAATGGACTGGAGGTGTTGCGCGCCTTGCGCGCGCGTGGCAACGGTGTTCCGGTGATTCTCTTGACGGCCAAGGGCCTGACAGATGAAAGAATTGCGGGCCTGGACGCGGGCGCAGACGACTACCTCACCAAGCCCTTTGACATGGATGAGCTCGAAGCGCGGATTCGTGCCATGTCACGCCGCAAAAATCTCAGCTATGCACCGGTTGAGTCGATTGGCAAAATCGCGTTTGACCGTGCGTCGCGCACGGTGCGCGACGGCGATGCATCACTCGACCTTCCGCGTCGTGAACTCGCCGTGTTTGAATGCCTGCTCGAGCACAGGGCACGCATCGTGGCAAAGGAGAAACTGATTGACCACGTATACGGTGTCGGCGCCGACATCGATTCCAGTGCGATAGAGCCACACGTGTCACGACTGCGCGGACGGTTGAAAGGCATGGGGGTAGAGATCAAGACTGTTCGTGGTCTGGGTTACTTACTTGATGCGGTGCGCTGATGCACGCTGCTCGCTCGTTGCGAATCCGCCTGTTTGTGCTGATCCTCGGACCGCTGATGCTGATTGCGTCAGTGCTCGGTGTCTGGCGGTATCAGGCGGCGCAAACAACCGCTGATGACATCTTTGACCGCGCGCTGCTCTCAGCAGCGCTTGCGGTGTCACGCGATATTGTGATTTCGGGCGGCGACGCGCTTTCACCGACCACGCGCGACATTCTCGCCAAAGCGAGCGGTGGCGAAGTCTTCTACCACTTCACCGGTCCCGCTGGAATCTACGTCGCCGGCTACAGCTACCCGCCGATCACAAGTGAATTGATTGCGAGCAATACGCCGCGCTACTCCCAAGCCCTGTATCGAGATAAACCGGTTCACGTACTGCAATTGACAGAAGAGGTCAGCTTCGATGGGCTAAGTGGTGACGCCACTGTCACCGTCTGGCAATTTCAAAGTGAGCGCCAGGTGCTGACAACCGCGCTGGCCCTGCGCGCCGCTGCACTGATAAGCGTTTTGCTGCTGACTTTGGCCATGGTGGTGTGGTTTGGTGTGCAACGGGGGCTGCGGCCACTGACACGGTTGGAAGACGCTATCTCGTCCCGTTCGCCAGATGACCTCGGCATGATAAAACGTGCGGTGCCGGCCGAGGCGCGCGGCACCGTTGCCACGCTCAATCGACTTTTTTCCCAATTGCGCGAGAGCATCGACGCGCAACAAGTGTTCATTTCACATGCCGCTCACCAATTGCGTAATCCGGCTGCTGCCGTGCAATCGCTAGCCGTCGCTGTTCGCGACGCACCCGAAGGTGCTGAGCGCGAACGCCGCATCCAAGACTTGGTATCCGCATCAAGAGATGCCGCGCGCGTGGCAGAACAGCTCCTGTCTCTCGAACGGATTCGTCAAACCGCTTCGCTCAAGCTATCGCCAGGTGTTGATCTCAATACAGTTTGTTTGACAGCGTGTGAAATAGCGGGTGTGGCCGTGTTGGCGAAAGACATCAGATTTGATGTGTCGCTGCACGACGGGCCATTGTCTATCAATGCCGACACCGTTTTGCTTGCCGAAGCGATTAAGAACTTGATTGACAATGCTCTGATACACGGGGGGTCGGAATTGTCATATATTTCGATTGTCACTGCATGCCACATCAATGCCGCTGAAGTGCGGGTAGTGGACGATGGTGTCGGCCTGTCTCCAGATGACCTCGCCGCCGCAACCGGTCGCTTCACCCAGGTTGTGCCCGGTCAAGGCAGCGGGCTTGGGCTGAGCATCGCCCAATCCGTGGCCGAACGTCACGCTGGAAAATGCGTTATTCACCGTGTGGAACATGGCGCATCTTTGTCCATTTTTGTTCCTCTCGCTGTCTAATCGATTGTTTTACTGACGCTTTCAATTTGTCATTGCGCATGTTGTTTCACACGGCATGATCCGCAGTTGTAATAAGCCAAAAAATAATTTTGCAAAGCTGTTGATTCACGACAGGACAGGGCGCAAGATTGCTGTCCGCTCGCTTGTTGTCGCTCGGGGTGAAATATGGCAGACGTGATTGGTCCGACGTTTTCAATTGGATCGCGTTCACCGCGGCTCCCCATTGGCTGGAGAGACAGGCGACACACCGTTAACGGCGACGCCTTGTTAGTAGCCGACGCCGAGGGCCACGCCCTGACTGTGGCCAAAACGGGCAGCGGGAAATCCAGAAGCTGTTCCATCCCTGCATTATTGAATTGCCTGGGATCGATGGTCGTGCTCGATATCAAAGGCGAACTCTACCCAGTGACGCATCGCTGGCGCCGTGAGCTCGGTCAGCGCGTGATCCGGCTCGACCCCTGGCAGGTGTGTGGGCCAGACCCGGACAGCTTTAACCCCTTTGATCTGCTCAAATTGCCTGGATTGTCGCTCGAAGACGAGTGTGTGAGCATGGCGCAAAACATCCAGGGCCAGTTATCGTTCAACAAAGACCCGTTCTGGGACGAGTGCTCCAAGAGCATTTTGGCGGGTTTGATAGCCTTTGCCGCAACTGAGCAGGATGAGGCACTGCCGTGCACCCTGAGGACTCTGCGGGGATTGCTGACCAGTTTTGAATTTGAAAGCCATCTTGCCCGTGCGGTCGATGGTGGAGCCATCAAAAGCGAACTCGCCCGGGCCGAGTTCTCAGCCTACTTGGCGCACGCCGACAACAGCACGCGTCCGTCGGTTAAATCCACAGCCAACTCGAAGATGAGGCAGTTCGCGACACGTGAAGTCTACGAGGCGACGACAAGCAGCAGCTTTGCGTTGGAGGACTTCATTGTTGGTGAGCCCATGACGATCTATTTGGTGGTGCCGATCGACAAAGTCAAAAGCCACGCCGCTCTGCTGCGTCTATGGCTCGACTCTTTGCTTCGTGCGCTCACGCACCGCACGCGTCCGCCGGCAGATCGCACGGTGTTTCTAATCGACGAGGCCGGGACCGTGGGACACCTGGATTCGCTCTGCAACGCAACGGTATTCATGCGGGCTTTTGGCGTGCAAGTGTGGACGTTTTGGCAGAGCGTGAGCCAGATTCGTCAGCACTACGGTGATAACTGGCGCACGCTTGTCGACAACGCGGCCACGCTGCAAGTTTTCGGCGCGGGGAATAACGCGGTGGCGAGCGAATTCGCGGCGTTGTTGGGCGATGTCAGCGCACAAGAGATTCTGTCCTTGCCGCCTGATCGGGCCCTGGTGCGGTGTGATCCACGCTTGGGGGTTCAGAATGTGCACCGCGTGGATTACCTAAAAGATGCCCTTTTCCGGGGGCGCTTTGACGCAAACCCCTTTCACGCGCAGCCCCCGGCTGACCCATTGCCAGAGCCGTTGCCGCCGAATGTGCTGCCGCTGCTCGGCGAAACCTGCGATCCCGAGCTTCGCCCCTGACGCTCACACCAACGCAAAAATGCGCGCGGGGCCACCTGTTCCACCTCGGTGTTTGGGCGCCCCGACCACGAGCGTTGCACCGGCGGCCGGCACCCGGTCGAGGTTGGCGAGGTTCTCGATGCCGTAGCGGTTGGTTGGCAACCACGCGTAGTGGGTGGCAAAGTTGGTTGAGCGGCCGTGGTCGAGTGACAGCGTGTCCACGGCCAGCGCCACAGTTGTTGTCTCTTCCATCAACATCGTCGCCGCGTGCACGTGAAAGCCTGGGAAGTGCATTTTGCCGTCGGGGTCGGCATTGCGGTATTTCGCCGTCTGCACGTGCCGACCCCAACCCGAGAACATCGCCACACAGGCGTTGTCGGGGATTGGGCCGTGTTTTGCGGTGTAGGCCGAAATGTCTTCAGGGGTCACTTGCGCGTCTGGGTTTTGCTCTGCTTTGGCGCTGATATCAATCACGCACAAAGGCACAATTAAATCCCTGAGCGCAATCTCATCGACTGAGTTGCCATCGGCTGAGAAGTGCAGCGGTGCGTCGACGTGCGTGCCCGTGTGTTCGTTGATACTGAGCTTGAGCAAATTGAAGGTGTGATCGGCAAAGTTGTACTTCGACTTCGCGCTGTAACCCGGTAGACCAAAGTAGGTTGGGAAATCTTGATCCAACACGTAGGTCAAATCTTCGATCGCGCTGTGACCGCCCACGAGTGCCGTGGGTGCGCCGCTGGCAAGCGAGCCCGCAGTTACGGCAGCGGATCCCAATAACGCCCGGCGCGAGATCGGGCGTTCAGTGAGCATCCGATTTTTCACCGTTTCGATCACGCACAGATCACACATTTGGCTGTTCCCGGTTTAAAGCGCGAGTGCTGACGCTAGGTGAGAGACGCACAGTTGTTCAAGTGAAAAGCGGCAGAGCGCCACAGTTATTCGAGCGAATGCTGTGTTGCTGCAGTGTTGGCCTATCAGCGGCCTTTACCGCAATTTAGCGCCCTCGCCAAACAGGGTCGCGGCCCTCGGCAAAGGCGAGTGCGCCCTCTTGGTTGTCGTCTGAACCGTACAGGGTGTCGACCGTTGGCAGCTGCCGCTTGGTGATGCGGTTCATGGCGTCTTGAAATTTTGCGTCTTCGGCGTCGCGAACGATCTCTTTGATTGCCGCGTAAACCAATGGCGGGCCCGAGGCGAGGTGGGTTGCCAATGCCCACACCGTGTCTTCAAGGTCTGCAAGTGGGCAGCTCTCTTTGACCAATCCCCAGCGCATGGCTTCTTCAACATCGAACCAGCGGCCGGTCAGCAGCAGATCCATCGCCACGTGGTAGGGGATGCGTTTTGGCAGCCTGACTGAGGCTGCATCGGCGACGGTGCCCGAGCGGATCTCCGGCAGCGCAAAGCTCGCGGTGTCGGCGGCGACGATCAAATCGGCAGACAGGGCGAGTTCCAGCCCACCACCGCAGCAAATGCCGTTGACAGCGGCAATCACAGGTTTGTTCAGCCCGCGCAATTCCTGCAGTCCGCCAAAGCCGCCAACCCCGTAGTCGCCGTCCACTGCGTCGCCGCCAGCGGCGGCCTTGAGATCCCAACCCGCGCAGAAAAATTTCTCACCGGCGGCGCGCACAATGGCGACACGCATGTTTGGGTCGTCGCGGAAATCTGCGAAGGCGTCGCCCATCAGGCGGCTGGTGGCGAGGTCAATGGCGTTTGCTTTGGGGCGGTCGAGCGTCAACTCAAATACATGGCCCTCGCGGCGGATATGGATCGGTGAGTTGCTCATGCTGTGCTCCGTAGCGAGACCAGTGCGTCGGCGGCGATGGCATCGTCGACCCGACACAGCAGTGGATTGATTTCGATTTCGGCAAGCCTATCGCGGTTTGCTTCAACACAGGCGGAAACC
The DNA here is from genome assembly GCA_937925815.1 of uncultured Granulosicoccaceae bacterium. Classification (GTDB taxonomy): domain Bacteria; phylum Pseudomonadota; class Gammaproteobacteria; order CALCKW01; family CALCKW01; genus CALCKW01. Next base: position 466 of record CALAMQ010000097.1, on the reverse strand, counting down.
GCTTGGACTTGTTCAATGATCGCGCTAAGGCTGGCACCTGGGCGCCCGCGAAAACCGTCCAACAGCGGTGAGATTTTCAAGCGCGACAACGCCGCGCGGATCTCATCATCGGTCGTTGGCAGCAAGACACTGGTGCTGTCGCGCAAGATTTCAGTCATCACGCCACCGGCGGCGAGAGTCAGCACGAAACCGTGTGCGGGATCGACGATCACACCCACGAGCAGCTCAGCCACCACGTCGATTATCTGCTGTTCAACCAGTAGGCTCGGTGCAACACGCGACGCAGCGTCTGCCGCCTGCCTGACAGCGTCTGCATCATGAAGATTGAGATGAACCGCACCGGCCTCGCTTTTGTGCGCAATGGCTTCACCTTTGAGCACAACCGGGTAGCCGATGCGCTCGGCCGAATTGACAGCTTCCTCTGCGCTGGTGACAGAGTGACTTTGCGGCACAGCCACGCCGTGGG
>CALAMQ010000096.1 GCA_937925815.1 uncultured Granulosicoccaceae bacterium | reverse complement strand
TGAGGTCGACGTCGTCGTTGGCGAGGGTGCCTGGAAAGGCTTTGCGAATTTTGCTGAGTTCCAGCAGCGGAACGGTCATGGGCAGTGGGGTCGAGCGCATCCAAAAAACCCTTATACAGCACCCAGCGTCCTCTGCGAAATCCGGTTCTCCCTGCCTTGAGCCGCTTATTAATCTCAGCTGGCGTCTCAGGGTGTTGGGTTGTCAGTGCGAACTGTCTCGGGCGTAAAGCAGTTCTGCAGCGATCACAGTTGCCATTTCGGCAGGTGATCGGCTGGTGAGGTGGCGTCCGATGGGGCAGCTCAGGCGGGTCAGTGCCGCCGCCGCGCCGTCGGTGCCGAGCTTGCGCTCCAAGCGGCGTTTGAGCTGCTGGCGTTTTGACGCTGAGCCAACAAGGCCAACCCAGCGCACCTGTGGTGCGGTCAGCGCGGCTTCGGCGATGGTGTAGTCGAGGGCGTGATCGTGCGTCATGATCAGTACAAGGCTGTTTTGTGGGGCATCGCGCAACAGCGCCTCGGGGTGCGCCACGGTCTCGACACTGGGGTGCTCTGGTATCTCGCGGGTGTCGAACTGGTGCAGCGTCAGCGGCAGCGGTTGCAGCGCGCGGGCAAGTGCGAGGCCAACGTGCCCGGCGCCAAAGAGCCACACGGGTGCCCCTCCGCTGAGGGTGGGGCGCGTGAACCTGACGCCGTCTGTCTGCGTGTTGAGCTCAATTGGCGGGTTGTGCTCTAACCAGTGTGTGGCGCGCCCAGTTGAGTGGGTCTCGGAGCGCAAGCTGCCGGGTGTGCGGCTTGTGTCCACCTTCGCGAGCCACTCGGCGTCGGCGCCGTGCAATGTCTCGTGGAGCAGCTGCACGCGGCCGCCGCAGCACTGACCGATATCGGCGTTGAGCGTGATGGTCTCGAGTTGCCACGGGGTGTTGTCAACGAGGCGCTCGCGTGCGGCTGCGGTGGCGCGCCATTCAAGCCGGCCGCCGCCAATGCTGCCGGCGGTGGCATCAACGGTAACCGCAAGGCAGGCACCGGGTTCACGCGGTGCGGAGCCGCGCACTGAGGCCACCGTCACCAGCGCCACAGGTGTGCCGGTTTGCACGCAGTCACGTGCAAGCCGCCACGCGTCTTGGTTACTCATTGTGTTGGCTTGCCAGTGCCATCAACAGCCTCTCTGGCGTGGCTGGGGAGTCCAGCAGCATGCCCGCCTGGCTGGACTCGGCCCAGATGGCTTCCTGCAGGGCCTGCAACACGCTGATCGCGAGCATCAGCGGCGGTTCGCCGACGGCTTTTGATTTGTGGACCGTGTCTTCGCGGTTCTCGCCCTGGTCCCAGAGTGCCATGCGGACATCGCGCGGCCGGTCACCAGCGGTTGGGATTTTGTAGGTGCTCGGTGCGTGGGTGCGCAGTCGGCCAGCGCTGTCCCACCACAATTCCTCGGTGGTCAGCCAGCCCATGCCTTGTATGAAGCCACCCTCGACCTGACCGAGATCAATGGCTGGATTCAGTGAGCGGCCAGCGTCGTGCAGGATGTCAACGCGGTCAACGCGGTATTCGCCAGTCAAGGTGTCGACGCTGACTTCGCTGATGGCAGCGCCGTAGGCGAAGTAGTAAAAGGGGCGCCCTTGGAATCGTTCAGCGTCGTAATGGATCTTAGGTGTGGCGTAAAACCCGGTGGCGCTGAGCGAGACCCGCGCGAGGTAGGCCGCTTTCACAAGCGCGTCAAAGGGCAGGTGTTGATCGGCGCAGCTGACCGTGCCGTCTGCAAACGTAAGGTCTTCGGGCGCGCAGTTGAAACGCTCGGCCGCAACCACGGCCAGGCGGTCGCGGATGGTTTCAGCCGCGCGCAGTGCGGCCATGCCGTTGAGGTCTGAGCCGCTGCTGGCGGCGGTGGCGGATGTGTTGGGTACTTTGTCAGTTCGCGTGCTGCTCGGGCGCACGCGGTCGAGCGCAATGCCGAACACCTCGGCCACAACTTGCGCAACCTTAATATGCAAGCCCTGCCCCATCTCAGTGCCACCGTGGTTGAGCAGCACACTGCCGTCGCTGTAGAGCTGCACCAAGGCGCCTGCCTGGTTGAGGTGGGTGGTGGTGAATGAAATCCCAAATTTGACGGGTGTCAGGGCAATGCCACGGCGGATGCCTGTGGCGGCGGCAGCGTCGCTCGCGTTGTACGCGACAATTGCTGCACGGCGTTCGCTGTAATCTGCGCTGTCAGCGAGTTCGTCGACGATCTGGTCGGCGACAAAGTCTTCGACCACCATGCCGTAGGGTGTGGTGTCGGCGCCGGGACGGTAAAAATTGCGCCGGCGCACCTCGAGCGGGTCAAGGCCCAAGTGTGCAGCGACGGCGGCGATTATCTGCTCCATGCCGAGCATGCCTTGTGGTCCGCCGAAGCCGCGAAAGGCGGTGTTGCTCACCGTATGGGTTAGGCAGCGGAAACTTCTGATGCGCGCCGCTGGCAAGTGGTAGCAGTTGTCGGCGTGGAACACCGCGCGGTCGGCAATGGCCGCGGAGAGGTCGGCCGACATGCCGCAGCGCACGGCGTGGACCACATCAACGCCGGCAATCACGCCGCTTGCGTCGAATCCCACGGTGAAGTCGACGCGAAAATCGTGGCGCTTGCCGGTCATCACCATGTCGTCATCGCGGTCCAAGCGCACCTTTGCAGGCTTGCCAGTATGGTGGGCGACAAGCGCTGCGATGCTCGCGAACAGTGCTGGCTGTGATTCCTTGCCGCCGAAGCCGCCGCCCATGCGGCGTACTTCACAGGTGACGGCGTGGTCGGCCAGCCCCAGCACTTTGGCCACGGTGTGTTGTACTTCCGTTGGATGCTGGGTGGAACTGCGCACGTGGACGCCACCGTCTTCACTGGGCACAACAAGGCAAGCCTGCCCCTCGAGATAGAAGTGGTCTTGGCCGCCGATATGAAACCGCTCTGACAGTGTGTGCTCTGCGTTTTGCAGCGCGTGGTCGACGTCGCCGCGTTCCAGTGTGCGGGTGTCGAGCACATAGCTCTCGGCCGCCATCGCGTCTTCAATGGTCAGCAGTGCTGGCAGCGGTTCCCACTGGGCAACTGCGAGTGACGCGGCGCGGCGCGCGGCGTCGCGGCTACGCGCGGCGACGGCAAACAGCGACTGTCCGCAATAGAGTGCGTGCGAGCTGATGAACACCGGGTCATCACCCATCACAGGGCTGCAGTCATTTGTGCCGGGGATGTCTTGGGCGGTTAGCACGGCCACCACGTCCGGCGCGCGTTTGACGGCCTCGAGGTCGAGCGTGATGAGTTTGGCGTGTGCGTGTGGGCTTTGCGCAACGTACACGTGTAAGGTGCCCGGCGGCTCGGGGATGTCGTCGATGTAACGCGCGCTGCCAGCGACGTGTAAGGACGCGCTGTCGTGCGGCGTGCTCTGGTGAACGGCGCGCGTCACGACGGCGTCTCGCTTGCTGGCCAGAGATCAATGCTCTGTCCGGTTGCTACCTCGCGCGCAAATTTTCGCAGCAGATTGCCGGCGACGAGCTTGCGGTACCTGGCGCTCGCGCGCCAGTCGGACAGTGGGGTGAAATCGGTGTCGAGTGCGGAGAGCGCACCGATGACGCTCGCTTCATTGAAGACTGAGCCGCGCAGCGCTTGTTCAGTGTGAATTGCGCGTTTGGGCGTGGCGGCCATCCCGCCGTAGGCAAGGCGAATCTCAACCACACGTCCGTCGCTGTCGAGTTCGAGGTAAAAGCCCGCGCTAACCGCCGAGATGTCTTGCTCAAAGCGCTTGCTGATTTTGTAGCAGCCGACGTGTGCGCGCGAGTCGAGCGGTGGCACCTGGATGGCGCGCACAAACTCACCGCGTTCGATGGCCTGCTTGCCGTAGTCGATAAAGTAGTCCTGGAGCGCGAGTTCGCGTGTGCCTTCCTCTCGCTCTAGCACCACACTTGCGTCCAGCGCGATCAGCGCCGGTGGCATATCGCCAATCGGTGAACCGTTGGCGATGTTGCCAACGACTGTGCCGGAGTTGCGAATTTGAGTGGAACCGATTCGACGTACCAACGCCTTGATCGCCGGGTGCAACTCTCCGAGCGCTTGCAGGGCGTCGCTGTAAGTGCACGCGGCGCCAATTTCTAGCCAACCAGCTTCGCGTTTTACAGCGTTCATGCCGTTGAGGCGGGCGGTTGAAATTAACACCTCAAAAGTCTGTTGCTGTTTTGTGACCCAGAGGCCCACATCGGTCCCGCCTGCGAGCAGCGTGGCGTCGGGGTGGCGTTGCAGCAGCCGTGCGAGCTCAGCTGTGGTGCGCGGTGCGAAAAAGCTGCCCTCTGGGTGTTCTAGGGTGATGTGCTCGTCGTGTTGCAGAGTTGCGAGCTCGCGGCGCAAGTGCTGGTGTTGCGGTTCAAACATCGCGTGTGCGAAATCGGCATCCACGGCATTGGCGGCGTCGAGAATCGGGCCGTATCCGGTACAGCGGCAGAGATTGCCGGCGAGGGTGTCCTCGAGGGGCTGTTTGTCTCGGTTTTGCACGCGAGCAAACAGCGACATCACGATACCCGGCGTGCAAAAGCCGCACTGGGAACCGTGTTGCTCAACCAAATTGCGTTGCACTGGGTGCAGCGCGCCGAACTGACTCAAGTGCTCAACCGTTATGACGGCTTTGGCATCCAAGGTGGCGACAAAGACAATGCACGCGTTTATCGCGCGGTAGCGCAGGTCACCGTCAATCCATTCGGCGACGACCACGCTGCACGCACCGCAATCGCCCTCGGCGCAGCCCTCCTTGGTGCCGGTCAGTCGCTGGGTGTCGCGCAGCCAATTGAGCAGCGTCAGGGTGGGGGGGATCGACTCGAGGTCTACCCGCTCGCCGTTGAGCAGGAAAGCGACGCCCTGGCGCGTGGTGGGTTGATTCACGTCAGCTGCCCCGGTAAGTGCTGTAACTCCACGGCGAGACCAGCAAGGGCACGTGGTAGTGGCTTGTTGGATCAGCAATACCAAAGCGCAGCACGACGTCTTCGACAAATGCGGGATCTGGCAATTCAGCGACACGCGCCCGAAAGTAGTTGCCCGCTGCGAAGCAGAGCTCGTAGCGCCCAACTGTGCAGCTCGTGGCGTCGAGCAGTGGCTGGTCGACCCGGCCGTCAGCGTTGGTCGTCACGGTGCACACCACGTGGCGATTGCCGTCCTCGAGCCGGGTGAGCGTGATTTCAATGCCGGCGGCGGGCACGCCGTTGGCGGTGTCGAGCACGTGCGTCGTAAGTCCTGCCATACTTCACTGGCCTCTTGCGGGTGTATGCGGGTGTGCTCGACCGTTCATTGGGTATGCGGCGCGCTACTGACATTGTATACAGTCGGTATTCGACGGCACCACAATTGCGCGATTTTCCTTTTTTTACCTGATTTCAGTACTGGATGGCACACAGCATGGCCGACGATCTCGACAAAGACGCACTGCATTATCACGAGTTCCCACACCCCGGAAAACTCGAGATACGGCCGACCAAACGCATGGTCAGTCAGCGCGATTTGGCTCTCGCGTACTCACCGGGCGTTGCCGCGGCCTGTTCGGCCATTGAGACCGATCCGGCGCTTGCCGCGCGCTATACCTCTCGCGGCAATTTGGTCGGAGTGATTTCAAATGGCACCGCGGTGCTCGGGCTCGGTGCCATTGGGCCGCTGGCGAGCAAGCCTGTGATGGAAGGCAAAGCGGTGTTGTTTAAGAAGTTTGCGGGCGTTGACTGCTTCGATATTGAAGTTGACACCACCGACGTCGACGCCTTTTGCGATGCGGTGGCATTGCTTGAGCCAACCTTTGGCGGCATCAACCTCGAAGACATTCGTGCGCCAGCTTGTTTTGAGATCGAGAAGCGGTTGCGCGAGCGCATGAATATCCCGGTCTTTCACGACGACCAACACGGCACCGCGATTGTTGTCGCAGCTGCGGTTCGCAATGCCTTGCGGTTGTCGGGCAAGAGCCTGGAACAATGCAAGCTTGTTGCAAGTGGGGCGGGTGCAGCGTCAATCGCCTGCTTGGAGCTTCTGGTGAGCATGGGCATGCCGCGCGAAAATATCGTTGTCTGTGACACTGCGGGTGTGGTGTACGTCGGTCGCAACGAGAAAATGGACGAGTACAAGGGCGCCTTTGCGAGCACGGTGCCGGGGCGAAGCTTGAGTGAAGTGATTGGTGGCGCGGACATTTTCCTCGGTCTCTCCGCGCCAGGTGTGATCACCTCTGACGATGTCTCGCGCATGGCGGATAAGCCATTGATTATGGCGCTCGCCAACCCCGAGCCCGAGATCCGGCCGGAATTAGTGCTCTCGGTGCGCGAGGACGCGTATATCGCAACCGGTCGCTCGGACTACCCAAACCAGGTCAACAACGTCCTGTGTTTTCCCTTCATGTTTCGCGGTGCGCTGGATGTCGGTGCGACCGCAATCAACGAAGAAATGAAGATCGCGGCGGCTGAGGCCATCGCCGATATCGCGATGCGTGAGTCGTCAGATATTGTCTCGCGCGCCTACGGTGGCAGCGTGTTTGAATTCGGCCGTGACTACTTGATCCCCAAACCCTTTGACCCGCGCTTGATGACTGACATCCCAGTGCGTGTGGCCGAGGCGGCGATTCGCTCTGGCGTGGCCACCAGACCGTTTGAAGACGTCGACCAATACCGGCGTCAACTGACGGCGTTTGTCTATAAGAGCGGCAACGTCATGCGTCCGCTCTTCGAGCAGGCGCGCAAGTCCCCACGCAGTGTGGTGTTTGCCGAGGGTGAATCACGCCGCGTGTTGACGGCGGTTCAAGAACTGCTCGATGAAAAGCTCTGTAAGCCCATTTTGATTGGCCGCCGCGCCGCCATTGCGCAGCAGATCACGCAGCTCGGATTGCGCTACTGCATCGATCAGGATGTGCAAGTGGTCGAGCCCGCGAATAACCCCGATGAAGCAAGCCTTGCCCAGGCCTACCACGAGCGCATGCGGCGGCGTGGTGCGCCACCGGGATTCTCGGCAGCTACCGTGCGCACAACGCCCACAGTGATTGCGGCCTTGATGGTAGAGCTGGGTCACGCTGATGCGATGGTCTGCGGCGTGCAAGGTGGATACATCCGCCAAGTGCGACACTTGCGCGCACTGATTGGGCTCGCCCCGGACGCATCTGAATTTTCAGCGGTGACCTTGCTAATCCTCGCGCGCGGCACCTACTTTTTGACCGACACCCATATCTCTGAAGAGCCCACCAAAGAACAGATCGCAGAAACTGCAGCAATGGGTGCGAAAGTGGTGCAGCGCTTTGGCATGCAGCCACGTATTGCGCTGGTCTCGCACTCTAATTTTGGTACGCGCGACAACCCATCGGCGGTGAAGATGCGCGAAGCGAGGGCGTTGATCGCCGAGCGACACCCTGAACTCGAGGTTGATGGTGAAATGCACGCTGATACCGCGCTGATTGAGGAGCACCGTGACCGAATATTTCCAGGCAGTGGCTATCGCGGTGAGGCCAATCTGCTGGTTTTCCCAAACCTCGACGCGGCCAACATCACCTACAACACGGTGAAAGTGCTCGGTGAAGCGATGCCGGTTGGTCCGATGCTCACCGGTATTGGCAAACCGGCGCATGTGCTGACTGATGCCGCTTCAGTGCGCACCATTGTCAACGTCACGGCGATCGCCGTGACAGAGGCGCAGGAGCAGGGCCGGGGGGGCTGACGCCTGAGAAAGTGCTAACCATGCCTTCTCTGGCAGGACACCCTACCGGCGATATGGCGTTTACACCAGGCCAAGAAATACCCTTTTTATGCGTAGACACCGCATTCTTGGATAATCGGACTCTCAGGTATCCGCGCTGTGTCCCGCACTAAGCTGGGACGGGGTCGGAGCGTCCCTAGGGCTGTGGAGATCAGATACAATGGCGGTCCCTTTTGGGACCGACGGCTGGCGGGGCGCGACCGTTTAATGGCGTCAGTGCCGTAGACGGGTGGAGTCGGGCCAAAGTTAATCGCGTTGTGTCTGGATCCGCGGATGAATCAAAGTGAATTTGTGGCCGCCCTCGGTGGCGTCTACGAGCACTCAGCCTGGGTGGCTGAGCAGGCCTATACAAGCGTGGTGCACCCATTGTCCTTGGCAAAAACCCAGCGTGCCATGCGCGAAGTGGTTGCCCGTGCGCCGCGTGAGAAACAGCTTGCGTTATTGCGGGCGCACCCTGATCTCGCGGGCCGTGCTGCCCTCGCCGGGGAACTGACTGCAGCCAGTGCGGCAGAGCAGGCGGGCTCCGGTCTTGACACCCTCGACGCGCGTGAGCTCGAGCGCTTCACCTCGCTGAACCGCGCTTACACCGAGAAATTTGGCTTCCCGTTTATCATGGCAGTCAAGGGCGCGAGCAAGCACCAAATCCTAGCGGGGTTCGAGTCCCGCATACCCAACACCGAGGAGATTGAATTCGACAATGCGCTTGAAAACGTGCATCGGATTGCCGGCTTTCGACTCACAGCATGGTTTGAGGAGTCGGCCGAGTGACCATTGATCCGCACATTGTTGAATGGTTGAGCCTGACCACGCGCTGGATCCATTTTATTGTCGGTGTCGCGTGGATCGGTGCGTCGTTCTACTTCAATTGGCTCGAAGGTCATCTAGAGCGCGATGGCGAGAAACCGCCTGGTGTGGCGGGTGATATTTGGAGTGTGCACGGCGGCGGCTTTTACCACGCCATGAAATACGAGCTCGCACCGCCAAAGCTGCCTGAGACCTTGCACTGGTTCAAATGGGAGGCGTACTCCACCTGGCTCAGTGGGGTGACGCTGATGATCTTCGTCTATTACCTCAACCCGAGCGTTTACATGGTTGACCCTGCCGTGCGGGACATGCCGGGCTACGCGGCGGTGTTGATCGGTGTGGGCTCTATGGTGCTTGGCTGGGTGGTGTACGACCGCCTGTGCAAATCGGCGTTGGCGAAAAATCCTCTCGTACTCTCGGCGGTCGGTTACGTTCTGCTGATCGCGTTGACCTGGGGTCTCACGCAATTACTCAGTGGTCGCGCGGCCTTTATTCACGTGGGCGCGGTGCTCGGCACCATCATGGTCGCAAACGTGGCCCACGTAATCATCCCCAACCAGCGCAAACTCGTTGCGGCGTTGAGTGCGGGGGAGGCGCCAGATCCAGCGCTTGGAAAGCAGGGCTTGCTGCGCTCCAGACACAATAACTACATCACTTTGCCGGTGTTGTTTTTGATGATCAGCAACCACTACCCAAGCAGCTTTTCACATCAGCACAGTTGGCTCATTCTCGCAGCGTTGGTGTTGATCGGCGTGGGTGTGCGCCACTACTTTAACTTACGACACAAAGGCAAGCCTGGCATCTGGATGTTGATTGTGGCGGCGGCGGGCATGGCGGCTGTCGCCTGGTTCAGCATGCCACCGCGAGCAGAACTCACGCAGTCGGCCGAAGTGAGTGATGACATCGCGTTTAGCATCGTGCAACAGCACTGCGTGAGCTGCCACGCGAGTGCGCCCACAGACGCGGTGTTCACCAGTGCGCCCAGCGGCATGGTGCTCGAATCCCTCGATGACATGCGCCGCTATGCCGCGCAGATCCGCGCCCGTGCCGTGGACACGCACAGCATGCCGCTTGGCAACACCACAGCGATGACACCGGAAGAACGCGCCACGCTCGGCGCGTGGATTGCCGCGCTTGGCAACCCGTGATGGCATCGGCACAGGAGACAAGGTGTGATGGACTTCAGTAACTACCCGCGCGACATGGTGGGTTACGGCGCACAGCCGCCTGACCCGGCTTGGCCCGGCGGTGCAAAGCTCGCGGTCAATCTGGTTCTCAATTACGAAGAAGGCGGTGAGGCCTCGGTGCTGCACGGTGATGCAGGCTCTGAGAAGCTGCTGTCCGAGATTGTCGGTGCCGAGTCGTTCGCCGGCATGCGCCACCTCAATATGGAATCGCTGTACGAGTACGGCTCGCGCGCAGGCTTCTGGCGGCTGCACCGCATGCTGAGCGCGCGTGCGCTGCCGGTGACGGTCTTTGGTGTGACCATGGCCATGGCGCGCAACCCCGAGGCGGTGGCGGCGATGCGCGACGCTGGCTGGGAAATCGCGAGCCACGGCCTGCGCTGGCTCGATTACCAACACGTCTCTGAGGACGAAGAGCGCGCGCATTTGTTAGAGGCCATCCGCTTGCACACCGAGCTGACCGGTGAGCGGCCACAGGGTTTTTATCTTGGCAAGGCCAGCCCCAACACGCACCGGTTGGTCGCAGAGGAGGGTGGCTTTGTCTATCACGCTGACAGCTATGCCGATGACTTGCCCTATTGGGAGACGCGCCACGGTCATGCGCAGTTGATTGTGCCGTACACCCTTGACGCCAATGATATGCGCTTTGCCACCGCCCAGGGTTTCAACACCGGCGAGCATTTCTTGCAGTACTTACAGGACAGTGTCGATTACCTGCTCGTCGAGGGCGACACCCACCCGGCAATGCTGTCAGTTGGGCTGCATTGCCGCTTGGTTGGGCGGCCCGGTCGCGCGGCGGCACTTGCGCGCTTTCTCGATGCGCTTCAGGCCCGCGAGGGCGTTTGGATCACAACACGGCTTGCGATTGCCGAACATTGGCGCCAGCGTTTTCCGGCGCCGGAGCTGCCATGACAACCTTCGTGTCCCCTCCAGCCCCCGGCGGCCTGCCGCCGCAAGATCAGCTTATGACGGGCCGGGCTTGCTTTACCAACAGCTACGCTGTGATCCCGCACGGTGTGATGCGTGACATCGTCACAAGTTTTCTGCCTCATTGGCAGGGCGCGCGTTTTTGGGTGTTGGCACGTCCGCTGAGCGGCTTTGCCGAGACCTTCAGTCAGTATCTGTGCGAGCTCGCCCCAGGTGGGGGCAGTGAGCAGCCAGAGAGCGACCCACTCGCGCAAGGCGTGCTGTATGTCACCGATGGCAGCTTGCGGCTTACGCTCGAGGGCGCCACTCACACTTTGGCTGCGGGCAGTTACGCGTT
>CALAMQ010000095.1 GCA_937925815.1 uncultured Granulosicoccaceae bacterium | reverse complement strand
AGTGAGACAGTGGGTGCGCGCAAGATGCACGCGATGTTCGAACTCCACATCGAGCAGGGACCGATCCTCGAAGCCGAGAACACAGACATCGGTGTTGTCACCCACGGCCAGGGCGTGCGTTGGCTCGAGTGCACCGTGACCGGCAAAGAGAGTCATAGCGGCTCCACCCCCATGCACCGGCGCCAAAACGCCGGTCGCGGGCTTGCATTGATCACCGAGCTCGTGAATAACATCGCGATGCAACACCAGCCGAATGCCGTCGGCACCATCGGCCACATCGACGTCTACCCCAACTCGCGCAACATCATCCCAGGCAAAGTGGTGTTCACCGTGGATTTTCGAAGCCACCTGCTGGACACCCTCACCGGCATGCAGAGCGAGCTGATGGCGAAAGCGCTAACCCTGTGCCACGAGCTTGGGCTCAGTTTTGAAGCTGAGATCGTGGGCCAATTCGACCCACCGGCTTTTGACCCCGACTGTGTTGCGGCGGTGCGCCGGGCCGCCGCCGACCTCGGCTACTCACACCGCGATATTGTCTCGGGCGCCGGACACGATGCCTGCTGGATCAACGACGTCGCCCCAACCGCAATGATCATGTGCCCCTGCGTCGACGGACTCTCGCATAACGAGGCCGAAGAGATCACCCCGGACTGGGCAACCGCCGGCACCGACGTGCTGATGCACGCCGCCTTGCACAGCGCGGAGATCGTTGACTAGCTGGATCGCACTTGCATAACAAAACAGAAATCTAGGCTAGTGAGTGCGTGGCCAGCGAGCGACTGACTAGGAGAAGCCCTCGCCTGCCACGTCACGCCGCATGGTGAGCTTGGTGGTTCGCTCGTAGCCTGGGTGACGTAAGTGCTGAACGACCTCAAACCCCAAGCGACTGAACGCCGCCTGGTTTTCAGTGAGCTCAATGCGCACCTCGAGCTCGACAGCCGAGAATCCAAGGTGCCGTGCGCGCTGCTCAGCCAGCAACACCAGATCGCGCGCAAGCCCCTGCCCCCGGCAGTGCTCCGCCACAGCGAGCCTGCCAAGGTACAAGCAGTCTGCGCGCGGGCTGAACACCACACAGGCATCGGGCGCCGCGCCGACACACCAGACCTCGCCATCTGTGCATTGACGGGTCATGGCTGCAAGGTCGAGTGCGTGCATCGAGGACGGCGGGTCGATGCGCGCCTCCATGTAAGCGAAACTCGATTGGATCAAGGCGAGAACGGCAGACAGGCGCGCGTCGCCAGCAGCGAGTCGCTCGGCAGTTCGCCCCGAAGCCAGCACCACACTGCCATTGTCTTGATGGGATGACATCGGCTTCACCCTTTATGCGCTGCGTCCAGCAAGACGCTGACCGTCGCAAACAACCCGCCCTACCACGGCACCAGTATCAACGTGATCATTGGGAAGGCGAGCAACAACACCACGCGCAGCAAGTCTGTCGTCACAAAATACAAGACTGCTTTATAAGTTTCAGGCAGTGGTGTGTCGCGGTCCATCGCGTTGATCACAAAGAGGTTCATGCCGACCGGCGGCGTGATCAACCCGACCTCCACCACAATCAACACCAGCACACCAAACCAGATCGCGGTTTGTTCGGTTGCCACACGGTTGAGCGCGCCCTTGGAGACGCCGCGCAAACCGAGCTCACGCGTGAGTTCACGCGAGAGTTCCTGACCACTTGCAAGTAAGGCTTCAGCTTTCGCAAGCGCCACGGCCGGCAACTCCGCACCACTTGCGACCAACTCAGCCAAGCGCACAGACTGCAACTCCACCATCGATACCAGCCCAAAATCGAGCACTTGCACAATCGGCCAGAAGATTGGCACGGTGAGCAAGATCATCGACAAGCTGTCCATGAAACAGCCGAGAATCAGGTAGAACACGAGGATCACGAGCACAATCATCAGCGGGCTGAGCCCGCTGGTGCCCACCCAAATTGCCATCTCCTGCGGCAACTGGGTGAGCGCGAGGAAACCGTTGTAGAACGCAGCGCCCAGCACGATAAAAAAGATCATCGCCGTGGTGCGCGCCGTCACGAACACGCTGTCTGACAGCGACGCACGCGTGAGCCCACCGGCACACCACGCGATGGTGCCAGTGCCCATGGCGCCAACAGCGGCGCCCTCTGTCGGTGTGAACCAGCCGAGGTAGATGCCGCCGACTACCAACGCAAACACCAGAAGCACTGGCCACACGTCCCACAGCGCGCGGACTCGCTCGCCGTAGGGAACGCGCTCGCGCGTGCCAGCTGCGTTCGGGTTAATCCGCACAAACACCGCTATCGCAAGCATGTAACCCAAGGCTGCGAGCACCCCGGGGATCACAGCCGCGAGAAAGAGTTTGGCGATGTTCTGCTCGGTCAGGATGGCGTAGATCACCAGCACCACAGACGGCGGGATCAAAATGCCAAGCGTGCCGCCAGCCGCGAGAGTTGCCGTGGCAAAGCCGCCGGAGTAGCCGTAGCGCTTGAGCTCTGGCAGCGCGACGCGCCCCATGGTCGCGGCGGTGGCAAGTGATGACCCACAAATCGCACCAAAACCCGCGCACGCCCCAACCGAGGCCATCGCCATGCCGCCCCGGCGGTGGCCAAGCCAGGCTGCCGCCGCCCTAAAGAGCGCCTGACTCATGCCGCCCAGGGTTGCAAATTGCCCCATGAGCAAAAATATTGGCACGATCGACAGCGAGTAACTCGAGAAGGTGGTGTAGGTCTCAGAGCGCAGGCGACCGAGCGCGATGGAGGTGTCGCCAGTCATCAACACCATGCCGACAAAGCCCGCCACAAACATCGCAAGGCCAATCGGTACGCGCAAAAAAATCAGCGCGAGCAACGCCGGAAACGACAAGGCCCCGATTGCAAGGTCGCTCACGCGCCGCCCTCCGGTGCATCAAACGCAGGCGGCTCGGCGCGCACCACCGCCAACGCTCGACAGCTCGCGGTGTAGAGCGCCACAAAGGCCGCGACGTAGGCGGCTGCGATGCTCGCGGCATAGGACCACCAGAGCGGAAACTGCAGCAAGAAGGTGGTTTGCCCCGAGCGGTATTTGCTCATGCCCCCAAGCGTCAGCTGCCACGCGCAGATCACCAAGACTGCCGCAAACACGATCTCGATCAGGCACAGCAGCACGCGCATCGCTGAAGGCGACAGACGCGCGGTAAAGAGATCAACGGACGCGTGCGCGCCGCGCAGCTGGCACAGCGGCAAAAACGCAAACACCGCGAAGGCCATGCCGGCCTCGACGATTTCGTAGTCGCCGTTGACAGGTCCAACGCCGGTTGCGAGCAGTGTGTCGGCGAGTGCTGACACCGCAGCTTGCACGGCGTCACTGTGCAAGACCGATTGCACCGCACGCCCAAGCACCGACACGCACGTCAACGTAATCAGGCCGACGAGCGTGGCGCCCCCGAGCAACGCGCACGCGCGGGCGAGTGAATCGACAAATCGGTGCATGGTCAGCGCATCAGGCAGGCAGACGGGGCGGCTAGCCGCCCCGCCAACGTGGCATTACATCGACGCGGTCGCGCCCATGCACTCGCCACCCATTAACGCCTTGGCTTCATCAATCAAGGCCTGGCCGTCGAAGCCTTTGGCCGCGAGGTCGGCAACCCAAGCGTCATACAAGGGTGCCGCAACCGCTTCCCACTCAGATGTGTCTGAGACGGTGATGATGTTGTTACCGTTGTCGACTGCAACTTCGCGCGCTGGGCCGTCAGCGTCGGCCTGCGTGCCGCCGGCAAAGATCGAGAAGTTCAAGCCAGAGCTGGCGTCGATTGCAGCTTTGTGGTCGTCAGACAAGCCGTCGTACTTGGCTTTGTTCATCGCGAGCACGAAGGTGAGCGTGTAGAAGGCGTTGCCTTCAAACTCGGTGTGGTTCTCAACGAGATCCGGGATCTTCAGCGCGGGGGTCACTTCCCAGGGGATGGTGGTGCCGTCGATCACGCCTTTGGAGAGCGCTTCAGGCACCGCTGGCACCGGCATGCCAACTGGCGTCGCGCCGGTGGCTTCGAGCAGTTGATTCACGAGGCGCGAGCCGCCGCGGATCTTCATGCCCTTGAGGTCAGCAGGCGTCTCGACCGGATCGGCGGTGTGGAACATGCCCGGACCGTGCACCCAGGTGCCGAGGATTTTGACGTCTTTGAATTCGCCGTCGGCCATGTGGTCTTCATAGAGGTTCCAGTAGGCACACGAAGCAGCGCGCGCGTCATTCACCATGAACGGCAGCTCGAAGACTTCGGTCGAGGGGAAGCGGCCCGGCGTGTAGCCAACCACGGTCCAGACAATGTCATCGACACCGTCAATCACGCGGTCCATAAGCTCAGGTGGCACACCGCCGAGCTGCATGCTCGGGAAGCGCTCGATGGTGAGCGAGCCACCGGCCGCGGCTTCCACTGAGTCGGCCCAGACATCGAGAATCAGCTTTGGCACATTGGCTTGAGCTGGCAGGAACTGGTGGAGTTTCAATGTGGCGTCTTCAGCAGCGGCTGTTGCTGCACTCATTGCAAAGGCGGCACCCACGGCAGTGCGGGCGATCCAGTGTGGTGTCGACATGTCAGTTCCTCTTTAGTCAAGCATGGAAAGGGCGTGCTGCCGGCAGACAGCCCGCGGCAGACCCAGTGTGACAACATCGGCAGCGGCATTCAACGGTCGCACCCGGGTGCGAATAACGCACATTTTTCGTCAGGCAGGCAGCAAACGCGCTTTGAACCGACGGCCCTTGATTTTGCCGTTGTGCATGGTGGCCAACGCGGCGCGCGCGTGCTCGCGTTTCACCGCGACAAAGGCGCGCGTGTCAAACACCTGAATTTTGCCGATGTGATCACCGGCCACACCGCCGTCACCGGTCAACGCGCCAAGGATGTCACCCACGCGCACCTTGTGCTTCTTGCCCGCATCAATATGCAAGGTTGACATCGCGGGCGGTTCAATTG
>CALAMQ010000094.1 GCA_937925815.1 uncultured Granulosicoccaceae bacterium | reverse complement strand
GGTCAGTTTCCGGAACTGTCGGTGCACGGCCTCGACGGCGTTGGTAGTGTAGACGGCGCGTCTGACGTAGTCCGGGTATTTGAAGTAGGCCGACAAGGTTGGCCATTTGGTTCGCCAGGACTTGATCACCATCGGGTATTTCTCGCCCCATTTTGCGTCGAGTTCATCGAGTGCGAGTTCGGCAGCGTTGAGGGTTGCCGCTTTGTAGACACACTTGAGATCGGCCATGAAAGCCTTCTGATTTTTCGAGCCCACGTACTTCATCGAGTTTCTGATCTGGTGGATGATGCAGTGCTGGACCTCGGTGTGGGGGTAGATGCTCTCGATGGCTTCGGGGAAGCCCGTGAGGCCATCCACACAGGCAATCAGGATGTCTTTGACGCCCCGGTTGTTGAGGTCGGTGAGCACGCTCAGCCAGTGGTGAGCGCCTTCCTGATCAGAGAGATACAGGCCCAGCAGCTCTTTCTTGCCGTCGATGTTGAGACCGAGCAACGTGTAGACAGCTTTGTTCGCGTACCGGCCGTTTTCCTTGATCTTGTAATGGATCGCGTCGAGCCAGACGATGGGGTAGACCGCTTCGAGGTCGCGCTCTCGCCACGCTTGCAGCTCGGGCAGCAACTTGTCGGTGACAGCGTTCAGCGTGCCGTTCGACAGCTTGATGCCGTAGAGGTCTTCGATGTGCGTGCGGATGTCTTGGTAGCTGTTGCCGAGGGCGTAGAGCGCCAGCACTTTGCGTTCGAGGTCATCGGTGAGGTGGGTCTGGTGCTTTTTGACCAGTCGCGGCTCGAAGCTGCCAGCCCGGTCCCTTGGCGTGTTCAGTTCAAAGCTGCCTGCAGCTGTTTTGACTGACTTGCTGCTCGATCCGTTTTTGCGGTTTGGCTCGGTCTCGTCAGACAGATGACCTTCAAGTTCGGCCTGTAACGCCGCTTCGGTGATCTGCTTGATCAGCGGTGTGAGGATGCCATCTTTGCCGGTGAGGCCAGTGCCTGCACGCAGTGCTTTGAGGATGGCGTCGGTGTCGATTTCGGGAGTTGTCATGATCATTCCTTTTGGTCAGTTTAAAGAAATGACACAGAATTCTGAACACTACTAACCCTCTATTCAATCCGGTGCGAGGCATGCCGTCACGTTCAGTTTTTGCCAGGTGGCGAAGTCGTCGCTTGCGATGATTGCGATTTTGGCGTTGAACGGCATGTGCTGTCTTGCGAACTAGGTGTGTGGTCGCAATCTCTTCAACTGCTCGACGGTCAAGTCGCTGTCGGCGTCGCCTGTGTTGAGCGTGGTTGCCGGTTCGAACATCAACACAACGGGTTCATGCGTCAGAGAGCGTGGGCGGTGCTCTACCGTTCGCGGCACAACCAGAAAATCGCCTTCGTTCAGTTCGACAGTGTGGCTGCGGAAGTCGATTGCAATTTGGCCTCTCAGCACCAGAAACCCTTCATCTTCAGCCGGGTGGCTGTGCCATTCGAAGACGTCGCCGAAGGTCGCAACCTTGACCTGTGACTCGTTGACATCGCCAACAATGTGAGGTTCGAACACGCGTGTAATTTGGTGGTCGACGGCCTGCAGGATATTGATCTTCTCTGGTGTCATGTCTGGGATTCCTGTGATGTCGCTGGGCTCGACTTGGCTGCCCTGCATTGGTACAACTGATCTTGCGTTTCGAGTTTGAGGGCAAGGTGATGTCTGACGGTGCCAGTACACATGACCCCTGTGGTCAGGGTCTTGAACGATCGTGCGAGCGAGACTGGTTGTGCAGCGCAGCCGACGGTGCCGGTGTCCACCGAATCGCAGCGTTTTTCTCGGGCGAGGCTTACGCACCTCACCGGCACGACACCTATTCCATCGGTTACACCCTTGCCGGGGTGCAGCGATTTACCTACCGCGGGTCGCGAAAAGACAGTACCGCTGGGCGCGCCATCGTGTTGCACCCAGATGAACTGCACGACGGCGAGGCTGGCTCCGATGAGGGATTCCGCTACCACATGGTGTACATCGAGCCACGATTGATTCAGGACGCGTTGCCACGTGGCGCGACAGCCTTGCCATTTGTTGACAGTGCGCTGCAGGACGACGCGCGGTTGATCAACGCAGTCGAAACTTTTTGCAGTGACATGCAATCGCCGCTTGAGCCATTGGCTGTCGATGGCCTGGTATCCGAGATCGCATACGCACTTGACGATTTGTCCGATGCGGACGTGAAAGCCAAGAGTGATACTGTTGATCGGCCTGCCGTCGAACGTGCCTGTGCCTACCTGCGCGCAAACTACCAGCGCGTCGTCCGATCTGACGAGCTGGAACAAGTGGCGCAACATGACCGCTACACCCTGGCGCGCTATTTCCGGTTGTTGTTGGGCACGAGCCCTTACCGCTATGCCACCATGCGGCGTCTGGAACATGTGAAAGGCGAAATCGCCTCTGGTTGCACGCTGGCCGACGCTTCAGCGGATGCGGGCTTCAGTGATCAGGCGCACATGAGTCGCCAGTTCAGCAAAGCCTTCGGCATATCGCCGGGCAGGTGGCGGCGCTTGCACGCCGAAGGGGGCTTGCGTGTTTCCTAGCGTTTGCAAGGGTTGGTTGATCTTGTTGTGTCATTAGGATTTGTAATTGGACTGGTCTGATTTTTTAAATGCAAGGGCGGGAAACTCGCTTGGCTGGCAACCTGAATTGCGGTTAAAAATTAGTTGGAATAGCTCAATGCTTGGTCACGAAAAGTGAGCTTAAATCACGCAGATCACGGTGTATTTACCTCTGGCAGCGACCGCATGGGTGCACTGTTGGTGTTCGCTGTGAGGCGGCAATATTGGAAGGCGTATGAAGGGGTGATGCCGCTAGTGAGCGGCATTAATGTGTGGATTGAATTGTGGTGAAATGCGGGGATGATCGAGAAAATCGACGTCGAAAACGTCAACGTACCCGGCCAAGTGACGCGGGTTGATGCAGGTAAATACAACGACATGCGGGCGGCTATGATGGCGGTGTTGCCGGCTGCGCCGCCCGGGTTGAGCCACGCTGAGGTCGTGTCGAGCGTGACACCGCATTTGTCCGAGTCGCTTTTTCCGGGTGGCAAAACGGCGGGTTGGTGGTCCAAGACGGTACAGCTTGATCTCGAGGCCAAGGGGCTGCTGGTGCGGGTTGAGGGCAAGCCGCTGCGGTGGTACGCCGCACGCTGAACCGGGCAACTGCTACTGGCAGAATAAGCCGCCCGGGTGGCGGACATCACCGACCTAGATGACACGCCCCACCTGTGGCGGGGCGCTGTCGCAGAGTCGCAGCCGTCAACCTGCGCGCAGCTGACTTTGCAGCCAATCAGCCGAGTTTGTTGCGCACCGCTGGATCTGCGATTTCGTCTTTTTCCCAATAACCGATGTTGACGCCACAGCGTTGCGATTTACCGCGCATGGCGAGCAGTTGTTCGGTGGATTTGGTTTGGCGCTGCGACTCGCGCAAGCCCCAGGCATGCAGCGCCGCCATCAATTGCTCGCAGGTGTCGGCATGGGCTGGGTCGCGCCCGAGATCAATCAGTTCGTCAGGGTCTGACTCAAGGTCGAACAGCATCGGCGGCATCTCTGGTGCGTGCATGAGTTTGAAGCGTCCGTCAAACACCATGTAGAGCCTGGCGTCATCGACGGCGTCGCCGTGTAGGGCGGTGCCCGACGGGAAGAGGCCGTAGAAATATTCGCTAAAAACGTGCTCGCGCCAGGTGTCAGGCTTACTGTTATGCAGCCACGGCACCAGGCTCCGGCCCTCGATGCGGTGGGATTGGTCGCGACCACCGGCCACCTCAACGAATGTAGCGGCCAGGTCAATGGATTCAACCAACGCGTCGCAAACCGTGCCGCGCGAGGCGTCGGCCTCTGGAGACGGGTCACGAATCAACATCGGCACTTTGGCGGAAGGGTTGTGAAAGAGGTCTTTCTCACCCAGCCAGTGGTCGCCGAGAAAATCACCGTGGTCAGATGTGAACACGATCAAGGTGTCGTCGAGCCGGCCTTGCGATTCCATGAAGTCGAGCAACTCACCGATTTGATCATCGAGTTGCTTGATCAAGCCCATGTAGGCCGGGATCACGTGTTCGCGCACGCCATCGCGAGCGAAGGCTTGGGAGCTGCGGTGGTTCATAAACGCGCCGTACACGGGGTGTGGGTCAGCGCGTTCGGCCTCGTTGCGCACCGCGGGCAGCACGTGTTCAGCGCCGTAGAGCTTGTGGTACGGCTCAGGGACAATGTAGGGCCAGTGCGGTTTGATGTACGACAGATGCAAGCACCACGGGTTGTCACCGGCGTCGGCCATAAACGCCATCGCCTCGCGCGTGGTCCAGGGCGTCTCTGAGTGCTCGTTGGGTACGGCGGCGGGTTGGTCGCAGTGTTGCATTAGCCAACCGGATAATTGTTCACCGTTGGCGTCGCGTGCGCTGTTGGCGAAGTCGTGCCACGGGTTGTCTGAGTTGTAGCCAAGATTGCGCAGGTAGTGCTGATAGGGTGCGTCCTCGCTGCCCGGGTCATACCATCCCTCCGGTCCGCGCGCGTGCAGGCCGTCATCGCGTGCCCAGGGTTCAAAACCGCATTGCGTGACCAAGGTGCCAATGGGGGAATTCGGTTCAATGCCAAGCCGTGCCATGCCCTCTGTGTCCGCACGCATGTGGGTTTTGCCCACCAGGGCCGTGCGCAAGCCCAGCGGGCGCAGGTAATCGCCGAGCGTCATCTCACCGACCTTCAACGGCACGCCGTTCCAGACCGCGCCGTGTGACTGCATGTAGCGTCCGGTGTAGTAACACATGCGTGAGGCACCGCACACCGGTGACTGCACGTAGGCTTGACTGAAACGCACGCCCTCGTTTGCGATGCGGTCGATGTTGGGCGTATGCAGGTGTGGGTGACCGGCGCAGGACAGGTAGTCGTAGCGCAATTGGTCGGCCATGATGAACAAGATATTTCGAGCCGTCATACTCATGCCGGGTTGGTTGCGGGGTGTGCCAAAGTATACCCACACGGGCGCAACCTGCGGGCTAAGAATGACAAGTCACACTGACACCTAGTGTCAAGACCTGACAGCGGGAGATTGGTGCTGCGCAGGGTGCGGTTTCGCTAGGTCTTAGCGCGTTCTAATCCCTGATGCGTTTCGAGGTCATCAAAGTTTCGTGCCGTTTCCGGTGCTGTTGACTCGGCTGACTCACAAGGAACGGCATGCGCCCACGGTCGATGACATCATTCACCGTCCATGAAGTGGATTTCGCTGTGTTGACGAGCACAGTAGTTGGACATGACCGCGTAGCTTGCAACGCCAACTGCAAAAACGGCTGATGCCATTTAAAACACGGTTTTCCACCCATGTTTTTTGGTGGTGATAGATCTCGCCGGTATACCGATCAACCTCTTGCAAAAATGAACTGTGCAAGCAGCGAGATTCTTAACTGATTTTTAGATCGGCGGATGCAGTGAAGTGTGCAATTGCGGGCTGCAGTTGGCTTGTTGGCCAAGTGGTATTGCAGAAGTGTCGCCGGTAAAGATCGGTGTGGAAAAAAAAAGGGGGAAAGCACGGTTGTGGCGGTAGCGGCCTCGGCTGTGGGAGTATGGGAAAGAAGCAGATCTGCCACAAGGAGTTCCACTGTGACGCAGGGCAATTCCCGCATTCCGGGATTTCGAGATTTACCTGTCGACGCACGCCGTGACGCGGTTGCCGAGGCCGCGATGCTGAGTGATGCCGACGCCGGCCAGCTCAACGGCGGGGCGTTGTCACTTGAGACTGCCAACGGCATGGTGGAGAACGTGATCGGGCGGTTTGAGCTGCCGCTTGGTGTTGCGACAAATTTTCAGGTCAACGGACGCGATTACCTGGTGCCGATGGCGGTGGAAGAGCCTTCTGTTATCGCGGCGGCGTCTTTTATGGCGAAGCTTGCGCGCGCTGACGGCGGCTTCAGGGCTGAGAGCACTCAGCCGGTGATGCGCGGGCAAATACAACTGCTGAAGGTTGAAAATCTGGACAATGCAGCAGCGGCGTTGCTGGCTGCTGAAGATGAGATAGTCGCGCTTGCCAACACCCACGATCAGTCCCTCATTGAGCTTGGTGGCGGGTGCGTTGGCGTTGAGGTGCAGCGATTTCCTGAGACAGCAGTGGGGCCGATGTTGGTGCTGCACCTGTTGGTTGATGTGCGCGACGCCATGGGCGCAAACACGGTCAACACCAAAGCCGAGCTGGTTGCACCGCTCGCGGCGCGCATTGCTGGCGGTGAAGCGCGGCTGCGAATACTGTCGAACCTTGCCGACAAGCGTGTTGTAACCGCCAGTGTCTCACTTGGCTTTGACACCCTGGCCACTGACACATTGGACGGGCAGGCGGTGGCGCAGGGCATTGTGGAAGCCTGCGCCTTTGCCGAGGTCGATCCCTACCGCGCGGCGACGCACAACAAGGGTATTATGAACGGCATTGATCCGGTGGTTGTTGCCACGGGTAACGACTGGCGCGCGATCGAAGCGGGTGCACACGCCTTTGCCGCCCGCGATGGACGCTACACCGCGTTGACCGTCTGGGAACAGGATCGT
>CALAMQ010000093.1 GCA_937925815.1 uncultured Granulosicoccaceae bacterium | reverse complement strand
ATGGCGACCATCTGTTGCTGACCGCCTGATAATGATGTTGAGGCCTGTCTACGGCGTTCGGCGAGCACGGGAAAGAGCGTATAGACTGCCTCCAGTGACCAGTCGCCAGCGCGCCCAACTTGACCGCCGATCAGTAAGTTCTCTTCCACCGAGAGCGACGGGAAAAGCTGACGTCCTTCGGGCACTAAGGCGATACCGCGCTGGGCGACTTGATCGGCGCGCAGCGCGCCGATGGCTTCATCTTTAAATCGAATCTGGTTGGCGGTGTTGGCCATCAATCCCGCGATCGAGCGCAACAGGGTGGACTTGCCCGCGCCGTTCGCGCCAATGATCGAGACAATCTCGCCTCGGTCAATGTGCATGTCGATGCCGAACAACGCTTGGAAATCGCCGTAGCTTGCCTCTAATGATGCAACCTTGAGCAGGGTGTCAGGCATCGGGTGCCACTCCGAGATAGATCGTTTTGACTTCGTCACTGTTAAAGACCGTTTCTGGTTCGCCCTCAGCGATCTTTTTGCCAAAATCGATCACGATCAATTTCTCCACCACCGCCATCAACGCGTGCACTACGTGTTCGATCCAGATGATCGTGGTGCCGGTTGCGTGAACGCGTTTTATTGAGTCGATTAGCTCGCCGCACTCGGCGTCGGTGAGGCCGCCGGCAATTTCGTCAAGCAATAGCAATTTGGGCTGGGCTGCGAGTGCGCGCGCCATCTCCAATCGCTTGCGGGATAGCAGTGTCAGTGACCCCGCACGCTGATTTGCCAGCGGCATCAGGCCGGTGGTGTCGAGCGCGTCCAGTGCCTGTTGCTGCGCCACCTGGCCCCTGAGGCCCGCGCCTTGGGTTGCACCGACGAGCGCGTTTTCAAACACCGTCAAGCCGCTGAAGGGCTGTGGCACTTGAAAGGAGCGCGCGATGCCAAGCTTGCATCGCTGAGCTGCAGAACGTTTGGTGATGTCCTGACCCGCAAAGGTGATCCGGCCGCTGTCCGCTGGCAGCGCACCGGTGATTAAATTGAACAGCGAGGTCTTGCCTGCGCCGTTGGGGCCGAGGATGCCAATGGCTTCCCCCGGGGCCACATCAAAGCTTGTGTCATCGGCGACCCGAATAGCCCCGAATGACTTTGACAACCCCGATACCGACAACAACGCAGACAAGACGGCAACCCTTAGCTGAGCAGCGTGAGATCGCCGCCGAGCGGGATCTGCGGTGCGAGCGAGTTGTGGGTGACGACCAACTCAGTTTTGTCGCCATTCGCTTGCCACTGGCCAGCCACGAGCGGTGTCTTGGTGACATTTGGCACTGGGCCATTGGCCCAGTTGACGTCACCGACAATGGTCGACACGTTGGTTGACTTGATCGCCTCGACTATCGCTGCTGGGTCGTCGAGGTCAGCGGCACGAGAGATCACATCCCGTGCGACTTCAAACAGTGCGTGTTTGAAACCGATCGGTTGTGTCCACGGGCGACTGGTCGCCGCAGAGTATCCGTCAGCCAGTGCCTTGGCGCTGTCGCCAGTCAGCGAGGAGTTGAACGGGTGGCTCGGTGTCCACCAAATCTCTGAAGTCAAGCCGTTGCCGCGCTCACCCAGGGATTCGATGACTGACGGGAACAACAATGCCTTGCCGATGGTGACCACTTTGGGGCGGAAGTTTTGCTGCGCCGCCTGACTCCAGAAGGTCGCAAAATCCGGCGGGATCATGTTGCCTGTGACAATCTCACAGCCCGCTTCTTTGAACGCACTAATGTAGTTGGAGAAATCGTCGTTCAAGGGTTGGTAGCGACCGGGATCGACCAGCTCGAATCCGGCGTCCGCCAGTGGCTTTGGAAAGCCGAGCTCTGGGTGACCCCAGGCGTTGCCGTCGGCGTCGTTCGGGAAGAGGCCGGCGACGTTTTTTGCAGCCCCTGAACTCGACCACATGTCGAGGAAGTTGCCAATGACGTCTTCGAGGCCCCAGAAGAAGTGGTAAGTGTATTCAAAGCCTTCGGCTGGGTTGCCGTTGCGCCCGAAAAAGTACGGCTGCCACGGGCAATCGGTCGTGATGCACGGGACTTCGTTGATCTCGGCCTGGTCTGCCACCGGGTTGGTGGTGTCGGGTGTTGAGGCGGCGACAATGATGTCAACTTCATCGCCCAAGATCAGGTCGGCCGCCACTTCCGCTGCGCGGTTGGGGTTTGATTGGCTGTCTTTGGAGATGATTTCAACATTGTAGCGCTTGCCGTTGTTCTCAACGCCACCGGCCAGTGCCGCTTTGATGCCTTGCAAGACGTAGTCATCAGCCTCGGCAAACGCGGCCAGCGGCCCGGTGCGCGGGCTGACGTGTCCGATGCGGATCGTTGGATTTGCAGCATAGGCACGCGTCGATGTGAGAATCGCCGGTGCTGCCACGGATGCCGTGAGGGCTTTCAGAACTTGCCTTCTGGTTGTCTTCATCGCCATGTCTCTCTCCTCCCCGAGATCGATTTAAGTAGGCAAAATGTCGTGTAGTGCGCTCAGATGGTGTGCAATTCGGGCTTTGGTGGCGTCGACGTCGCCGTCTTGCCACGTTCTAAGCCCCGCACCGGCGCCCATCCCGGTGTGGCCTTGGTCAATCAGTGACTGCAGATAAGGTGAAGCCTGCCCCGACGTGTCGAGGTCGTGCAGCACTTGGTTGTGTATGTCTTGCGTGAGCGGTAGGCCGACGAGATCGGCGTTCTCGAGCGGTCCGAGCACCGCCAGGCGTCGCCCGAAGCTCGCTTTGACAACGTCGTCCACGGCTTCTGCCGTGCACACGCCGTTCTCCACCAGTGAAATCGCCTCTCGCCACAGCGCGTGTTGCAGGCGGTTGCCGATGAAACCGGGCACGTCCTTTTCAACGAGTACGGCGGTTTTACCAACCTCGTCAAGCAGCGTCACGGTGCGCGAGGCGACCTCGGAATCGGTCGCTTGCGTTTTGATCACTTCGACCAGCGGGATCATGTGCGGCGGGTTCCACCAGTGCGTACCCAGTGCGCGCGCCGGCAATTGCAAGCGTGACATGATCTGCGTGATTGGGATCACCGAGGTGTTGGACGCGAGCACCGCGTCGGCCGGTGTGTGTTGTTCGATCTCGGCAAAAATGGACTGCTTGAGCTCAAGCTTCTCCGGCGCGGCCTCAAATACCCAGTTTGCCGTGGTCACGCACTCTGCAAGGGTGGTGCAATAGCGAACACGAGACAGTGAAGATTTGATGCTGTCGTCGGTGTCGCCGAGCAGGCGCAGGCTGTCCTCAATGCGCTGTGACGCGCTGGCGAGGCTGCTGGCGTCCGGGTCAAAGAGGGTGACCGTGTGATCCGCGCGGGCAAAAGACAGGGCGATGCCGTGCCCCATCAAGCCCGCGCCAATCACCGCGATGTGCTGCGTGTGGCTCATGCGTCAGCCCGCCGTGTAGCCGCCGTCGGCGTAAAGCACGTGGCCGGTGTAGAAGTCCGATGCCGCGGAGCTCAAAAACAGCAAGGGGCCAGCGAGGTCTTCGGGTTCGCCGAGGCGGCCCTTGGGCACGCGCGTCAAAAAGCCCGAGCGCACTGCTTTGGCGTCGTCGGTGTCTTCAAACATCCACGCCGTCAGGGGTGACCTGAACACGGTGGGTGCGATGGCGTTCACCGTGATGCCGCTTGGGCCAAGTTCACAGCCGAGCGCTTTGGTAATGCCGTCGACGGCGGCTTTGGACGCGCAGTACGCGGTGTACCCAGCTGGGTGTCCGAGCAGACCGCGCGCGGAAGACATCAGCACGACTTTGCCACCGTCGCCTTGTTCCACCATTTGGCGCGTTGCGGCACGTGCCATCATCCAGCTTTGGGTGACGTTTGCGTCCATCACGGCATCAAAGGTCTCGGGCGCCATGTCGTGGATCTTGGCCACTTTGTTCATGCCAGAGGCAACTACAAGTATGTCGAGCCGCCCAAAGGCTTTGACGGTCTCGGCCACCAGCGCATCACACGCGGATTCGCTGTCGGGCCTTGAGACAATTTGATGGGTGTCGCCGCTGCAGCGGTTGGCGACATCGGCCATCGCCTCGGCATTGCCGGCGGCGAGCGCGAGCTTGCAGCCCGCGCCGGACAGGCACTCCGCCGCGACGGCGCCGAAGGCGCCAGAGGCACCTGTTATTAACGCCACTTTGCCGCTGACGTCAAAAAAGGACAGTGGGTTGGACAGGCTCATTGTGGGCGGCCTCCAGGCGGGTAGGGAATCACCACCAGCATTTTGCAAACGTGGTTCGATTTGTTTTCAATGCGGCGCTCTTGTCCCGCTGGAATGGTGCAACTGTCCATCGGGCCGAGCACCGTGGACTGGCCGTCCCACTCGAGCGTCATCTCGCCCTCGAGCACCACGTAGACTTTTTCAAACGGCGTCGAATCTGGCCCGGCGCCACCGCCGGGCAAGAACTGCGAAAACCCCACCCACTGGTTTTCCGGGCCCCCGTCTTCAAAGCCTTGCAGGCGCAAGCCCGTGACGCCCCAGTGATTGGGGGCGTCGTAGGGTGTTGCCTCTTGGAAGCGTTTGATCAGCATCAGAAGGCCTCGCCGGACTCGATGCGGTACTGCTGCTCACGGTCGGTTATCGCAACTAACCGAATGATGCAGCCGTCACCGCGGTCCCAGTTCCACGGGAAAAAGGCAAACGTGACGCGTTTGCCGGTCACGCTGTCGAGGTCGCCGCCGACGTTCTCAATCCCGAGAATGCCCTCAGCGAAGAGTTTGTTGTGCACCGGCTCCCACTCGGGAAAGTCCACTTCCCACGGAATGCCGCCAGACCACTCGAGGTATTCCTGCTCGAGGTGCGGCAAGATCGGGCCGTTGCGCTGTGGGCCGATGGCCGTGGCCAGCGGGTGATCGTTCGCTTGGGTGTCGTGACCGACCACTTTGATCTGCTTGTCGATCATCCAGTCGGCGGCGGAGGACACGAGCCCTGGGCAGTAGGCGAAGTAGTCGCCGTCTTCGTAGCGTTTGTGCCAGCCGGTGTTAATGATCAACACGTCGTTGGGCCGGATCGCGTGGCCACAGGCTTTCTCAAGGTCGTCGGCGGTGATCTTTTCCCACTTCTCCTTGGGGATGCTGACCACGATGCCCGAGCCGAAGAAGTGTGGCAGCGGCACTTCG
Organism: uncultured Granulosicoccaceae bacterium; assembly: GCA_937925815.1. Taxonomy (GTDB): domain Bacteria; phylum Pseudomonadota; class Gammaproteobacteria; order CALCKW01; family CALCKW01; genus CALCKW01. Next base: position 7,755 of record CALAMQ010000093.1, on the reverse strand, counting down.
TCAATGAACGGCGTGCCCTGTACCACGTGCGCCGGGGCGTCGATGTGGGTGGTGACGTGCATGGTGGTGGTGATCGTCTGGCTCAGCACGCCGGATTTCGCCATGTAGTGCTTGCGGTCAATCTGAACGTCGGCGAAGTAGGGCCAGTTGGGACACTGAAAGCCGTAACGGTGGCTCAGGTTCACGAACTCGAGGCCCATGTCGTTGTTGTCGTTGGCTTGAAATTCAATGCCACGGACCATGATGCTCATCGGCAACTCCATTTGGGTAAGTGTCCTGTATTATGGTGCACATGTACTGCAATATGGTCAATATCCATTTTGGACTTTTTTGTAAATGGCGTAGAATAAAGACCTCAAACCCAGCATTTGGCATTCGGAGTACAGGATTGGAAAGCGCTAATTCATCGCAAAATCAGGGAATTCAGGTCATTTCAAGGGCCGCGAATATCTTGCGATTGCTCGGTGAGGAGACAGATGGGTTGAGCCTCGGACAGATCGCTAAACGGGTTGAATTGCCCCGTTCTACGGTACAGCGCATCGTGACAGCGCTCGCGCAAGAGGACTTTATTTCCACCGAGAAGGGCGACAAGGGCATTCAACTCGGGCGTGAGATCCAGAAGTTGGCCCAAGCGAGTGGCTCTGGTATCAAAGACCGCCTTCGCCCGGTGATGAAGCAGATCTCTGACAAGACCGGCGAGACCGTTGATCTCGCGGTGCTCGAAGGCTCGCGTATGCGGTTCGTTGAGCAAATTGTCGGGAAACACCGGTTGCGCACGGTGTCCAGCATTGGCGACAACTTTCCACTGACCACCACGGCAAATGGCAAAGCGGCGCTTGCCTGCCTTGAACCTGACGCGGCCATGCGCCTGATTTCAGAGGAATTGGTTGAGCAACCCAATCAAGCTCGGCCGCTCTCGGAGATTCTGAGCGAACTCGATACCATCAGATCTGGGCAGTTGGCGCGCGACATTGATGAACACACTGATGGCGTCAGCGCGCTGGGGTACGCGATAACCGACCAGCGCGGTGATGTCTATGCGATTTCAGTACCAGTGCCGAGCTCGCGATTTGTGCGCATCTCGGATGTGCTTGCGCAGACTATTTTGACCAGTCGTGACGCATTCGCGTCGTCTTAATAATCGGCGCACTGAAATCTAGATTGATTCTGTTATGTGACCAGCGCGATGGCGAGGTCCATGACGTTAGTGTTGGTCGGGCCGCTTTTGAATAACGCGTTACGGGCTTGCAATTCTGTGCCGGCGTCTGCAGCTTGCAGGGCCGTTGTCGCTGAGTCACGCCAAGTCTCACCGCAGACGACGCCGCCGGCGGCATCAGTTGGGCCGTCTGTGCCGTCGGTGCCCGCAACCAGCAAACTCACGTTATCGCGTTCTGCGAGATATTGAGACGTGGCGAGCGCCAACGCTTGATTGCGACCGCCTTCACCCGGATTGGGTGGCAGCACGATGGTGGGCTCGCCGCCCCAAATATACAGGCCTGGTGCAGCACTTGAGAGTGTCTCACCAAGTTGTGCCGCCAAGGCGTAGACATCATCGTAAAGGGATTCGGTGTTGAGCTGTACTGGAATGCCGCGGCTTGCGGCCGCCGTGGCGACGCGCTCGCGCGCGATGCGGTTGGTGGCGATTAAGGCGACATCCGCTGCACGCTGTGACCGCCACGGGTCACCGATACCGGAGCCGATGGTGTCGATGCCGTCTCCCTCAACATCCGAAATTGCCAGGACCGTGAATCGTGCTGCTGACGCGGCGATCAATTTGCCGTCTTTGATGCCTGAGAGCGTTTTGCGCTCTCGATTGATCTCGGAAATGGACAAGCCGTCGCTCAACATGCGTGCGTTCAAAGACTGCAAAGCACTGAGATCGGAGCCCTCTGGCAGGGCTTCGGCGAGGGCTGAGGCGCCGCCGGAGACCAGCAACAGAATGTGTTCTGAGGCGCTGGTGTCTTGTGCCGCTTGCAGCAGCGCATCCCCCGCCAAGAGTGAGTTGTGATCTGGCACCGGGTGCGCGGACTCGATAAGCCTTATTTGCGGTTGAGCGCGCAGCGCGGCATCGCTGTGGCCGTATTTGGTGACCACAAGAGCTGGGGTCTTTGGGAAGTGCGCGAGTGCACCCAGCGCCATGCCGCTTGCCGCTTTGCCGACGGCGAGGATGCGTGTCGGTGGCTCCACTGCGTGGTTTTTGAGGTGGGTCTCAACCGCGCGTTGGCCGCCGACGGCCTCGACGCCTTCGCGCCACAGGGCTTCTAAGATCGCGCGCCGCGCTGGTGCGTTCATGGCTTGCTTGCAGTCTGTTGGGCGCTCAGGCGCGCGGTGGCAACCATCATAGCGGCAAGCGGTTGGGACTGAAAACCACGAGAAATCGCTCAGCTTGAATGCGGGTGTCAGTCAGTCTCTAGCCGGTGTCTGCGTCAGTAGCCTGTTGTGGCCGGGCCAGAATGCGAAACTGGGCCTCGGTCGGGTTCAAGCAAATTTCATTTGAGCAGGCTTGTAATGTCACTCTGAGCACCGCGTCGTCTGGGTTCGGCGGCTGCGGCAGTGTGATATCAAGTGTGCCCTCATGCAGCAACAGCTCGGATTGGCTGTAGTCGAGCTGATACAGCTTGGCCGCTGGCAGCGGGACGTCGTCTGCCGGTTCGTCAGCATCGGATTGCCAGCGCACGCGGGTTGGTGTGAGGAAATTTTGCAAGGGCTCGCTTGCGTTAATGTGCCAGCCCTCGGCTATTGAAAGCGTCAGCGCCATGCCGCCGTCCCGGTGGTGAAGCTGTCCGCGTACTCTGCCTTGAGACAACTGTTGGTGTGCACCGTGGTGGCCGCCTTGCAAGCGGTCTGCTGTGACCAGCGCGTCGCTCGAGGCCAGGGGATTGTTGGCCACGTGGCCTGAGAGCGCGGCTGTCAGGGTGTCGGCGTGGTGGCGCATGGCGTTATCGAGCGTGCGCGTGGCGAGTTCCGAGACAAGCGCGAGTGCCATGCTGTTACCCGAGGGGAAGGAAGAGTCGTCGCGCGACTTGAAACGGGGCAGGGCACTGTTGGCACTGTTCATAAAGTAGTCCCCAACTGTCTCATCGTGAAATCGGGCTTGCATTGTCTGGGCGATGTGCTGCGCAGAGGCCAGTGAGTTCGGGTCGCCCGTGGCGTCGTGCACGGCGAGGTGGGCGAGCCCGAGCAGTGCGTAGTCACGTTGTTGTGCAGGCAGTTCTGCGGTGCCGTCGAAGTACACGCGCAGCAACTCGCCATCTTCGTCAACCAAGTGATTGGCTACAAAGCGCAGCGCGCTCTGCGCTGCCGAGCGGTAGAGTGGTGCGCCAAACGCGTTGCCGGCCTCGGCGAGCGCGATGGCCATCAGGGCGTTCCAGTCGAGCACAATCTTGCGGTCGAGTGCGGGCGCCTCGCGGGTTGCTCGTTGAGTATTAAGTTGCCGTTGGATGCCAATCAGTGCGTTCTGCACATCGCCGGGTTGAACCTCAAATTCACGCGCGAGATCGTCTGCCGTGGTGGCGATGCGCAGCACATGCCGGCCGTTGTGTTTGGCGGCACCGTCCAAGCCGAAATACTGGAATGCGAGCGCGCGTTTGGATGCATCTGGCAGCGCCGCATCTAATTCCTCGCGGCTCCAGGTGTAGTAGTGGCCTTCGCCACCCGCGTCCTCGGCATCAAAGGCAGAGTAGAAACCACCGCGCGGATCGCGCATGTGGGTCAGGGCGAAGTCGAGCGTTGTGCGCGCGGCGTCGCGGTAGTTTGTGTCACCTGTGAGCGTGAACAGCCGCACCAGCACGCGCGCCATCAGTGCCTGGGTGTACAACATTTTCTCAAAGTGCGGCACTTGCCAATTGGGGTCCACCGCGTAGCGGTGAAAACCGCCGACCAGTTGGTCGTGGATACCGCCTGCGAGCATGCCGTCAACCGAACGCGCGACCGCCTCGAGTGCGCGAGTGTTGCCGTTCTTCTCAGCATCGTGGAGCAGCAGCATTAGCCACGACTCCCGTGGAAATTTTGGTGCAGCCTCAAAACCGCCGTTGGTGTCGTCGTGGGATTGCAAGATGCTGGAGACTGCGCGTTCGAGGAGCTCGGCGTCGATTGACTGTGCGGCTTGCCGCGTGTTCATCAGGCCCATCACGTGCGCCATGATGCGATCGCCGTCGCCGCGCAAATCCTGCTCTTGGTTGTCCCACAGTTGTGCACCACGGCTTAACACGGAGAGCAAACTGTCGCGAGGTTCGTAGACGGTTGCGAAGAAGGGGTTGAGGTCGGGTGTGAGCAACAAGTTGTTTGGCCAGCCGCTGCGGCCGGTCAGCGCATAGGTTGCCAGCAGATAGGGTTCATCGACGTCCGGTCTGCGCTCGCGGTCGACTTTGACCGCGATGTAGTTGTCGTTGAGAAAGTCGGCGACAAGCGGGTCTTCGAAACTTTCGCGGGCCATGACGTGGCACCAATAACAGGTGCTGTAGCCGATAGAGAGAAACACCGGTTTGTTCTCTGCCCGTGCTCGCTCGAATGCTTCTTCGCCCCAGGGGTACCAGTCAATCGGGTTGTTGGCGTGTTGCTGTAGGTAGGGGGATGCGCTCTGGGCCAAGCGGTTGGGCGTGGCTGTCGACTGGGCTGCAGTGGCAGCGACGCTGGCGAGTGTGAGGACGAGGCCGGCGCGAATCCAGCGGGCGGTGGTGCGGGCAGTGCGCATGTGTAGGTCTGTTGGGATGTGTCGACCTACTAGTTGATGCCTGTACCCTCGCTCAGTTCCGCCTCGGTGCAGAGTTTTCAGCGTGTTAAGCGCGCCACCTCGGACCAGTCGGAAACCGCGCCTTTGAGATCGCGCATGGCGCCTGGTTTGACGGTGTCTCCGGGCGTTGGGAAGCTCAGGAAAACGGAGGCGAGTGGCAGGCCGCCAGGCTGCATGCCGAGCATGTCCTGCAGCGCCGGCTCGCGCAAAATGCCGCCCGTGGACCAGTAGTTGGCGATGCCGTGCGCGGATGCGACCAACAGCATGTTTTGCACCGCCGCCGCTGTCGCGGCGATGTGCTCGGCGTTGGCGGTGTTCAGCGTTGGCTGCCCGTCTTCTGCGGGGTTGGGGCACCAATTGACCTGTACCACCGCCGCGGCGGCGCTGAGCAATTGTGGGATTTTGGAGCCTTGGGCGCGGTGCCATGTGCTTTCGGGCTCGGCCTCTGCGCGCTCCTTGATCAGGTCGATCAACTGCCAGCAGGTGTCCTGTTCGAGGGTATAGGCGCGCCAGGGCGCGATTGAACTCAGTTTACCGGCGCAATGGCTCGGCGCGTGTGCAGCTTTGTGGAAGGGCGCGGTGTGGGCTGCCGCGTGCATCTCGGCAAGTGCATGGCGCAGTCGGCGTTGTTGGTCAGCTGTGACGGGGATGCGCGCGGTGGGATCGCGCAGCACTTTCTGGGTGTGGCGCGCGGCCGTCGCCTGTGAGATCGGTTGCTCTGACACGTTGTCTTACCCTGTTGAATGCGTTGAGTTTATCCGAAGCGCCAGGCACGTGGCGTCCAGTGACAGGGCTGGCAACTGTTTTCAGAACGACACCGCGTCTGTTGAATGCGGTGCACGAGGCAATTGAGCGGATTGATCGACAGGATTGGCCGAGGCAATGCGTATAATTGCGGGTTTTCATCATCGCTCTCTAGGAACCCGACCATGTTCAGTGCAACTGATCGAATCAAAGATCTCGACCCCGAACTCCAAGCGGCCATCGACGCCGAGGTGCAACGCCAAGAGCACCATGTCGAGTTGATTGCGTCTGAGAACTACACCAGCCCACGTGTGTTGGAAGCGCAGGGGTCTGTGCTGACCAACAAATACGCCGAGGGCTACCCGTCCAAGCGCTACTACGGCGGCTGTGAGCACGTGGACGTGGCCGAAGCGCTGGCCATTGAGCGCGCCAAAGAGTTGTTCGGTGCGAACTACGCCAACGTGCAACCGCACTCGGGCTCGTCGGCCAACAACGCGGTCTTCTTTGCGCTGCTGCAACCGGGCGACACCGTGCTCGGGATGCGACTCTCCGACGGCGGGCACCTGACCCACGGCGCGGCACCGAACTTCTCTGGCAAGTTCTACAACGCCGTCCAGTACGGCGTGGATGAAAACGGCATCCTCGATTACGAGGAAGTCGAGCGCCTCGCGCGCGAGCACAAACCCAAGATGATCGTGGCGGGATTCTCCGCTTATTCACGCATCCTCGACTGGCAGCGTTTTCGCGATATCGCGGATGAAGTTGGCGCCTACCTCTTTGCTGATATGGCGCACGTGGCGGGTCTGGTGGCCACAGGCCACTACCCGAGCCCAGTGCCCATCGCGGACGTGGTCACTACCACCACGCACAAAACCCTGCGTGGGCCGCGCGGCGGTTTGATTCTCGCGCGCGAGAACGCCGCGATTGAGAAGAAGCTCAATTCGATGGTCTTCCCCGGCATGCAGGGCGGCCCGCTGATGCACGTGATTGCCGGCAAGGCGGTTGCGTTTAAAGAGGCGATGGACCCGTCATTCAAGGCTTATCAACAGCAAGTGATCGTGAACGCCGATGCGATGGCCAAGGTGTTCATCGAGCGCGGCTACAAAATTGTCTCGGACGGCACAGAGAACCATCTCTTTTTGCTCGATCTCTCGCCTAAGGGCATTACCGGTAAAGCCGCCGATGCAGCGCTTGGCCGCGCCAACATCACGGTCAATAAAAACACCGTGCCGAACGACCCGCAGTCACCGTTTGTGACCTCGGGCTTGCGCATTGGCACCCCGGCTGCAACCACGCGCGGTTTCAAAGAAGCTGAAGTGCGCGAACTGGCTGGATGGATGTGTGATGTGCTCGATGCACTCGACGACGACGCGGTGATCGCAGCAACCGCTGAGAAAGTTGTGGCCCTGTGCAAGCGCTTTCCGGTGTACGCAGCCGCATAAGAAGGTGATTCACTGTCCCTGGCCGAGAGTTTGGGGACAGTGGGCGCTGCCGTGAATCGAGGAGGGTTTGTATCGCGCAGATGCAGACCCTTTTTAGTTATTGACCTCGAGCGGTGCTGTGGTTGCCGGTGTCAGATTGTGTAAGCTGATTTTGCCGGTTGGTTGCGACTGCGCAGCTTGCCGTGCTGTCTGGCGCATCAGTATTTAAGGCAAATTTAGATAGAGTCGTTGTGAATTTCGCAATTGACAGGGGTTTGACTCTCTTACTTGCAGGAAGCCTAACTCGCTGACTGTGAGGCACTTCATAAGTGCACCTTAGAGTTGTGCGCACAAATTTGTAGTATTCACATAAAGTCTCGGGAATTCGCGCATTGTTAGCGCGTTTACACGTCACATCAGTTGCATTCTTCGCAGCGTCTTAACCCGAACTGGCGATATCCGTGGCCGCAATTGGCGTGCTATACATTGCAGTCATCACATTGTCTGGTTTTCAAAAAACCGGACAGCTTCGCACTCGTGGTGGCTCGAAGAGACCTGCTACGACGTTTTACGTTAAGCCGCCGCAGTGTTTTGGAGCCCAAAAAAATGCGTCAGACTTCCAGTGGTTTTTTTACAGGCCTGCCACGGGCCGCCATTAGTGCCATTCGGTGTTTTTGGGTTGCCGCAGCGCTGACCTTTGTCGTTGCGTGTGACAGCGGTGGCAGTGACACCAATGCCGATCCGGTGGAAGTCGCCGATTCAGATGACACAGGTGGTTCGGACGACACCGGTGGTTCGGACGACACCGGTGGTTCAGATGACACCGGTGGTTCGGACGACACAGGTGGGTCCGATGAC
>CALAMQ010000092.1 GCA_937925815.1 uncultured Granulosicoccaceae bacterium | reverse complement strand
GGTGCTCATGTCGATGGCGTCAAAGGCAAAGCGGCTGGGCGCTGCGCGTGCCGGAGTTGGCATTAGCAAGTTGCCAAAGGCCGTCACGCCGCCGAAGACGACGATGCCTTTCATCAGATCACGCCGGCTCAGTGCGGCGTCAACAATGCGGTCGAAGTCGTTGTCTTCGGGCTTGGGGTTGATGATCTCGTCGTAGTCGTCGAACGAGATGTCTTCATGGTCGCTCATGTCGGATCTCCGTGTCAGTCGTGTGGGGTTGTTGTACACAGAAGACACTGCGGTGTTTTCGTGACGGCATTGTGACAACTGGGCCAACAACACTCGTCCTGCTGACAAATACTGTGTTGCCCGCCAGCGTGACCAGAGCCTGCGGTGGGTGTGTGCAGGCGCGGGCACAAGCTGTTGGTTCGAATCGGTTGTTGACAAAACAACCAACTTTTGGGAGCCTGAACAATATTCCATATATGGAAAATATAATTCGTTATTTGGAATGTCTAGATGAATCACACTGAGCGGACGCTTCAAGTCCTCGAATACGTTATGGCGGCGGGTCCGGGCCCGCTCAAGCAGGTGGATATCGCTCGCGCCTGTGGTTTGCCTGCGTCCACGCTCAGTCGAATCATCAATACGCTGTCAGATTGGGGATACGTTTTTCGCACCAGTGAAAAGTACGTTGTGCGCAATTTTCGCCTCGAACGCAACGTGCCGATGTCAGACACCTATCTCGCAACCCTCGACGGGACCATGCGCGGTTTGTCTGATCAACTCGGCGTGTCTGCAGAAGTGGTTGTGGTAGCTGGCCATGAGTTGCTGTGGCACTCCAAGACCGATCACCCAGACCCCAACGTGGTGATGCGTGCTGGCGTTGGGTTTAGGCGGTCGCTGTACGAACTGGATGTTCTCTCGCAGTTGTATTTAAGCCGTTTGGAATGGGCTGAGGTTGAGGCGAGATTTTTTACCGACGGGTTTTACGAGACCCTTCGACTGCCGGGGAGATTGCCACCGGCATTGCCCGCGAAGGACGTCAGACAGCTCCTCGAGACCTTGCGCGACGAAGCGTTTGCAGCGGACATCGAGGGCAACCATGTCGGTATCCGCCGCTTCGCGACAGTGATTCAAGACCAAGACGGACAGTTTTTACATTTGCTCGCGCTTGCCGAGCCGGCTGGACCGGAGTGCGCCTCAGTTGACAGGTATCGAGCAGCTTTGCTCGAGGCCAGAGACGCCTTGTCAGAACACGTTTTTGCAGAACGGGCTGCATACAGATTGCGGCCCAAACACCATGCCATGCCGATGCGCGGAGGGTAGTGCAGAGCGGGCGATACATCTTGGAGGAGAGAGCATGAAGCGTATGTTAAAAACGGTCGTTGCAGCGAGCATAGCGTTGACGGCGTCTGTCGCCTCGCTGACAGCGAAAGCGGACGAGGTCAATGTGTTGATGTTCGGCATGCCATACACAAACGGCTTGCAGGCTTTGGCAGCGGACTTTGAAGCAGAGACGGGCATCAAGGCCAACATAGACGTCGTTGGTCAGGATGTGTTCGAGAACCGGATCACGTTGACCTTCACGGGTGGCACGGGCGATATCGACGTGGTGCACACACCTGTCATTCAAGTACAGCGTTGGATTCAAGCCGGTTGGTTGCAGCCGATGACTGATGCTGTCGCGGAAATGCCTGGCGCAGCGGATATCTTGGCTGGTCCGCTCGGCGCGTACAACGTCAATGGTGACCAATGGGCGCTGCCGTTTTTTGCAGGTGTGGGCCTGATGAGCTACCGCGAGGATGTGCTTGAAGCAGCGGGTGTGGGGGTGCCAGAAACCTGGGCTGAGATGCTGGAAATCGCGCCCAAAATCAGCAATGACGAGCATGCCGCCATCGCATTGCGCGCGGTACCGGGACAGGGCTTCAACATGTTCATCTTCCCGATGGTCATGCGCGCCTACGGCGGCAGCTTCTTCGCTGACTATGAAGGCGGTGATCTGACGCCAGCGATCAACTCGCCCGAGAATGTAGAAGCCTTGAAGGTATACGTTGAACTCATCAACGAATACGGCCCGGAAGGGGCAGGTAACTTCAATTTTGCTGAAGTGAACGCAGCGGCCCAGAACGGGCAGATTGTGTTTGCAGTTGAGGGCACCGGCATCATCAGCCAGATCGTCGACCCGGACAAGAGCCGCTTTGCCGAGAACACAGGCATTGCGCTGCCACCGGGTGGACCGGCTGGTCGGTCTCCCGCAATTGGTGTGCACGGCATGGGTATTCCGGCGAGCGCTGCCAACCCTGATCTCGCGGCCAAGTTTATCGAGTGGGCTGTCAGTGCTGAAACGGTGAGCAAGATCGCTTTGGCGCAGTCCTTCCCGGACTTCACCACGGCGTCTGTCGCTGAAAACCCAGATGTTGTGGCCAAGTACGCTGCGATCCACCCTGACTTTCTGTCCACACGGGTAGCGGCGCTTGATCTCGCAATCGGGCACTACCGTCCGCTGATTCCCGAGTGGCCAGCACTGGGCCAGGCCATTGGGGAGAGCGTCAACGCGGCAATCAATGGGTTGATGTCACCAGAGGACGCACTCGAGCAGGCAGAGCAGGATATGCGCGATATCCTCGGTCTCTGATTTTTGAGCCAACCGACCCGGCGGCGCGCTGTTCGCCGGGTCAATTTTTGACCGAGACTCCCATCATGGGTAACACGCTCGCCGCGCGACGCGGCGCGACATACGAATTACAGCAAGGGTACCGCCTGATGATGCTGCCGGCGGTGTTGGCGGTGGTGTTGTTTGCCATCGTGCCCCTGGCCGGTATGTTTGCGCTGGCGTTCAGCGACTATCACCTGATCCGTGGCACCAATTGGGAATTTGGCTGGCGCAACTTTGTGCGCATGCTCTCAGACAAGCGCTTGATGAATTCAGTCTATGTCATGGCGGCGCTGTCAGTCTTTGGCGTGATAGCGCAAGTGCTGATCGGCTCTGCGGTTGCGGTGGGATTGCAAAAAATCACGGGTCGCTGGCGGGTTGGGCGGGTGTTATTTCTGCTGCCCTATGCGGTGCCACATGTCGCGGTGGCCTTGATTTGGCTTTCGTTATTCACCCCGACGCTCTCGCCAATCAATGCATTTTTTGATCTTTTTGGTGTGACCGTACCGGCGTTTCTGACCAGTCAATGGGGCGCCATATTTGCCATTGTTGTTGCAGACACCTGGACCAATTTTCCGTTTGCGATGTTGATCATCATGGCGGCCTTGCAGGGAATCTCACCTGATCTCGAGGAAGCCGCAGCGATTGATGGTGCGACGCGAGTGCGAACCTTTATTCACATCACGCTGCCCTTACTGACCCCGGCATTGTTGATGATCACGCTGTTTCGTTTCATCGATTCGCTCAAGCATTTTCCAATGATTTTCGTCATGACAAAGGGTGGGCCGGGTCGCTCCACACAGGCGACCAACTACTACGCCTACGTGCAGACATTCCAGAATTCCAATGTCGCCTACGGCGCGGCGATTGCGGTGATGTTGTTCTTGACCGCCGCACTGATCAGCTATCACGTCGCCAAACTCAATCAGCGGGTGACGACATGATCGACAACAGTGACGCGTACCGGCAAAAACGCCGTTTCGGGATGGCGGTCATGATTCTGCTGTTGGTCTTTGCTGCACTGCCAACGGTATGGGTATTGATTCTGTCGTTGCGCCAACCGTTTGCGATCTTTGAGCCGATTTGGGAGAGCCCACTGGCGCTGACTCTGGAGAATTTTTTCAAGATCACGCGCTCGGATTTTCCGCGCGCGTTGCTCAACTCCTTTGCCACAGCTGGCCTGTCGACGGCCTTTGCCATGCTAGTGGGCGTGCCGGCGGGCTTTGCGCTTGCCAAAGCGCGCCTGGCAGGCAAGTTCATGGCATCGTGGGTGCTGTTGTTGCTTCGCATGGCACCGCCGGTCGGTTTTGTTATTCCACTTTTTCTTGCGTACGTCAATGCCGGTTTGATTGACACCTACACCGGCCTTGTTTTCGCGTATATGACGCTGACACTGCCGCTGGTGGTCTGGTCAATGTGGAACTCTTTTGCTCAGGTGCCCGATGAGCTGATTGAGGCTGCGATAATGGATGATGCAAGTCTGGCTCAAGCCTTTTTCCTGGTGGCTTTGCCGGCGGCCAGGCCGGGTGCGGTCGCCGCCGCGATACTGGCTTTCCTCGTGGCGTGGAACGATTTCTTCTACGCCCTTATCATCACGCGTTCTGACACCGCCACGGCCCCAGTTGCGGTGATGAATTTCATCTCCTACGACAGTGTGGACTGGGCCTCAATTGCCGTGGCCAGCATCGCGCTGACCTTGCCCATCTTGCCGTTGATGGCCATCGCCAACCGTTACATCGTGCAATCTCTGTCGGGTGCGGTGAAGGGATAATCCATGCCTAAAAGACCCAATATTGTTCTTATTATCACTGATCAACAGCGCTTTGATACGATTGCGGCGCTCGATGCGCCGCACATGGACACGCCAAACCTAGATCGGTTAGTTTCGGGTGGAACGGCGTTTGAGAACATGTACATCACTTCACCGTCCTGTGCGCCGTCGAGAGCGTCGTTGTTCTCAGGAACCTACCCCCACACCAACGGGGTCTTTCGAAACGACGAGCCCTGGCAGTATTGCTGGGTCAAGGACCTGGCTGAAGCCGGTTACCGCACGGTTAACATCGGTAAAATGCACACCATGCCGGTTGAGGGTGCGTTCGGGTTCCACGAACGCCATGTGGTAGAAAACAAAGACCGCGACCACCCGAACCTGCCGTTCTACCTCGACAACTGGGATAAGGCGTTTTTCCAGCAAGGGATAGAGAAACCGTCGCGCGTGACCCAGCGCCGGCGCGACGATTACCCCGACCAGCTTGGTGCCTGGGTCTGGCCTGAAGAGGAGTCGCTGCACCCGGATGTGTTCACCGGAAAAATGGCGACGTGGTGGCTAAATCGCTACACGGGCGACGGGCCGTTCTTTTTGCAGGTCGGGCTGCCTGGCCCGCATCCACCCTACGACCCAACACAAGACTATCTCGATCGCTACGATGGTCGCGACTTGCCCGAGGTCATACCGCCAGACCCCGACGCACAGCCTCGTGCGCTGCAGGGTTTACGAGATTTCATGCTTGGTGAAGATGCCGATGGTGTGGTCCACCAGCCGGCGCCAACAGCGGAGCAATCGCGGCGTCAGCGCGCGCACTACTATGCCAATGTCAGCATGATCGACACTCAGGTGGGCGCGATCATAGACGCCTTAGTGGCGCGCGGTGAGCTCGACAACACACTGATTGTGTTCACCTCAGACCACGGGGACGCACTTGGCGACCACGGCCATTCGCAGAAGTGGAACATGTACCAGTCAACGGTGCGGGTGCCGGCGGTGGTGGCGGGTCCTGGTATTCCCACCGACAAGCGCGTCGGTGACAACGTCGCGCTGTTTGATCTCGGGCCGACGATTCTCGAATGGGCAGGCGTCGAGCCACCGTCTTGGATGGCGGCCGAATCGCTCAACCCGTATTTCGACGATGGCCCGGACCCGGTGCGAACGCGGGTGTTTGCCGAGCACGCCAATGACGCGCTGCTGACCGGCACCCGTTTGATGACGATGCTCAAAGACGCCAACATGAAGCTTGTGCATTTCATTGACGACGATCATGGCCAGCTCTTTGACCTCGAAGCTGACCCCTTGGAGCAGATCAATCTCTGGGATGATCCTGCGCACGCCGACACGCGCGCACGCATGATCAATGACATCCTGAATTGGCGTGCGGAGAGCAGTTTGCAGTCACAGGGTTTTGTCGAGGCGTGCGTGCGCGGCGCGCACGCAATGCTGTCGCCGCCGCCGCACACTGCGCGCGGGCAACACCGCGACGGGAGCCGCTGACATGGGTCGGATTGTCTTGCGCGGCGTGCAGAAGGACTTTGGCGCCGACACCGTCATCCCGCCGCTCGATCTCGAAATCGATGAGGGCGAGTTTGTGGTGTTTGTGGGGCCTTCTGGTTGTGGCAAATCCACTTTGCTGCGGTTGATTGCCGGACTCGAGGATGTGACAGCCGGTGCGATCGACATCGACGGTGTCGATGCCACTGATGCGGCACCGGGTAAACGCGGTCTGGCAATGGTCTTTCAATCCTATGCGCTCTATCCGCACCTGACTGTGGCGCAGAACATCGCCTTCCCGATGCGCATGGCAAAGCTCTCTACCGCAGAGCAGACGCGGCGTATCGACGACGCTGCGCGGGTGTTGAACCTCACCGACTATCTCGACCGCCGACCCGGTCAGCTCTCCGGTGGGCAGCGCCAACGCGTTGCGATCGGTCGCGCCATTGTGCGAGAACCGACGGCGTTTTTGTTTGACGAGCCGTTGTCCAACCTCGACGCGGCGCTGCGTGTTGGTATGCGCCTTGAGATCAGCGAGCTGCACAAGCGGCTCAAAACCACGATGGTATACGTCACCCACGACCAAGTTGAAGCCATGACCATGGCTGACAAAATCGTAGTGCTCAACGCCGGTGTGATTGAACAGGTTGGCAGTCCGCTCGAACTCTACAACGCGCCGAGGAATCTCTTTGTCGCGCGTTTTATTGGCTCGCCGATGATGAATATTCTGGAGGGACGTGCTGCAAGCGAGCACGGCGCTGCGGCCATTGGTGTTCGGCCCGAACACCTGAGTCTTTCCACGGCATCCGGCGCTTGGGCTGGGCGGGTTGGGCTATCTGAGCACCTTGGCAGTGACACTTTCGTGCGCGTGACTCTCGATGACGTAGACGAGCCACTCACTGTTCGCGCTGCGGGTGAGCGCCACTTCAATGTGGGCGATACCGTTCATGTGTCGCCGGATGCGGATAAATTACACCGCTTTGACGAAAGTGGCCTTCGGGTTGTCTAAGGCGGTGCCCACACGGCCCAATGTTTTGTTTGTCTTGTTCGACAGCCTGTCGCGTTCGGCGCTGGCGTCCCAGATTGAGCAACTACCGACCCTTCGTTCACTGCATGAGCGCGCAGTCGTGTTTGATCGGGCTTTTGCCAGTTCGCCGGAGAGCACACCGGCGCGTGCGAGTGTGCTCACTGGACTCGACTCCGCGGCGCATGGTGTGTGGACCGATGGTGTTGCGCTCCCCGAGCGCGAGACGCCGATTAGCTTGCAGTTTGCGACCCACGGCTACCACACATGGCAGGTTGGGCGGCGACAGTTGGCTGGGCTCTCGCACTTTACAACCGAGCACGCACGGCGAGGAGAATTCCATGCCCAGGACTGGGCGCACGGACCCTTGCATCGCTCGCGGCAGAATAGCTACTTGAGCTGGCTGCAGTCGACGGCGGCTGAGACCTACGCTGGGCTGTTCCCAGTCCAGCCAGATCCCGATGACACCTTTATTTCCGATGAACAACATGCAGCGATGGCAGCGCTGCCAGATGAGTTGAGTTTTAATGGGTGGGCAGGTCACTGTGCCACTAATCAAATTGCCCAAGCACCCACTGATCGGCCTTTTTTTGGCTTACTCGGTTTGGTCGTTGGCAACGACATGGGTGGTGATCCGCGTGCGGCGGCACCAGGGGAAGGTTTGCAGGTGAGTGCCCTTCAACAGGCTGACGCCGCGCTTGCGCGCGCGCTGGCAGCGCTCGATGCTAACGGCCTGCGCGATAACACCGTAGTGGTTGTGACTGCGGGGCGTGGCAATTTGGTGCGTGGAGGGAGCTGTATGCACGATGATCACCTGAACGTGCCGCTGTTGCTTGAAATTCCAAAACACACATCATCGCGCGTTAACAAACCGGTGCCATCTTTAGACGTTGTCGCGACGCTCTACGAGCTCTCAGGCGTTCCTGCGCCGGAGCGTTTGCAAGCGGTGTCGCTGTTGTCATGTTTACCGCGTGGTTGGGTTGTATCGCGTTACCGGGGGACGACTGCGGCGCACCAAAGTGTGTATCGCACCGCGCGCTGGAAGCTCATTGCCACCCACGGCTGCGGTGAGACCCCGGCTTGTCTTCAGTTGTTTGATCTCGACGCAGACCCCGATGAATCCACTGATCTTGCTCAATGCGCAGCGCACCAGGAGACGCTCGAAGAACTCTTGGATCAAATGATCGATGCCAAGGTGGCTTTCGAAGACCGCACTGCCGCACGCGTCGCGTCGTTTTGAGGAGATCGTGGTGGCGAAACGCCCAAACATTTTACTGATTTGCACAGACCAACAGCGCGCAGACAGCTTGGGTTGTGCGGGCTCGCCGTGGGCGGTAACACCGCACCTCGACGCCCTGGCCGCAAGCGGTGCTCGGTTTCAGAACTGCTATGTGCAAAACCCGGTGTGCAGCCCATCGCGTGCATCGCTTTACACTGGGAAATACTCATCCAATCACGGTCTTTATGCCAACGGCGTCCCGCTGCCAGCTGACCAGCGCCTGTTCACACGGGTGCTAGCAGACGCGGGATACGACTGTGGCATGGTGGGAAAACACCACTTGTCGCCCTGTGACACCTGGCGCACGGAGCCGCGGCAGGACGACGGCTACCGTGTGTTCGAATGGGCGCATGGGCCCAATCACCGCGCGCTCGAGAACGCCTACCACCGCTGGTTGCGCGCAACCCACCCCGACGTCTATCAGCACGTCTTTCCGGACACTGGGGCCAACGAGAACACCGAATACAGCAACCGCGCGCGCACCGGCACGCCAATCGATCACGTGCGACCCGACGCCCACTACTCACACTGGGTCGCGGAGTGTGCGCGTGACTTCATCGGCCAAGCGCGCGACGCGCAACAGCCGTTTTTTCTGATGTCCAATTTTTTCGATCCGCACCACGCCTTCGGCGCGCCGCAGGCTTTTCGCGATGTGATTGATACAGACGCTATTCCAGATCCGGTGACCCGTCCTGGTGAGCTCGCCGACAAGCCCGCAGCACAGCGCGATTGGTCGGTGAAAAGTTATGGCGGCACCGCACCCGGTTTTCAGGACTATAGCGCCGCTGAGATTCGTGAAATTCGCGCCCAGTACGCTGCCATGGTTGCGTTGATCGACAACGAAGTGGGGCGGATTCTGGCGGCGCTCGATGCGACTGGGCAGGCGGACAACACCCTGGTGGTGTTCACGTCCGACCACGGTGAGATGCTCGGTAACCACCAGCAGTTGCTCAAGGGCCCGCAACTCTATGACGACCTGACGCGCGTGCCGCTGATTATCAACTGGCCTGGTCACGTCGCCGCCGAAAATGTGGTGTCCGCACCCGTGCAGTGGATCGACCTGTCGGCGACCCTTTTGGAGGCTGCGGGGTGTGCGCCGCCGCGCGGCGGGCAAGGTCAGTCTCTGTTGCCGCTGGCGCGGGGTGAGGTGCAATCGATTCGCCCCTGGGCGCTCTGCGAGTACCGCGACTCGGGGTTTCCAACCGAGCCCGCAACCTACACAACGATGGTGCGCCACGGCGATTGGAAATTGATCGTCTGGCACGGCGAGCCGGCCTGTGGCAGCACCCGCGACGGCGA
>CALAMQ010000091.1 GCA_937925815.1 uncultured Granulosicoccaceae bacterium | reverse complement strand
GCAGACATCGACCTATCTGCCCTGCCTGCGTTACCGGGCGCGATGGCGCTGCTGGCGGCCGGCTACCGCAGCACGCTGCACCCTGCACTGCTGCCGCAGCTCAACCACACCGATCACACTGACGACACCGCCGACACCGCGCTCTGCCTTGATCCGCAAACCAGTGGCGGACTGCTCGCGGCGGTGTCAGAAGCTGACGCGACAGCCTTGCTGCACACACACCCCGAATGGCGACAGATTGGCCGGGTGCGCGCACTCGATGACACCGTGAGTGGGGCGCGCGTGCGTTTCATCCCATGACGCCCTCACGCCAGCGCGTGTGGGCCGCGTTTGCGCTCGGCAGTCTCTGTTTTGGTTACGCCTTTGTGCAACGCGTTGCCCCGAGCGTCATGACCGGTGAGCTCATGCGCGATCTCAGTGTGGGGGGGGCAGCCCTTGGCACCCTGTCGGCGATGTATTTCTACACCTACGCCCTGATCCAGTTCCCCGTGGGCATGTTGCTGGACCGCTTTGGCCCGCGAACCATCCTCAGCGTCGCGATGTTCGTGTGCGCCGGCGCGTCGCTCGCGTTCGCCAGCAGTGACACATTGTTCAGTGCTGCTGCAAGTCGCGCCTTGATCGGTGCTGCGGTGGCTTTTTGTTTTGTTGGCAGTTTGACGGTCATCAGTGTGTGGCTCCCGCCTGAGCGCTTCGGCACCTTGTCTGGCGCCGTGCAAAGTGCCGGCATGCTCGGCGCCATGCTCGGGCAAGCGCCTTTGCGCGTGTTGGTTGATAGCGTTGGCTGGCGTGAGGCCTTTGTCTGGCTGGCGGCCCTCGCCGCCACACTTGCATTACTGCTCTATTGCGTGATTCCACGCCGCCCCGCCGTCACAGCACCCAGCTCCGAGGCCACACAAACTCAGGGCAACGCGCGCGATGTCTTGCGCAACTGGCACACCTGGCGCTGCGCCCTGATTGGCTTCACCCTGACCCCAATCATGCTCGCCTTCGCCGGCCTCTGGTCGGTGCCGTGGATGGTGCAAGTTCACGGGTATTCAGAAGCGGTCGCTGCCGCCACGGCGTCACTGATGTTTCTCGGCTGGGCAATCGGTTCCGTTGCGGCCGGCAGTCTCAGCGATGCCCTGGGGCGTCGCCGCCCTGTGATCCTCTGGGGCGCGACCCTGTGCGCACTCGGTTTCGCGACGTTGATTTCCCTGCCGAGCCCATCGCACTTGGTGATGAACGCGCTGTTTCTGCTCACGGGTCTCGGCGGCTCGACCATGGTGTTGACCTTTGCGTTGGTGCGCGACGGCAACCCCGGCGCACACGCCTCGGCGGCGATGGGCATGGTCAACACCTGTGTCGTCGGTTCGGGCGCGGTGATGCAACCGTTGATCGGGTGGTTGCTCGAATGGCAGTGGGACGGGCAAAGCGTCAACGGTGTGCCAGTGTTTGACGCGGCGAACTACCGCATGGCGTTCAGTACCTTACTGGGCTTGCTGGGTATTGCCTGGCTTGCCAGCTGGACGTTGCGAGAACGCGCCTAACAAGCCAGTTAGCGCGCTCGGTTATGCGCGTTACACGCCAAGCACCCACAGCCAGAAACTGACGCTCAACACCGAGAACGCGGTGCCGATCAACACCGCTGTCGCCGCGGTGTCGACCGCGCGTTGATAGAGGTTCGCAAACAGATAGGCGTTGATGCCGGGTGCCATGGCGGCTGTGACAACCGCGGATTTAAGCTGCGCATCACTGAGCGCAATCACACCAACCCCGAGCAGCCACACGATGGCCGGGTGCACAACCAGCGACAGCCCCACCACCACCGACGCCTCGGCCAGGCGTTCACCGAGAGAAAATCGAGTCAGCACCGCACCGAGCCCAAAGAGCGCCGTCGGCAACGCCGCCTTGGCCACCATATCCGCCGCCGCCTCAATGGGTTCTGCCAGCGCGATACCGGAGAGATTGACGGCAAAACCAAGCGCAATACCGATCATCAGCGGGTTGCGGATCAGGGATTGGGTTGCAATGAGCAACGTGTGTGACAGCTTCCGCCCGTCGGCGCGTGCCATTTCCATCGTCACCATGCCGACGAGGTAACACACGGGCGCGTGCAGCGACACGATCACAAAGTTGGCGGTCAAGGCATCCGTGCCGTAGGCGCGCTCAGTAATGGGCAAGCCGAGTAACACCGAGTTGGCAAAGAGTGCTGCAAACCCGACCGCCACAGCCTCCCCCGGCCGCCGTTTGAACACCACGCGTGCGGCTATGATGCCGAGCGCGAAGCAACTCAAGGAACCGGTGTAGAAAGAGACCAACAGACTGGGCGAAAAGTCGGCTGCGAGGTCCATGCGTTGCACAGACAAAAACAGCAAGCACGGCACCGCGAAGCTCTGCGCAAAGCGCATGATCGCGTCGACGGTTTGTGTGTTAAAGCCAGCAAAGCGCGCCGCGCCATAGCCTGTTGCCAACAACAGGAACACGGGCGCCACGACCTCCATCAGTTCGGCAATCACTGCAGCACACCACGTCTGAGCACGTTAGCGATGCCGCGAACCCACGAGGGCGCGGCCACACTCACGGGAAGAGTGCGACTTGCGACAGACCAGCGTCCTCTGGCAAACCAAACATCACGTTGAAATTTTGCAGTGCCTGGCCGGCTGAGCCCTTGACCAAGTTATCGAGCGCGGCAATCACAATCACCCGGCCGGGTATGCGATCCGGGCGCACGCCGAGCATCACGCGGTTTGAGCCACGCACAAATTGTGTCTGTGGCAAGCTGCCCTCAGGCGCCATGAACACAAAATTCTCTTGCGCGTAGCGCGCGCGCAAGGCGGCGTCACAATCCTCCGCCGACACGCCATCTGCGAGTTTGGCGTAACAGGTTACAAGCTCACCGCGAGACATCGGGATCAAATGCGGTGTGAAATTCACCGTCACGTTGGCACCCGAGGCCACCGACAGCTCCTGCTCAATTTCCGGTGCGTGGCGGTGACTCCCAACCGCATAAGGTGCGAGCCCCTCGCCCGCCTCTGCGCCCAGTGTCATTTGCTTGAGTGAACGCCCGGCACCGGTAAGCCCCGACTTGGCGTCAATGATGATGTCTTCAGACCGAAGCTGCCCGCCGCGCAACAAGGGAATCAGCGCCATCAACGCGGCTGTTGGGTAACACCCGGGACAAGCAACAAGAGAGGCGTTTGAGATGGCGTCGCGGTAGTGTTCGGTCAAGCCGTACACGGCCTTGGGCAAGAGTGCCGGTGCGCGGTGCTCGCCGTACCAGCGCTGGTAGGTGTCGAGGTCGCGCAACCGAAAGTCGGCCGACATATCAATGACTTTGATGTGTGAGGGCAACGCCGCGATCACATCCGCACTGGTTGCGTGCGGCAAACCGCAAAATGCCGCATCAATTTGGCTCCAGTCGACCGCCGCGTTCTCAACGAGATCCGGCAAGCCGTGGTGTGAGAGGTGCGGGTAGACGCTCGCAATCGGTTGCCCGGCGTGTGAGTTGCCGGTCAAGGCCACGATCTCAATCGAGGGATGACACAGGGCCAGTCGGATGAGATCGGCGCCTGTGTACCCCGATGCGCCAATCACGGCAACGCGCAGCTTCTCCGACATGATCTTAACCTTCCACCAAAACCCTGAATTCTAGCAAAGAGTACCAAGCGAAGCCGCGCGGTGCGTCGCTGGCATGCCAGTCAGAGCTTAAGCGGACTCGAAGCTGATCACCGGTTCCATCTCGTCAAACACCGACTGATCAAGGTGGCACTTGATCTGATGGCCACCCGCGAGCGTCTTAACGCTCGGCACCTCGCGTTCACACTTGCCGTTGGCAACCTGTGATTTGAATCGGCAGCGGGTCTGGAAGGGGCACCCGGGCGGTGGGTTCACAGCGGACGGGATATCGCCGTCGAGCACAATGCGTTTCTTTTTGACCGAGGTGTCTGCGATTGGGATCGCCGAAAGCAGTGCTTCGGTGTAAGGGTGGTACGGCGGCGCGAAGATCTCGTCAGTTGTGCCCTGCTCGACAATGTGGCCGAGGTACATCACGACAACGCGGTCCGCGATGTAACGCACCACCGAGAGATCGTGGCTGATAAACAGCATGGTCGTGCGCGACTCACGCTGGATATCCATCAGCAGTTCGGTCACCGCCGCTTGCACCGAGACGTCAAGTGCTGAGACCGGCTCGTCGGCCACCACCACTTTGGGCCGCCCAGCAAAGGCGCGCGCCACACCGATGCGCTGTTTCTGGCCACCGGACAACTGGCGCGGTATGCGGGTGGCAAAAGCCCTTGGCAGCTTCACCAGATCCAGCAAGCTGAGCATCTGCTCTTCGCGCTCCGCCTGGGTGTCCCCGATATCAAATTTCTCCAGTGTTCGGATAATCTGATTGCCCACGGTGTGGCTTGGGTTCAGGGTGTCAAAGGGGTTCTGGAACACCATCTGAACCGCCGCAACCGTGCTCGGCGTGCGCGCTTGCACTGGCAAATTGCCAATGGCCTCGTCGCCGAGCAGCACATCGCCTTCGGTTGCGGTCTCAAGGCCCAACAACACTTTTGCAAGCGTGGATTTGCCGCAGCCGGACTCGCCAACAATGGCCACGGTCTCAGCTTCACGCGCTTCAAAGGAAATGGTTTCATTGGCCTTGACGGTGCGCATCTCGCCAGTCCCGCCGAAGGCACTGGCTGACACGGTGTAATATTTTTTCAGGTTATCGACCTTGAGAACGGTGTTGCCAACGCTGACCTTGTCGTTACCGGTCTTTGCCTCAGGGCGCGCGTCCCAATCGATCTCGCCAAAGCGATTGCAGCGCGAGAGGTGTGCGCCGTGGCCCTCGATGGGCTGCATCGCGACCTCGTTGGTATTGCACACACCGTCGCTGAAGTAGCTGCAACGCGGACCGAAGTTGCAGCCGGTCGGGCGCTCATGCGGCAGCGGCAGCTGGCCCGGTATGGTCATCAGCGGGCGCGAGTTCTTGTCGGTGCCAGGCAAGGGGATCGACCGGAACAGGCCCTGGGTGTAAGGGTGGCGCATGCGGTCGAACACATCATGCACCGACCCGGTTTCAACCGCCTCGCCTGAATACATAACGGTGATGCGGTCGCAGGTCTCGAGAATCAGCCCAAGGTTGTGCGAGATGAAGACCATCGACATGCCGAACTCACGCCCGAGGTCTTTGACGAGCTCGACGATGCCCGCTTCAACCGTGACGTCGAGTGCGGTTGTGGGCTCGTCGAGCAGCAACAAGTCGGGGTTTGAGAGCAGCGCCATCGCGATCACGATGCGCTGTTGCTGACCGCCGGATATTTGGTGTGGGTAGGCTTGTAAGATCCGTTTGGGGTCTGGCAGCCGCACCGCGTCGAGCATCTTGAGCGCGCGAGTGGTCGCCTCCGATTCGCTCACGCCCTCGTGGATCATCGGCACTTCGGTGAGCTGCCGGCCGATTCGCATCGCCGGGTTCAAGCTCGCCATCGGCTCCTGGTAGATCATCGCGATCTCGGAGCCGCGAAGTTGACGGAGTTCTGCTTGCGACATGGCGCCGAGGTCTCGGCCCTTGTACTTGACCGACCCGCCGACAATGCGGCCGTTGACGCCGAGGTCTTGCATGATCCCGAGCGCAACAGTTGATTTGCCGCAGCCCGACTCGCCAACGAGCCCCATCGCCTCGCCTTTGGCGACGCTGCAACTGAAATCCATCACCGCCGGTATTTCACCTGCGGCCTGGGTGAAAAAGCTGATGCTGAGGTTGTCGATCTCGAGAATCGGACCGTCGTAATCCCACTTGGCCATGACTCTGCCCTCCCCCTTAATCTTTGAGACTCTGTTCGCGTAAACCGTCCGCGAGCAGATTGAGCCCAAGCACAAGTGACATCAGCGCAATTGCTGGTGGCAGTGCCGGGTGCGGGTAGATCGAGAGCAGCTTGCGCCCTTCGTTGATGGTCAACCCCCAGTCCGGGCTCTCTGGACTGACGCCGAGCCCGAAGAAGCCCAAGGTGCCAAGCAATATCGTGGTGTAGCCGATGCGAAGACAGAAATCGACCAACAGCGGGCCGCGTGCGTTGGGCAATATTTCCCAGAGCATGATGTACCAGGGCCGCTCGCCACGGGTTTGGGCTGCGGCGACGTAATCGCGCGTCTGGATGTCCATGGTCAAGCCGCGTACGATGCGAAACACCGTGGGTGAATTCACAAACACCACCGACACAAAGATATTCAGCAGGTTCGGGTCCATGT
This sequence comes from uncultured Granulosicoccaceae bacterium, assembly GCA_937925815.1. Lineage (GTDB taxonomy): Bacteria > Pseudomonadota > Gammaproteobacteria > CALCKW01 > CALCKW01 > CALCKW01. The sequence continues at coordinate 34,542 of CALAMQ010000091.1, read as the reverse complement.
AAAAGACACCGAGCGGATCGGCGTTAAACGCAAGCCCGGAATACGCCCACAGCCCGAGCACCAAAGTCACGCTCAGGTAGATCCAGAGCTTTTGCGGTTGCTGCTCGAACCGTGAGAAAAACAGCACAATGAAAAAGACGATCGGAATCAAAAACAAAATACCGGCAAGCGCGGTTGGAATAATGGTTTCGCGAATCTCGGGCGTGACCAACAGGTAGAACAGCAAAATGACCGGAAAGGCCAACACCAGGTTGGCGACAAAGCTCAGCGCGGTATCGAAACGCCCCCCTAAGTACCCAGCTGGCAGACCCAAAGTCACGCCAACCATGAAGGCAAAGAGCGTTGCCGCGGGTGCGATAGACATCACTGTGCGACTGCCGTACACCATGCGGGAGAAGACGTCCCGGCCCAAACGGTCGCCACCGAGTAAATAGTGCCCCGTGCCATCAGGCAGAGGCCAACCGGGCTTTTTATTCTTCATGGCCGCCATCTGATCGAGCGACTCAAACGGCGCGATCCAATGTGCAAAGAGCGCTGTGAACACCCAGAACAACACCAACCACAGGCCAATTAATCCGACCCAGTTGTCAAACAGCTTGCCGTACAACCCCAGCCGCTGTTTGTTGACCCAGGAGACCGCAAACACCGCAATCAACGCCGCCCACACCGGCCAAAAGTGACCGAGAATTTGCAGCGTGATACTGCCCCAACCCAATTGCTCCATGCCGTGAGTCTCCTATTGGACGCGAATGCGTGGGTTGAGAAAAACGTAACCGATATCGGAGATCAGTTGCGTGATCAGCACCACCGCAACCGCGACCACAGAACACCCAAGCGCGAGTTCGATGTCGTTGTTGCTCGCCGCTTCAACCAGCGTCCAACCGAAGCCCTTGTAGTTAAACAGCGACTCCACGATAACCACGCCGGTCAGCAGCCACGGAAACTGCAGCATGATGACGGTAAAGGGCGCAATCAGGGCGTTGCGCAATGCGTGTCGAAGCACGATGCCGGAAAAACTCACGCCTTTGAGGCGCGCGGTTCGTATGTACTGCGCGGTCATGACTTCAGCCATCGAGGCGCGTGTCATCCGCGCGATGTAGCCCATGCCGTAGAGCGCCATGGTCATAACCGGCAGGGCAAAATTCTCAAACGTGATGCCGTCGGTTGCCGAGGTTGCAGACCCTTTCATCCACTTGAGTCCAACGGCACTGGAGGCAAAAATCACGGTGAATATCACGCCGGACACGTACTCCGGTGTGGCGGTTGTGGTGATTGAAAAGGTTGAGAGACTTCGGTCAGTCACTGACCCCTCTCGCATCCCCGCCAACACCCCGATGATCAACGCCAGCGGCACCATCACCACCATGACCCAGAACATCAGCTTGCCGGTGTAACCCAATCGCTTGGAGACAATGTCGAGCACCGGTTCACGAAAGCGCGTCGAGTGGCCCCAATCGCCCACCGCAAAATTCGCGAGCCATTCACCGTAGCGCGCCACCAGCGGCTCACGATATCCCTCTCTCTCAAGCCAGCTCTCGACTTGTGCGTCGGTCATGCGTAGGTTGTTTTGCTCTTTTGCAAGCTTGCGCAAATTGGGTTCGAGGTTGGTTAGTGAGAACACGACAAAGGTGAGGCACATAACCGAAAGGGCCATCACGCCAACGCGCTTGATGATAAACAGTGTCATGGGTGCTTCCTGGCGAAACGGAGCCGACAAGTCTGCTTGGTGGGATCAAAAAAAAAGCCGGGGGAACACGGTGTTCCCCCGGCTATTCACTGACTGAATCAGACGTCTAGCCAGATCTTCTCGTAGTGCAACTCGTAAGTTGGGTGCTTGTCGGCCCCTTTGACGTAGTCGCGGTGGTGGCGATAGATCGAACGCCAGTACGGCTGAATGATCACGCCCTCTTCCTGCATGATCTCCTGCAGGCGCTTCATCACCTCGCGACGCTTGTCGGCATCGGCGATAGACAGCGCCTGGCTGAGCAGCCCGTCGAACTCTTCGTTGCTGAATCCAGCTTCATTCCACGCCTCACCAGAGCGGTATGCCAGTGCCAACACCTGCACACCGAGCGGACGCATGTTCCAGTTGGTGGTTGAGAACGGGTACTTGGCCCAGTCGTTCCAGAAAGTCGAGCCCGGCAGAATGGTGCGCTTGACCTTGATGCCGGCGTCGCGCAGTTGCCCTGCGATGGCGTCTGTGGTCGCACGGCGCCAGTCGTCGTCGATCGAGAGCAGTTCGTGCTCGTAGTCTTCCATGCCCGCCTCTTTCATCAGCGCCATGGCGGCTTCCGGGTCGCGCTTGATCGGCGGCAGTTCTGCGTATTCCGGGTGGATCGGGCAGACGTGGTGGTTTTCTGCGGGGGTCCCGAGACCGGCAACACCGAGCTCCAAGATGTCCGCGTTGTCCACCGCGAGCGCCAGCGCGCGTCGCACGCGGGCGTCGCCGTAGGGCACCTTGCCATCCACTTCCGCGACCTGGTTCGGACGGCAGACGATGGTGGCGGCCGTGATGGCCTCAGATTTGACCAAATCAAGCGAATCGAAGATCTCGACGAACTCGCCGTTCGACTCCCAGTTCATGTCGATTTCATCGGACTCGTAGGCCGCGGCAAAAGCCGAACCCTCGGTACCGTAGTCAGTGAACTCAACACGGTCGAGGTAGGCTTCGCCGCCCCACCACGAACCGGCTGGGCGCTTGACCATGACACTCTTGACGCCGACTTCGTGTGACTCGACTTCAAATGGGCCAGTGCCCAAAGCGCCGTCGGTCAAATCGCTGCCGTTGTAGTCGCGGTGCACGATGAGCGCGGGGTAGTCGCACATGCCCGGGATGATGGAGATATCAGGTTGTGGCAGGTTGATTTGGACGGTCATGTCATCAACCTTCACGATCACGCCATCTGCAGCCTGACCTGATTCTTCGTCGATCATCGACGCCATACGGCCCGCCATGGAGTTACCTTCGGCCGACTTGTCGCACCAGCGCGTGAGGTTGAAAACCACGTCATCGGCGTTGAAGTCATCACCGTTGGACCATGTCACACCTGGGCGCACGTTGAGGGTGTATTGGGTTGCGTCCGCGTTGACGTCCCAGCTTTCAAGCAGGTACGGGGTGAAGGTGCCGTCGAGTTCGTAGCGCACCAAATTCTCGAGGAAGCCGCGGGCCACTGTTGCCATCTGCGACCAATCGAAGACGCGCGGATCTGGAATCCGGCGCACTTCCATTTCCATGCGCAACGTGCCGCCCATTTTCGGGCTCGCGTGGCTGTCGGCGTGGGCAGGTGTGGGCACAGCCAGACCGAGCATGCCGTAGGCCGTTGCGGCGCTGGCGCCGAACACACTGGCAATTGCCAGGAATTCGCGACGGTTGACGCCGTCGCCACTCTGCTTGGCCGATTCGGCCATCTCAACAACGTGGTCTGGCAGCGGACTGCCATCTTTTTTAAAAGTCATAACATTCTCCAGTTGGTCAAATTCTTATTTGATCGGTGGCGATCTAAGACCTATCTCGTTGCAAAGACACCGTGACATGTCAGCTCAACGGCATGCTCTCAAAGCGCGAAAAAGCCGTACAACTTGTGAGCACGCTTCCGATGGCGACACAGTCTAACAAGTCTCACACCGGCAATGATGCATGACGACTGGCACTATATTGCTCTCCACGGTCGCAACGAGAACACCTCGCGCTGTTTTTGCGACATTTCAGCGTGGATTCGTGCTCAATTAAACCAAGCAATCTAGGCCATCGAGCGCCATGTGGATAAGCAGTCCAATGCCTACCCAGCGCGAACGCGGCACCACCGCCATCACTGCGTATGCCGCTATCGCAGGCAGGCTGTGCAGCGGGTGGAAGCCAATGCTGCAGCGAAGCGGATCGTAAATGGGTGTCGCAAGCAAGTGATCGAGATCAACCAACATGGTGGCCATCATGGTCACAAAGAGCACCCACCAATGCCGCTTGGTGTGCGGCGCGGCGAGACGGGCCACAACTAAGGGCACCGCGACATGCAACACGATATGCAATCCTGACAAAATCACGGCGAGGTGTGTGTGGTTGTCACCGGGCGTGCAATACCGTTGAGCGTTGAGAAAGGTGTGTCCTTGGCCATGAGCAGGAAGTCACTCATGTAGGGCATGGCCAGCGCGTCATCCCGAACAGCGGCATAAAGTGTGTTGAACACCCCATCACCAAGTCGCTTGGTGATCACAGAACCGCGCGCGGTGTATTCCTCAGCCGCCCAGTTCGGCAATGGCGTCACGCCACGGCCAGAGGCCACCAGTGCGACCATCATGACGGTGAGTTCACTGGTGCGGACACGCTTTGGCTCGACACCCGCCGGTCCGAGGAACAAGCGGAACAAATCCAGCTTTTGGCGCGGCACGGGGTAAGTGATGATGGTCTGGTCAGCGAGCGCCTCGGGCGTCACACGCTCCAACGTGCTCAAGCTGTGCGATGGATGCATCGCCAACACGCACTCATACTCAAAAAGCGGCAGGTAGGTGACACCGGCAATGGGTTCCGGATCAGCAGTGATGACCAGATCCAAATCCCCGGCGACGAGCGCGTTCAAGCCTTCAAAGCTCAAGCCACTGAGAATATCGAGTTCGACGTCTGGCCAATCATGACGATAAGCTTCAAAAGTTGGCATCAACCACAAATAACAACTGTGGCACTCAATGGCGAGGTGCAATCGCCCGGTTTCACCCACAGTGATGCGATTCAGGGCATCTTCCAACGAAGCCAACCGAGGCAGCACATCCTCGGCGGTGTCGAGCATGCGTTGACCCACTGCCGTCAAGCTCACGGGTTTGGCCCGACGCTGCACCACCTCGGCCTCAACCCGCTCTTCAAGCTCACGCAATTGGTGTGACAAAGCAGACGGTGTCAGGTGCAAGGCGGCCGCCACTTCAGCGAGGGTCTCTGAGCGGTTGACTGCTGCAACCAGCTCGAGATGCTTGCGCTGGATGTTCATTTGAATTTATTTCACACAAATTGAACCAATATTGAAATTGATTCTATACCACAGAGTGCCGACACTCCACTCAACCACTCGAGTTGAGACAGACATGCCCGCGCAACCCCTCATTTCCGCTGAGCTCTTCCCACCACGAAACGCTGAGGGCGAACACCGGTTTTGGCGTAGCGTCGGTCAATTGGAGTGCATCGACCCCGACTTCGTGTCGGTTACCTGTGGCGCATTCGCCTCGAGTCCCGCAAGTGCCATCGAGACCTCAGCTTCCTTGTCACGCAACACATCATTGTCCGTTGCAGCGCACCTGACCTTGTCAGCGTTCCCAGGCGATGCCTGGGTAGACGCTGTCACCGCCGCTCACGAATCCGGGTTGCGTCGGCTGGTGGTGTTGCGTGGCGATGCCGACAGCAGTGAAGTTGGACCGGATGCGGTGGCGCGCGCGATTGCCGTTGCACGAGACGTCGCCGACTTTGACATAGCTGTCGCTTGCTATCCCGAGACCCACCCACAAGCTTCAAGCCCCACGAGCGATCTCGAGGCACTCAAAGCCAAACGCGATGCCGGCGCGACACGCGCGTTGTCACAAATGGTCTTTTCAGCGGAGTCATTTCTGAGATTTCGAGACCGCGCGCACAGCGCCGGTATCACGATGCCCCTGCACTGCGGCGTGTTGCCGGTGCTGAGATTTGAGCGCGTGGTGCGCATGGCTGGTCTCTGCGGCACCTCAATCCCCGAGGCCTACCACCACGCTTTTGAGGGCACACAGGGCAATCACGCGGTGCAGCGGCTTATCGGAATCGAGTTCGCGCAGGACATTCTGGCAACCTTGGCAGCCGAAGGCGTCGACGGCATTCACCTCTACGCCCTCAATGAGCCAGGACTGGTGCCCGAGTTACTCGACAAGGCAACGCTCAGCAGTGAGGCGGACACAGCGGTTGGCTGCGCCGCCTGAATATCACGGCAGGCTAACTGTGTGGAGCACCAAGTTGTGCTCAAAGTACACCTGGAATTGACCGTAACGCCAACTTGAAATCGGCGGGTCACCCACTTCTCCAATGCGCTTGACTGGCTCACCGAGCAGCGCCAATACATCGTCTTTGGTGCGACCGGGCTTGGGAGCGCCCTCGACGACTTGCGCGCGCAGCGAGCCATCAGCCAATTTGACGATGCCCGCGTGCGACATACCGCTCAATAACAGGCCAGTGGCGAGAGTGGCGGCAAGGGTAATCTGCTTTTTCATAGTCTGAGCCTCGGGGTTCTCCCCCGTTAGCGGCACACGCCCGGTGAAATTGACCCAAGCGGCAAGCAATTGCCGCCGCAGCACCGCGAGCATATTGTAGTGTTGTCGGAGTGACAAGCAGGACGCGGGCGTTGCACCCTTATTTCGAACCAACCGGATTTCGCGCTTTCGCGCACCGTGGCGATCACGACGCCGGACCGGAGAATACCTTTGTCGCGTTCGAAAGCGCTGTCAAACTCGGATTTCAGTATCTCGAAACCGATGTCCATCTGAGCGCCGACGGCACACTGTTCGCCTTCCACGACGACACGCTCGACCGTGTCACCGATCAACGCGGGCGCATCAACACACTGGACGCGGCCAGTGTAGCGCGCGCGCGGGTGCTCGGTGCGACAGCGGGAGATCACCGAATCCCGACGCTCGCCGCCTTGTTTGACGCTTATCCAGACACCCGATTCAACATAGAACCGAAATCGGATTCAGCGGTGGCGCCTTTGGTTGCACTGATCAAATCCGCAGCGGCCGTCGAGCGCGTTTGCATTGGATCATTCAGCGGCCGCCGCATTGCAGCAGTGCGCGCGAGCTTGCCCGGCTGTTGCACATCCATGGGACCGCTTGAAACCACTTGGGCACGGCTGCAAAGCTTGCACATTCCCACCCCGAGAATAGCCGCCGACTGCGCCCAGGTGCCAGTACGCCAATGGGGTATACCCATCGTCGATGCGCGCTTTGTCGAGAGTCAGCGCGAACATGGCCGCGAAACCCATGTCTGGACCGTCAACGACGAGCGCGAGATGAACCGCCTGTTGGACCTCGGTGTTGACGGCATCATGACCGATTACCCCACACGTCTAAAGACACTGCTAAAACAACGCGGGCTCTGGCACTGAGAGCGCCTCAGTGCGTATTTGGCACCTTGACTTTTCGCAGTACCAACATACCGGCAACGAATAAAATCAGGATGCTCAACAAGCCAAGCCGTGAGTTCTCAGTGAGCGCCGCGATCACGCCGACCATCAACGGGCCAACCACCGCTGCAGCTTTGCCTGCCATGTTGTAGAAACCAAAAAACTCAGCCGATTTGTGTTCGGGTATGAGCTGACTGAATACCGAGCGGCTGACCGACTGAATCCCACCCTGAACCAAGCCGACCACCGCGGCAATCAGGTAAAACTCAACCGCCGAATCCATGTTGACCGCGACAATTGTCACGCCCATGTACACAACAATGGTGATATGCAAACAGCGGACTGGCCCAATGCGCTCAGCGACGCGACCCCATGCGATAGCCGCAGGAAAACCCACAAACTGCACCAACAACAGCGCTTTGATCAGTGCGTCTTGCGGCAAACCAATGGAGAGACCGTAGTCAACGGCCATCACAATCACAGTGTGAACGCCGTCAATGTAAAACCAAAAAGCGATCAAAAACAGCCATACCTGAGGGTAATTCTTGATCTCTCGGGCTGTCTCGCGCAACGCCGCCACCGCTTCGCGCCAACCGGTCTTGGTGTCACGCGACACCTCTGGTTCATCGACAAACAACATGATGGGCACACTGAATACCAGCCACCACACCGCCACACTGACAAAAGACCAACGCACACCTTCAACGGCGTCAGCGAGACCGAACCATTCGGGTTTCAGGGTCATCGCAACGTTCACCGCAAACAACAGCCCACCGCCAAGATAGCCAAGTGCGTAGCCCAAGGCCGATACCCGGTGTCTGTCGCGCTCGGTGGACACAGCCACAAGCAGCGCGTCATAAAAGACGTTTGCACCTGAAAAACACAATAGCCCGAGCACGTAGAGCACGACGGCAGGCAACCACTGGCCCTCCCCGACCCAAAACAAGGCGGCTGTGGCAAAGGCGCCGATGCTCGCCAGGGAGAACAACATGCGTTTTCGCAAGCTGCCGTGATCCGCCATCGCACCGAGCAAGGGCGCGAGGATGAAAATCAACAGACTCGCAAAGGACGTCGCAAGGCCAAGGTAGAAGGTGCTCTGGGTGACCGCGATGTCGTCACTCCAGTACTGCTTAAAAAATAGCGGGAAAAAACCCGAGATCACGGTGAGCGCAAACGCTGAGTTGGCCCAGTCGTAAAGACTCCAAGCCCACACGGCGCGCTGTGGTGAACGCTGTTGCACAGTTATTGGCTCCTGACGTGGCCATTGAGCCACATGCTACCAAGACATGACGCCGCAGTTGTAATGCACAGAGTTATGCGCAGCACCCAGCGCGATGATTCACCTCCTCAACACGAAACTTGCGCACAAAAAAAGCGGGCCGAAGCCCGCTTTTCCTTAACTGCGCACAGACAATCAGAGAAACTTCTTGGCCATGCCTGCGAGACCGCCCAAACCGCCGACAGAATCGAGCAAGCTGCCACCGCTGCTTGCTTGATTGACCATCTCCGGCAAGGCTTCTTGCAGACCTGAAAGCAGAGAGCCTTCGTCGGTGCCGAGCTGCTGCGCTGCAGCGGCGATCTTGTCGCCGCCAATCATGTCACGCACTTGGTCAGAGGAGACCGCTGCGTTATCGCCATCACCCAACCACGAACCGAGCAACTCGGAAACGCCGCCGCCCTGGCCTTGCAGTTTGCCAATCATTCCAACGATATCCATTTGATCGCCATCGCCGATCAAACCGGCCAAAACGGATTGCACGCCACCTGCGTCAGCGCCGCCACCCAATTTTGACATAAGCATGTCTGTGCCCAACTTCATGAGATCCATAAATACCTCCCAAATACTGTGATCAAGTGGCCACAGCTTACCACGTAAGCCCCCGGCCCCTTTGTGACAGGATGGTGAATCTTATTTGCCTGTACACATATTGGGTCGGAGACACTTTCCACGGCCCAACTGTGACAGGTTTCACCGCTCGGCACGCTAACGCCAACGCATTCGGACGCCATGGGCGTCACACTGACAGCGTGAAATGCCGTGCTATGAGCATTTTCTGGATATCAGATGTGCCTTCATAAATTTGACACACGCGAACGTCGCGGTAGATTTTTTCAACCGGATAGTCGGCGGTATAGCCGGCCCCGCCAAGCGTTTGAATGGCAGCTGAACACACGCGTTCGGCCATCTCTGAACTGAATAACTTCGCCATTGCCGCTTCTCGCAGGCACGGGACGCCAGCAGATCTAAGTGCCGCTGCGTGGTAAGTCAATTGACGCGCCGCCTCGACATCAGTGTCCATCTCGGCAAGTCGAAACTGCACAGCTTGGTGCTGGACAATGGCGTGACCGAAGCTCTCTCGCTCGTGTGCGTAGACAAGCGCTGCGTCCAACGCTGCTTGCGCCATGCCAACGGCCTGAGCCGCGATTCCAATGCGTCCCGCTTCCAAACTCGACAGCGCAATTTTGTAGCCCTGCCCTTCCTCGCCAATGCGGTTCTCCACAGGCACCCGCAAATCGTCAAACCGCAACGAGCTCGTATCTGAGGCATGTTGCCCCAACTTGTGCTCCTGTCGCTCGACGACAAAACCCGGACTGGTGTTGTCGACATAAAAAGCGCTAATGCCGCGCTTTCCAGCTTCTGGGTCGGTGACAGCAAACACAATGGTGGCACCGCCGTGCACAGCAGACGAGATAAACTGTTTGCGCCCGTTGAGCACGTAGTGATCTGCCTCGCGCCGCGCCACTGTGCGCAGTTTTGAGGCGTCAGAGCCTGCGTGCGGCTCGGTCAGAGCAAAACAGCCGACCCATTCCCCAGCTGCTGCACCGATCAACCACTGTTGTTTTTGCTCGTCGTTTGCAAAACGTTCAAGTATTGCGAGAAAGGGTGCATTGTGAACCGACACCAAGGTCGAAACCGCGCCGTCGCCGCGCGCGATTTCCTCCAGTGCCAAGGCGTAACTGGTGTAGTCCGCGCCAACGCCACCCCACTCCGGATCAATTGTGATGCCGAGAAAACCCAGTTCAGCGAGTTGATCGAGCACTGGCTGCTCAATGATCCCAGCCGCCTCGCGGGCACGGGCGCCAGGGCCGAGTACGTCACTTGCAAATTGACGCGCAGTGCTCTGAATCAGCCGGTGTTCTTCAGTGAGTACGCTCATGGCCGTTGCAACACCATCGCTGCGCCCTCGCCACCACCGATGCAAATCGACGCGAGCCCATGTGATTCACCTCGCGCCTCCATCGCGTGCAACAACGTCACGAGAATCCTCGCGCCACTTGCCCCTATCGGGTGTCCCAAGGCACAGGCGCCGCCATTGACATTGAGTTGATCGTGTTGCACACCAAATTCGCGCATAAACGCCATAGGTACCACGGCAAAAGCCTCGTTGACTTCAAACAATCCGATGTCAGCAACAGACAGCCCCGCGCGCTCCAGTGCCTTGCGCGCCGCCGGCACGGGCGCGGTGGTAAACCAAGCCGGCGCTTGCGCGTGACTTGCCTGCGCGAGGATCCGGGCGCGGATCTCCAATCCCCGTGCCCGCGCCTCGCTCTCGCGCATGAGCACGAGCGCGGCGGCACCGTCAGAAATGGACGACGCGTTCGCTGCGGTCACCGTGCCACCGTCGCGGAAAACCGGCTTCAAGTTTGGGATTTTCTCGGGCTTGGCGAGTGACGGCTGCTCGTCCTCAATCACCTGCACTTCCCCCGAGCGGTTGCTCACGGTGACAGCGCAAATCTCGCGCTCAAAGTGACCTTCGCGCTGCGCGCTCACGGCACGCGCCAATGATTCGAGGGCATAAGCATCTTGCTCGGACCGGCTAAAGCCGTAGTGCTCGGCACAGTCCTCGGCAAAACTCCCCATCAGACGCCCTCGCTCGTAGGCGTCTTCCAAGCCATCGAGGAACATGTGGTCTTGCGCAGTGTGGTGCCCGAGCCGGCCGCCGCCGCGCATGGATGGCAGCAAGTACGGCGCATTGGTCATGCTCTCCATGCCACCGACAACCATCACACGAGCACCGCCTGCGAGCAGCTGCTCACAGCCCTGCATGGTCGCTTTTAAACCAGAGCCACACATCTTATTGACAGTGGTGGCGGGGACAGACACACCGAGCCCACCATGAAACCCCGCTTGGCGAGCGGGCGCTTGCCCTTGACCGGCCGGCAACACACAGCCCATGACCAGCTCGTCGACCTCCGCCGGATCAGCAACCGACGCTCGAATCGCCTCGGCGATTGCGGCGCCACCGAGTTGCGACGCCGTACAGCGCGACAGCGCACCTTGAAATGCGCCCATTGGGGTACGGATCGCGCTGACGATAACAACTGGGTCAGTCTCAGCCACAGTGACACTCCTCGCTCGAGAAGACGTCATGTTAAATGACGTTTACGTTAACGTAAACTTAGACCAGGTTCCCGGTCTTGGTCATCGATGCCAACCCGCCTAGTCGATTCAAAGCCATCACACGCGCAAGACACGCACGGTACAATGGCCGTTTTGCACGCGGAGCTACCATGAACGACTTGCAAACAGTCATAGAACAGGCGTTTGAACAACGCGACAGCATCACACCGAGCAGTCATGACCCCGATGTGCGCCAGGCTGTCGAGCGTGCCATCGGCTTGCTCGACTCCGGCGAGGCACGCGTTGCAGAGCGCCAAGGCGTGGGTGATTGGGTGGTCAACCAGTGGTTGAAGAAAGCTGTTTTGCTGTCCTTCAGGTTGCGCGACAACGCGCCAATTGACGCCGGTGGATTCACCCGCTTTTACGACAAGGTCGAAAGCAAATTTGGCACGATGACTGACAGCGAACTCGCCGCCTGTGGCGTGCGTGTGGTGCCACCTGCGATGGCACGCAAGGGCAGCTACTGTGCGCCCAACGTGGTACTGATGCCAAGCTACGTCAACATCGGTGCTTACGTCGACAGCGGCACCATGGTCGACACCTGGGCCACGGTTGGCTCGTGCGCCCAAATCGGTAAGAACGTGCACTTGTCCGGTGGCGTTGGCATCGGTGGCGTTCTCGAGCCGCTGCAAGCCGGCCCGACCATCATTGAAGACAACTGTTTCATTGGTGCGCGATCCGAAGTGGTCGAGGGCGTTGTTGTCGAAGAAGGCGCGGTGTTGTCGATGGGTGTGTACATCGGCCAGAGCACAAAAATTTATGACCGCGAGCGTGATGAAGTGCACTACGGCCGCGTGCCGGCTGGGTCCGTCGTGGTCTCGGGCAGCCTGCCTGCGGAAAACGGCAAATACAGTTTGTACTGCGCCGTGATCGTGAAACGTGTCGACGCTAAAACGCGCGCCAAAGTCGGCATCAACGAACTGCTCAGAAACGCCGAGTAATGACAATCACGGTCTACGGTATTCCCAACTGTGACACGGTCAAAAAGGCCCGCCGGTTTCTAGACGACGCCGGCGTTGTCTACCGCTTTCACAACGTGAAAAAAGACGGTTTATCTCGCGAACTCGCCGTCGAGTGGGCAGACGCTGTACCGCCGGACACGCTGATCAACAAGCGTGGCACCACTTGGCGCAAGCTGCCCGAAACCGCGCGCGCGGCACTGGACAGCGCGCGCGCAGTGGAACTCGCCGTGGCCGAGCCGTCCATCGTCAAGCGGCCGGTTGTCAACTGGGGAGACGCCATCACCGTGGGTTTTGATCCTGTCGCGTGGGCAAAGCGGCTGGGCTGACCGCAGCCCGGTGCAAAAAACCGGGCTAAGGAACCTCCGAACAAGCCCCATCAGTCAGGAAGGCCTGCCCCCGGAGCGCCGGCCGCCGGAGCGCCGGCCGCACGATACTGCGTTGATGCCAACCGTGTGACGGCCAATCAAAATGCTCATTTACTGCGTATAACCCGGTGCGCCGGCCCGGTACGCTTTTTTGGATGCTCCGTCACACGGTTGGCTTCGCCTTGTCTCGCACTCAGCTGGGACTTTTTCGGAGCCTCCCTAAGACCGCCGCGCAGCCTGACACCGGCCGCAAACAGCTCAGCTCTTTGAACTCACAGCCGTGTCTGACGGCCTGATTTCGTAGAGTGTTGTGCCGGTGTGGCGCATCCACACTCGCAAGGGCCGGCGGTAGTCACCAACTTCAATCAACTCAAACTGTGGACCGAGAAAGTGACTGTCGGTCACGGTGTTTGAAAACACCCGCTCACCACGTTCCAAGAGCTCCATCCAACTCTGTGTCGACTCCGGCATATGCTGATGCAAATGCACTTCGGGCAGCATCCACTGCACGTGGCGGCTGCCGTTTGAGTCGAGCAATGCGTGGATGTTCACATCAGACACCTTGCGATATTCAGCGAGCTGCATGGCCAGCGCCATCGGCGGTGGCGGCGCGCGGCGGCTGTCCATCGCAACACTGCCGAGCGATGCAAGTTGCGCGGCTATAAATGCAATGCACCAGTATCGGTTCGCTTTCAGGCGCGAGAATCCGATCAACGGCCACACCATCAAGAGCGGTATCAACACCAAATAAAAACGTGTGTGTGGTGGCACCAACATCAGCACAGTCGCCGCGTACAGCAGCGCAAAAAATAACAAGAGAAGCGCTTTGCGTTTAAACACCACTTTGTGCGCGCGACGCAGGCTCAAAGCCACCCCAACGCTGAAAAAACAAAACAGCACAGAGCCCGCAACACTCCACTCTTTAAGATCCGCAAAGATGGGGGTCAACCGAGTGCCGAAAGACGCGAGCCGCTGCGCTAACTCATCTGGATACCACAACCCCAAACCGGCGCCAAAATACCCCATCGCACCGAAATGCATAACGATGCGCTTCCAGACTTGCAGCAGTTCAAATTTGCTGGAGAGCATCGGCGAGTCCGAGGCGACAGAAAATTCGTCACCAAAGGACGCCAAGAGCTTGAAATACGCGAACAGGTCGCCGTCAGCGAGTTGCGCTTGGATCAACACAGCCGGCAACAGCCATGCGAGGTTGGCCACGGCAAACACTAAGGCGGCACACAGAGCCGTTTTCAAAGGCAACCTGACCGCGACAGAAGCCGACATCAGCAACAGCACAACAAAGACCCCGAGCTGGGGTCGGATGCCGAGTGCAAAGGCTGCACTCAACGCCGCAAAAATCACCAAACTGGTACGGCGTTGCTGCCAAAACAGCACCACCAACCACAGCGTAATCGACACCCCCGCCGCCGCCAGGGTGTCTGACATCGGTTGCGTCGCACTCAGCCATAGCGACGGTGTTAACGCCAATGAAATGGCTGCAAAGAGCGCGACCTCTTCAGTGACCATCAACAAAAACAAGCGATACCAGGCAACAACAAGCAACACGCCTCCGAGCACCGACAGCCCCTGCAACGCATCGACCGCACTCATTCCGGTCATGGCCAACAGTTTGCCCAAGGCAATGAATATCGGCGCACCCGGCGGGTGTGGTTGGTGCAATTCGAGGTTGAACTGCTCAATGCCCATGACGTAATTGATGGCGTCGAAATCGGCAGGCAGTGGACTGCGGGTCAGCCACAGTCCCACAGCTGAACACAATGCCAGCAGGAAAGTGATCAAATACGTGTTGTGATGAGACACAGGATTGGCAAAATCTTCAGTGCCACGCAGCTTCACCAGCACGACAATACCTCTATTGGCTATCTAGCTGTGCGCCGAATCACACACAACTAGCACAGATCGCCACAGCATAGCGCCGAAATCCAGCGCGCGGTTGATACTGCCGCGCAAACAGACCATATCAATCATACCGATGTTGTATTGGTATATGACAACACCTGGAATCAGTCACATTTTGTCTGTCAGAGTGCGGGAAAGTACCTATGCGGTCGTTAATTCGTTATAAAAGCGTACCACCTACTGCGCTACCAAAATAGCGGCGGCACCGAGGCAGTTCTTACAAGGTACGGATGTAATGTTCAATGTCGATATTGCTGACTTGAGCGTGAAACACCTCTTCTTCCTCGCGTTTCATTCCGACGTAAGCGTCGACAAAGGCCTCACCCAGACGCGCTTTAAAGTCGCTCGCTGCAGCCAGCGCGAGCAACGCCTCTCGCCAGCGGATTGGCAACGGCTCACCCAATGTCAGGCGCGCGCCGTCGGCAACAGGCTCAGGTGGCAAGGTGCTGCCATCCAAACCCAGTTGTGCGCCAGCCAACAATGCTGCGAGCACCAGATAGGGATTCGCGTCCGCGCCCGCAACGCGGTGTTCAATGCGCAAATTGGCGTCGTCTGAGAACGGCACGCGCAACGCCACTTGGCGATGATTGATGCCCCATGTCGCGGTAGTGGGTGCATAAAAACCGCTGTCAAATCGGCGCCACGAATTGGCGTTTGGTGCGAGCAAGGCCATCGAGGGTGCAAGCGTCTGCAAGAGCCCAGAGACCGCGTATTGCAATGCCTCACCAGGGGCCTCGGACGTGCCACCAAACACCGCACTGCCATCTCGCTTGTGCAAACTCAAGTGCACGTGCAGGCCGTTGCCGGAATCCGCCGCTAGTGGCTTGGCCATAAAGGTCGCCAACAGACCGTGGCGCGCTGCAACGCGTTTGACAATACGGCGCATCAGAACCGCGTGATCAGCTGCCAGCATGGGGTCGCTGAGGTGCTTGAGATTGATCTCAAATTGCCCGTTGCCGTATTCAGACAACACACTGGTGGCCGGGACGGCACTTGCCTCGCAAGCGCGCAGTACGTCGTCGAGGAACTCACGGTGATCGTCTAGCTGGTCGAGGTTGTAGGTCTGCGGCCCACTAAATGGGGGCATACCAGAGGTGCCCTTGGCCGCTTCAAATGAAGTGTCGCCTCGGGTTTCGAATAAGTAGAACTCAAGCTCAACTGCAACCGTGGCAACAAGGCCCGCGCGCTCGAGTGCATCGAGCTGCCGTTGCAACACTTGCCGAGGGCATGCAAACCACGCAGAGCCGTCGCGTTCTTGTGGGAAGACAAGCACCTGCGCCTCTCGCCCGCTGCCACCTGGCGCCGGTGAGAGCGATCCCAGTACCGGCCCGACAGGGCGATCTGGGTCGCCGTCGACAACGCCCCACGGCAGAGTTTCTGCCGCCCTGCCGAGGGTGTCGAGCAACGTTGTGCCTCGCGGGAAAACCATTTCGCCTTGGGCGAGTTTGGACAGTGCGCCGACCGGCGCGCGCTTGCCGCGGCACACGCCATTTAAATCCACCACCAGAAAATCCACGGTCTCAGTGTCAGGGTGCGCGTGGAGGTAGGCGTCGCACTGCGCAGAAAATTCCGAATTCATAATCAACCTGACCTTGGCCTCGTCACGGCCTAGCGCCGCAATTCAACCCGCAATCATAGCTGAAGCGCCGGTACCCCATCGATCTGTCCACAATCACTGGCCACACTGACTGGGCACTGCTGCGAGTGAATCAGGCATTGGCTGCATACGACAGTGTTTAGTCGTATCATCGAACCAAAGGCACCTTTGATAATGCTGAGCACCGATAACAACCGGTTTCCACGAGTTGAGCGTCCGACGCCTGGGACGCCTGGCTGCGGCGACTGACTTTGCCAGATAAACAGGAGAGAGAAGTTGAAGAGATTGCTGATAGCCGCCGCGGTTGTAGCCATGAGCACAACCCCAGCGTTTGCCCAAGTCAAAGTGGGCATGATCACAACCTTATCCGGCGGCGGTGCTGGGCTCGGTCTGGATGTGCGAGACGGCTTCATGCTGGCCATCGCGCAATCTGGTCGCGACGACATTGAGGTTGTGATTGAAGACGATCAACGCAAGCCTGACATCGCAGTGCAGTTGTCAGACAAGATGATCCAGTCAGAGCGAGTCGATGTGATGACCGGGATCATTTGGTCAAACCTCGCAATGGCGGTGGTACCAGCGGCCGTGCGCCAGAACGTCTTTTACCTCTCACCCAACGCGGGTCCCTCGGCACTGGCGGGCAAGGGCTGTCACGCCAACTACTTCAACGTCGCTTGGCAGAATGACAACCTACACGAAGCCGCAGGTGCATACGCGAACAGTGCAGGCCACAAAAACAGCTTCATTCTCGCGCCAAATTACCCGGCGGGAATCGATGCACTGACCGGTTACAAGCGTTTTTTCGAAGGTGACCTCGCCGGTGAAGTTTTCACCAAGCTCGGCCAGACAGATTACGCAGCCGAAATCGCACAGATTCGCGCGAGTGACGCTGACAGCGTGTTCTTTTTCTTGCCCGGCGGCATGGGCATCTCCTTCTTAAAGCAGTTTGCCGACAGCGGCATTGACCTGCCCGTGGTCGGCCCGGCGTTCAGCTTTGATCAGGGCATACTGCAAGCCGTTGGCAGCGCGGCGTTGGGCGTGGTCAACACATCACAGTGGAACAAAGACATCGACAACCCAACCAATGCGGCCTTTGTCGAGAGTTTTGAAGCCGAGTACGGCCGCCTTCCCTCGCTCTACGCGAGCCAGGGCTTCGACACCGCCAACCTACTGATCTCTGCATTGGACACCGCGTCTCCATCGGACGCGGACGCGTTTCGCGAAGCCTTGCGCGCGGCCAACTTCGACAGCACACGCGGTGATTTCGCCTTCGGCCCGAACCACCACCCTGTGCAAAATATTTACGCACGTGAAGTGATTCAGGAGGGCGATGTTTTTACCAACAAAACCCTCGGCCTCGCGCTTGAAAACCACAGCGATGCCTACGCCGCAGACTGCATGATGTAAGCAACTGCGCACTCGTCTCGGCACTGGGCCGAGGCGAGTGCCGCTCTGCGGCAACTTCAATGTCCACCATCCTGATCATTGAACAGATCCTGAACGGTCTGCAGTTGGGCATCATGTTGTTCTTGATGGCCGCCGGGCTCACACTGATTTTTGGCGTCATGGGCCTGATCAACCTCGCGCATGGCTCGCTCTACATGGTTGGGGCCTTCGCCGCCTCAACGGTCGCAAACCTGACCGGATCTTTTCTCGCGGCCCTGGTTGCAGCACTGACCGCTGCGGCCTTCGCTGGCGCACTGGTTGAGACCCTCATCATTCGGCGGCTGTATCGTGCGCCGCACCTTGATCAAGTACTCGCGACCTTTGCGCTGATACTGATTTTCTCCGAAGGCACCCGCTTGGTATTCGGCTCCTTCCCGCTCTACCTCGACATTCCGAGCGCACTTGCAGGCCCCATCACACTTCCAGGTGGCATTGCCTATTCCAAGTACCGACTGGCGTTGATTGTCATTGGTCTGGTGGTTGCGCTCGGCTTGTGGTGCCTAATTGAGCGCACCCGCCTCGGCACGCAAATCCGAGCAGGCGAAAATGACCGCGAGATGATCGCGGCACTCGGGGTGGACATCTCAAAGCTCTACACCATCGTCTTCGCACTCGGCGCAGCCCTCGCCGGACTCGCCGGCGCGCTTGTCGGCGCCATTCAATCCGTGCAAGTGGGCATGGGCGAACCGGTGTTGATCCTCGCGTTTGTGGTGATCGTGATCGGCGGCATCGGTTCGATACGCGGCGCCTTTGTGGGCGCCCTATTGGTTGGATTGACGGACACCTTGGGCGGTGTCTTCTTACCCGAACTCTTCGCACTCTTTCTCGAACCCGGCGCCGCCCAGCGAACCGGCTCGGCACTCGCCTCGATGAGCATTTACATCTTGATGGGGGCGGTACTGGTCTGGCGGCCGTCCGGGCTGTTTGGGGCGCGCGCATGAGAATTCATGAAACAGCTGTCAACACAGCTGTGTTGCTCGCACTTCTGTCGGTTCCGGCGTTCGCATGGTGGACTGATGAACCCTTCACTATCACGCTCGCCACACGCGCCGCGGTGCTTGCGCTGGCTGCGGTCGGGCTGAACATTCTGCTCGGCATCGGCGGTTTGGTGAGCTTTGGTCACGCTGTGTTTTTTGGGCTCGGCGGCTACGCCATGGCAATCCTCGCCTTCCACGCCCAGAACTACACTGAACTGAATCTCGGGATTGGCGTGATTGACGGCACGAATTCCATGCCGGTTATCTGGCTGGTCGCCATCATCGTGTCTGCCATCACCGCGTGTTTGATTGGCTTGCTCTCACTGCGAACGAGCGGCGTCTACTTCATCATGATCACGCTCGCCTTTGGCCAAATGTTTTATTACTTCGCCATATCGTGGTCAACCTACGGCGGCGAGGACGGTGTGTCCATCTACGTTCGCAACCAGTTTCCAGGCCTCAACACACTCGACCCAATCCAGTTTTTCTTGCTCTGCTTCGGGTTGTTGTGCTTCACGCTGTTTGTCACCGCCCGCGTACAGCGCTCCGCTTTTGGCGTCGCACTGAACGCCACACGTCAGAGCCGCGCTCGTGCCGAGGCGGTCGGCCTGCGCCCGGTGCGATTGCAACTGGTGGCCTTTGCATTGTCCGGCGCCATCACAGGACTCGCCGGTGCGCTTTTCGCTGACCTCAATCGCTTTGTTTCACCGTCCATGTTCAGCTGGCAGCTGTCAGGCGAGCTGATCGTACTGGTGATCATCGGCGGCGTTGGGCGCCTGATTGGGCCGGTTATTGGCGCCTGCGTGTTCGTCGCCCTTGAACACTTACTCGGCGGGCTCACTGAGTACTGGCACATCGCTCTTGGCGCAATTTTGCTTGGAATCGTGTTGTTTGGTCGCGGCGGCGTGCTGGGTTTGCTCACCGGACAGGACGGTGCGCGTGTCTGAGGCCGTTCTCACCACGCATAAGCTGTGCAAGCGTTTCGGTGCGCTGAGCGCAACCGACGACGTCTCGATCACCCTGCTCCCAGACGAAATCCACGCCGTGATCGGGCCAAACGGCGCCGGCAAATCAACCTTGATTCAGCAGATCTGCGGTTCGCTTCGACCTGACAGCGGCCGAGTGGAATTGCTCGGCCGTGACATCTCGATCTTTGACACCGCCGCGCGTGCGCGCGCCGGCATTGCGCGCACCTTTCAGGTGTCGCAGTTGGCAATGGAAGACACGGTGCTGCAAAACGCCGTGCTCGGCGCCATCGGTTCGCGAGGCATCAGCTGGCGCATGTGGCGCAACGCGCAGCAAACGCCAACGCTGATTGCCCGCGCCGACACCGCGCTTGAACGCGTCGGCCTGATCGAGCACCGCGACACCGTCTGCGCAAATCTCAGTCACGGCCAACGACGCCAGCTCGAAGTGGCCGTGGCGCTCACACTAGAACCCAAAGCCTTCATCATGGATGAACCCATGGCTGGCCTCGGCGCCGAGGGTTCCAAAACCCTGACGGCGTTCCTCGACGGGCTGCGATTAGAGGCGCCCATTTTGCTGGTCGAGCACGACATGGATGCGGTTTTCGCACTGGCCGACCGCATCAGTGTGTTGGTCTACGGAAAAGTCATCGCCACGGGCAGCGCCGCCGAAATCCGCAACAGCGCTGCGGTGCGCGAGGCCTACCTCGGGGACGCAACATGAGCTTGCTTGAGGTCGAGTCACTGAGCGCGCACTACGGTCCAAGTCAGGCGCTATTCGACGTCAGCTTATCGGTTAATGCAGGCGAAGTGGTCGCGCTGATGGGCCGCAATGGCATGGGCAAATCCACCACGGTCAAGGCCCTTTGCCGGATGATCGCGTCACACGGGGAGCTTCGTTTTGCAGGCCAGTCACTGCACTGTCTCCCAAGTCACCGCGTTGCGCGCTTGGGCGTGGGTCTGGTGCCAGAGGGGCGCAGGTGTTTTGCCAGTTTAAATGTGCGCGATAACCTCATCGCTGCGGCAAGACCAGGGGATTGGACTCTCATCAGCGTGACGGCGCTCTTCCCCAGGCTCGGTGAGCGCATGGCGCAACGCGCCTCGACGCTGTCTGGCGGTGAGCAGCAAATGTTGGCGATTGGACGGGCCTTGATGACCAACCCTCGGCTGCTGGTGCTCGACGAAGCGACCGAGGGATTGGCTCCGATTATTCGTCAGGAAATCTGGGCCGCAATCAACACCTTAAAACGCGAATCTGGGCTCGCTATTTTGCTAATAGACAAGTCGCTCAATGAACTCGCCCGGGTCTCTGACCGCGCAGTTATCCTAGAGCGAGGCCGCTCGGTCTGGGCCGGTGAAATAACCGCAATGACCCCCGATATCAGCCAGCAGTACATCGGCGTCTGAGGACCTTGACGCCTGAATCATTTGCGCAGTCGCAACCCCAATCCGCGCGGCAACAGCAACAACAGTGCGGCGTCGGCGAGTGAAAATGCCCCACCACCCGAGTTCGGCGCACCGGTTGGCACTTCACCGCCGAGGTAGGCGCTCCCCGCTTGTCGGGTCACGCGCTCGGCGTTGTTGAACACCAGCGCGTCTTCAACTGAAAGCGGTTCGACGTTGACATCAACGGTGCGTTCAGCCGGCGCGTTGTCATCGTAGTGCAACGCAAATTCAATCGACTTGACGTCACCTGCGGCGAGGGTTGCGAGCTCACACACGATGTCACCACCGGCCGCTTGTGTACACCCTGGCGGCAGCGCGTCAAGTTCTGCTTCTGGCACTGACACCCGCAGCGCTGCACTCGCCGGGCGAGTCGGGTCGTTGTTGCTCACCCACGCGGTCAGGTGGGAATCACTCGCTTGACTGACCGTGGCTTGAAAATCAATCGCCGGGGCATGGCAACTGCCCTGCATATTTTGACTGATCGCAATGCGTGAACAACTCGAGAATTCTTGTGTGGTGTCGGCGCTGAAAAATGGCGACATGATTTTGGAATTGTCTGAGGCGCACTGGGTGTCAGTGTCGTGCTCTGCGCCAAGATTGTGCGCCATCTCGTGCGCGGCCAACAGGTAGTTTTGGCGATAGGGGGTCGCGGCGCTGACGTCATAACCGTCTGTGCGGCACGCGACATTGATAAATGCAAGCCCGACTTGGTTGTCGTTACTGCGGTTGCCCGAGAGCAAATACACCAAGCTTGAGTCTTTCGAAATTGCGTCGGTTGTGCGTCTGTAGTTGCGGAAATTGTGAAGGATCTCATCCATGCTCGCATCACCGACATTCATCGGATCATCGCCAGCGGCCGTGACCAGCACCACTGAATCTGTCTGCAACGCAAGCCCGAGCTCATCGCGATAGAGCCCGTCTGCAATTGCGGTCACGGTCATCGCTTCAAACAGGCCCTGGCCATTAGTGTAGTCGTCGTACTGGCTGTCAATCACCAGCGACATCCTGACAACACGGTCCACCACACCACCACCCGGTACTGCGCTGTCGAGTGTGATCCCGGGTTTACGCGAGGACGCGAGCGGCGCATGCGCGTGGTCAGCGGCGCCCTCTCCGGTGGCAATTTTGTCGCTGTCAGCGAGCAAAGAATTGTATTCGACGAGCGTGCCGGTCGCGGTATCGGTCTTTAGATCGAATTGGCGGCTGCCATCGCGGATGACGCCTTGAACGTCATCTCCGTCAAACACCACTCGCGCCCACGAGCCGGGGCGGTTTTCGATCACACCGTCAAACGCCTGCAACCGTCCCGTGGATATTGGTTCGTTGAATTCGTTGACGAAGCGTGTATTTCGAAAGACAAGGCTGGGGTTGAGCAAAAGTGGCAGCTTGGTGCCGGCCACACGAATGACCACGCGCCGCTCATACTTGCCGTTGTTCAAAAACGACTGGGCCACAATCCGGCTGGATTCGAGCAACTGTTGATCCAAATGCTCTAAACGGCTCGCCGCTCGGTCAAACCACAGACGCGACTGCAATGAGGTCTTGGGCAACACGAAATTGACACTGTCGAGAGAGACCAATGCGTGACGGTCGCGCAGTGCCTTGAAGGCACGCCTGGCCGCGTCTGTCTCACCAGACTGCTCAAGCGCGATTGCTTCAATGTACAGAGAGGAATCAACATAGCTGCTGTCGGGGTACTGCTCACGCAATCTAATCATTTGCGTGCGGGCCGCACGAAAATCAAACTTATCCATAAGCAGGATGTAGCCGGTAAGGTACAGCGCGTCGTCGGCGAGGTGGCTGCTCGGGAAGCGCTCACCGATCTCTGTCAGGGCCAAAATCGCTTCGCTGTTGCGACTTTGGTCGCGCGCGTCGAGCGCGTCGAGATAAAGCGGCAACGCCCCGTCGATGCCAATCTTGATCGCCTCTTGCAACACCGGCAACTTAACGCGCACGCGGCGTTGAAAGTCCTCGTCGCCCTGTGTGCTCAAAAAGTCTGAGTAGAGCGAGCGCGCGCCGTCGTAGTCGGCGAGACCTTCAAGCACTTTGGCCTGGTGGTAAATTTGGTCATTGGCGAGCACAGCCTGCCCTGCGGCCACAACGCACAAGACACAGGCGGCGCCTATTCTCAGCAGACGCAATGAAACAGACATGACTCAGGTCTTGGGCGCGCCATCGTCGGCGGCCGTCTTGAAATGACGCAAATCGTTTGCGAGCGCTTCAATCGAAGCGCGGGTTGAAGCGTTGACATCTTGCGCTTCAAGGTCGTTGAGGTGATCTTTTGCTGAAGCAATTCGCTCGTGCAGCGTTTCGACTGTGCGGGTCAGTGTGTCGAATAGATCACCAAATTTCTCATCGCTGCCGCGACGCAAACGGGTGGTCATGTCACCCTCGCCAATCTGACGCACAACGCGCTTGATCGCGAGCAGCGGACCGCCGAGCCGGCGCACGATGTACACACCGACAGCGACGGTCATGGACAGATTCAGCACCAACATGATCACCAACCAGCGCGCCAAGGTCTCCACCATGCCCGGCAGTTGTTGGTCGAGCTTGTCCATGTCTTCGGCCGCAAACAACAACGGCGACACGCCAGCGACAAGGCCGCCGATCATGTAATGGTAAAAAACGCCAAGCAGCGCCGTTGTGATCACCGCATACACCACCGCAAACACCAGTACACGGCGTATTTCGCGCGCTTGAAAGGTCTTGTCGGTCAGAAGCGCTTTGATATAAAACGCATCACTGGAGCGGTTCTGGCTCATGGCTCGTGGCTCACGGTATCGCCGGGCTGGTTCGCTCTATGTCGGCGCCGCGCGGTCGATCTTGATCGCGACCGCGACAGACTCACGGTCGTTGGGGCTCAGGCGACAGCCTCAGACGTGCGGGGCGTATTCGATTGCCCAAGCGCCCGCAACGCACAAAACAGCAACGAAAAACCAGGCGGTGGTGATAGCTGTATCAGACACGGACTCACTCCAGTTGGGATCACAGTTCCCACCGCTAGCGTCCGATTTGGTCGCCTCTTGACCTGCTCAGACCGGCGCGTCAAATAATGACGCGAGTTCCTGGGTCATGACGTCGGCGAGTTCATCGACATTGATGATGGTAACCGCGCGCTGGTAGTACTGGGTCACGTCATGGCCAATACCAATGGCCACCAGCTCCACCGGAGACTGTTGCTCCACTCGGGTTATGACCTCGCGCAAGTGGCGGTCGAGGTATTTGCCAGCGTTTACCGACAGTGTGCTGTCATCTATCGGGGCGCCGTCTGAAATCATCATCAAGATGCGCCGCCGCTCCGGCCGCGCGAGCAAGCGATTGTGCGCCCAGTTCAACGCTTCACCGTCGATGTTTTCTTTGAGCAGACCTTTTTGCAACATCAGCCCAAGATTGCGGCGTGATCGACGCCACGGGGCATCTGCCGATTTGTAGATGATGTGTCTCAGGTCATTGAGCCGGCCAGGGTTGCGCGGTGAGCCCTCTTGCTGCCAGCGCTCACGACTCTGCCCGCCCTTCCATGCACGGGTGGTGAAGCCGAGCACCTCGGTGCGCACGCCGCAGCGCTCTAGCGTGCGCGCGAGTATGTCAGCGCACGATGCCGCCATGGCAATCGGCCGGCCACGCATCGATCCCGAGTTGTCGAGCAGCAAGGTCACAACCGTGTCGCGGTAGGGCACTGCGTGGGCCTGCTTGAACGCAAGTGGCCGCTCCGGCCGCGTGATCACACGCGTGAGCCGCGCGGTGTTGAGCACACCTTCTTCCAAATCAACCTGCCACGCGTGTTCTTGCTGCGCGAGCAAGCGCCGCTGCAAGCGGTTGGCCACTCGACCGATGGCAACTTGCTGATCACCGAGCAGGCGGTCTAGCTGTTCACGCAATTCGTCGAGTTCAAAACCGTGCGCGAGCTTTTCAGCCGGTACCACTTCGTCAAAATCAGCGCAGTAGACCGCGTAGGTCTCGGGCTTTTTGTCCGCCCTGGCGCGGTCTGGGGCATTGGGCGCCTCGCCATCCTGGTCCTCGTCACCGGGGTCAGCGAGCTCGTCATCGCTGTCGGCGTCCGGGTCGGAGTCGCCGTCATCGGCCTCCCCACCGTCGTCGTCATCGGCCTCTCCACCGTCTTCGGGCGGCGTGTCGTCACCCTCGCTGTCCGGTGGTGGTTCGCTTGACGCTGAGCCACTCTCGGCGTTTTCGCTGTCGCCGTCCCCAAGCTTGAGCCCGGCGAGCAAGTCTGAGACCGCCATCGCGAAGGCTTCTTGGTCGTCGAGGGCCTGCGAAAGCCGACTGACGTCGAGCTTGACGTGTTGGTCGAGCCACGTGCGGTATTTGGCGTGGATGTCGCTCGCGACGTCCGGTGTGGCGCGACCAGTGAGTTGCTCGCGCGCATGCAGCGCGAGTGCTTCGGCGAGCGGCGAGTAGCCGCTATCGGGGTTGTCGAGCAAGTATTGAAAGCGGTCGCTCAGCGCCGCGTCGAGGTTGTCTCCAACACCCGCGTACTCGGCGCAACCGCGCGCTTCGAGCCGCACCGCCTCGAGCCGATCAAACACCGCCTTGGACGGCCCGCTTCCCGGTGCAAGACGTCGGTGTTTGGCTGCGTCGTGGTAGCGTTTCTCCAACGCCACCGAATCCGCCTGCCCGCGCCACAACCGCCGCTTCTCAGGAGTCATGTCGGTGGCAGCCGCGGGCAAAGTTGCGGTGTCGCCGTCTAATGACGGCGCGCTGTTGCCAAAGTGCACGCTCAGCTTTTCAGCGTCGGCAAGCGAGCGCACACAACCCGATTGCGCCAATTGCGCCGCTTCGCGCGGGCCCATGGCCTGCGCTTTTCGCCGGTTGTGGCCTCGCGACCGAGGGGGGACAGCCATGCCCTTAACCGACGTCTAGGTCGACGCCGAAGGCCCGTTGATACAACTCCGCCACCAGCGGGCGTTCAAAGGGATCGCATTTATTCAAAAAGGTAAACCGGAAAGCCTCACAAACGTCTTCGAAAATTGCGAGGTTCTCGGTCCACGTGATCACGGTGCGCGGTGACATCACCGTTGACAGGTCACCAGAGCGAAAGGCCGCGCGGGTCAAGTCTGCGAGCTTCACCATGCGGTCGACCATGTTTCGTCCTTCGTCGTCGTGCAGTGATGGTGCCTTGGCCATGACAATGCCGCACTCTTGCTCGTGTGGCAGGTAATTGAGTGTGGTCGCGATTGACCAGCGGTCGAGCTGCGCCTGATTGAGAGGTTGGGTGCCGTGATACAGACCGGTTGCGTCGCCAAGACCCACCGTGTTGGCCGTGGCAAACAGGCGAAAACCGGGGTGCGGTTCAAGCACACGCGATTGGTCGAGCAGCGTGAGCCGTCCTGCGGTCTCGAGAACGCGCTGAATCACAAACATCACGTCCGGTCGACCGGCGTCGTATTCATCAAACACCAGCGCGATGTTGTTCTGAATTGACCACGGCAGAATGCCGTCCTGAAATTCTGTCACCTGCACGCCTTCGCGCAACACAATGGCGTCTTTGCCAATCAAATCCAGTCGGCTGACGTGGCTGTCGAGGTTGATGCGCAGGCAGGGCCAATTGAGCCGCGCGGCGACTTGCTCGATGTGAGTTGACTTACCGGTGCCGTGCAAGCCTGACACCAGCACACGACGGTTGTGAGAAAAGCCCGCGAGGATCGCCCGGGTTGTGGTTGGGTCAAAAAGGTAATCAGGGTCGATTGCGGGCACGTGCTCAGTGGCAGCACTGTAGGCCGGCACAGTCAATGCGCTGTCGAAACCAAAAACGTCTTGTACCGCCACAGCGGTGTCGGGCAACAGGTTATCTGCTTGAGTCTGCTTGATCATGGCGGGCGGTCGTTTGAATCTGGTGGGCAAGGTAGGCGCAATCCCCCATTCTACTCCCCTTTTGCCCACCATGCCGGGGCAGCTGCTGGGTCCAGACGCGGCAATAGGGAGCACGCGGTACACTCTGCGCATCCAACACCCGCAGACTCACCATGACACCAGATGAATTTCGCGACGCAGGCCACGCGCTCATCGATTGGATTGCAGATTACCGCGAGCACTTGAACGAAATGCCCGTGCGGGCACAGGTTTCGCCTGGCGATGTACGCAACCAGTTTCCAGCGACCGCACCGCAGGACACCGTGGCCTTTGACGCGCTGTTACAGCAGCTCGATCAACGTGTGGTCCCAGGCTTAACCCACATGCAACACCCAATGCACTTTGGTTGGTTCCCGTCTAACGCGAGTCTGGCGTCTGTGCTTGGCGACATCGCGAGCAGCGGCATCGGGAGCTTGGGCATTTCCTGGGAGAGCTGTCCGGCGTTGACCGAAGTTGAAGAAGTCACTTGTGACTGGCTGCGTCAACTGACCGGGCTAAGTGATGCCTGGCACGGCTCAATCCATGACACCGCCTCGAGCGCAATGGTGGTCATGGCGTTGGTCGCGCGCGAACGCGCATCCGACTTCTGCAAACTGCGCGGTGGCCTGCAAGCGACACCTTCGGCACTGACGGTCTACACCACTGAACAAGCACATTCATCGGTTGCCAAAGCCGTGCAATTGGCGGGCTTTGGCGACGCCAATTTGCGCATGGTGGACTGCGATCCCGTGCACCGCAGCATGGACCCAGCCGCCCTCGCCGAGGCAATCGACTCTGACATCCGCAATGGCTTGCAACCGGCGTTGGTTGTCACCTCCAGCGGCTCGACCGGCATCACCGCCTTTGACCCGATTGATGACATCGCCACGGTGACCGAAGCCCGTGGCGTGTGGTTGCACGTTGACGCGGCCATGGCCGGCAGCGCCATGCTGCTGTCCGAATGCCGCCACTTGTGGCACGGCGTGGAACGGGCGGATTCCGTGGCGTGGAACCCGCACAAGTGGTTCGGCACCGTGCTCGACTGCGCGCTGTGTTACGTGCGCGACACAGAGACTTTGGTGCGCGTGCTCTCGACCAACCCAAGCTACTTACAAAGTGGCGCCGACGGCCAAGTCACGCAGTACCGCGACTGGGGCATACCTCTGGGCCGGCGGTTTCGCGCATTGAAGCTGTGGTTTCATTTGTCGCTCGACGGAATCGAAGCGATTCAGTCCCGCCTTCGCCGCGATCTGGACAACGCACGCTGGCTGGCAGAGACCGTCTCGGCGCACCCAGACTGGGAGCTGGTGGCGCCGCTCACGCTGCAAACCGTGTGCGTGCGCCACCTCGGCGACCACGCAGGCGCGCCCCTCAGTGGAGACGCCCTCGACAGCCACACGCTTGATTGGGTCCGGCGTATCAACGATTCCGGTCAAGCGTTCCTGTCACCGGCGACGCTCGATGGCCGTTGGTTTGTGCGCGTGTCGGTCGGCGTCGAACGCACCGAACGCGAGCACGTCGAAGCGCTCTGGACGTTGATGCAAGCCAGTGTTCAGGATGCCTAGTTGGGGACGCCTCGCCGACCGCACCTCGCCGGCCGCACCTAGCCGGCCGCACCCTTCAACTCTGAGCGCTGAGACCGGCTAGGCCGCTGAACCAACGCGCAACAAAGGGGCTGTCGAGCGGGTCTTCGAGCGTTGCCAGCGCGGCGTCTACACGCTCATCACCAATCAGCTCGCGCCGGGTGCCGAGCAAGGCGCCGGTGTAATCCGCGCGAAACTCCGGGTGCGCCTGCACCGACAAAGCTTGATCGCCGTAGCCGAGCGCCGCTACCTCGCAAAAATCCGAGTGCGCAAGCACCGTGGCGTCGGGTGGCACGACCACGACTTGGTCTTGGTGAAACGCCTGGATGGAGAGCGATTCAGGCGCGTCGGGCAACCACTCTGGCACCGCGTCTAAGGTGTATCGATGCACGCCCACACCCCAGCCCTTGTCGGATTTCTCCACCCGCCCACCGAGTGCTGCCGCCATGATCTGGTGGCCAAAGCACACGCCGAGCATCGGCGCGCCGCTTTCGTATGCGGCCCGCACAAAGCCCTTGAGTTCTGCAATCCAGGGATCGGGGTCGTAGGCGGCAAAGCGCGAGCCGGTGATCAGCCAGGCATCGCACTCGCCGGACGCGCCTGGCAGCTCGCCATCTAGCGCCGCATAGTGGCGGTACTCGCAGCTCGCACCGACGGCGCCCAGCATGGTGCGCATCATGCCGGGATAATCTTCAAACCGCCCTTGCAAATCTTCTGGCGGCCGGCCTGTTTCGAGAATACCGAGCTGCATGACGATGCCCCTCAGGCTTCAGTGGCCACCAGTGCTTGCGCAAATTTCGCCGCCTGGCCCGTCTTGAAGCCCGCGACGTTTATTCGGCTGTCACCGACGATGTAAATGCCGTGCTCCTCACGCATGCGCTCGATCTGCGCACCTGGAATACCTAGGCGCGAGAACATCCCGCTGTGACGGCCAATGAAATCAAAGCGTTCGCTGCCCGTGGCATTACGCAACTCCGTCACCAATTCACTGCGGGTATCGAGCATGCGCTTGCGCATGGTGTCGAGTTCAGTGATCCAACGTGATTTGAGCGAGGGGTCTTGCATGATTGCGCGCACCACCGCCGCACCGTGGTCCGGCGGCATGGAGTAACTGCCGCGCGCGACAGACATCGCGTTGCGGAAGGCAAGGTCTGCCAAGGTGGCGTTCTCGGCGACGACAATCGCCGCGCCCACGCGCTCGCGGTAGAGACCAAAGTTCTTTGAGCAAGATGCTGCCAGCACCATTTCCGGCACCACGGCTGCGAGTGCGCGCACGCCGGCTGCGTCTTCTTCCAGTCCCTCGCCGAAACCCTGATAGGCGAAGTCGACGAAGGGCACGAATCCCTGCGCCACGGCGCGCTCGGCAATTGCCGCCCAGTGCTCAGCGCTAAAGCTTGCGCCAGTTGGGTTGTGGCAGCAGCCGTGCAGCAGCACCAAGTCGCCAGGTCCCGCCTCGGCGATACCCTCGAGCATGCCTTCAATGTTCACGTCGCGCGTGTCGGGATCGAAATACGGATAGGAGTGAATCTCCAACCCGGCGGCTTCAAGCAATGGCACGTGGTTGGGCCAGCTTGGGTCACTGATGAACACGCGGGCACCGTGCTTGGCCTGGTTCATGAGTTCCCCGACCAACCGCAACGCCCCCGAGCCACCCGGAGCTTGCAGGCAGCGCACCCGCTCAGCGGGCACCGAAGAACCGAGCGTCATGCCGATCATTTCTTCACAGAACACAGCGTCACCCGCGACGCCAACATAGGCCTTGGTTTGCTGTGCCTGGAACACGCGCTGCTCGGCTTCGCGCACGGCGTCGAGCACCGGGGTGTCGCCGCTCGCGTCGCGGTACACGCCGACCCCCAAATCCACTTTGTCCGTTCGCGTGTCGGCGCGAAAGGCCGTCATCAGCGCGAGGATTGCATCGGGTGTGGGGGCGGAAAGTTGGCTAAACACAGAAGGACTCCAGCGAAAGTTCGGGTGGCGGGCCGCTGACGGCCGAGAATCGGTGCATTCTATCAAATGCCGGTCAAGAAACCGGCGATTCCGCCCGACAACTGTGTTGTAAAGCGCTATGATTTAAGCCTTAAGCCGTGTCGCCACGCCCTTAAACCCCTGGCGGCCGCATTCAGATTCACAACAGGCCAAGGGCCGACGCCACGTGCAACGCGCGTCGCGCGGTAGAGACAGACACCTATGGAAGCGATGAACAATTGGTTGGCAGAGATTGGTCGACGGGTCCGGTCGCTGCGTGCCCAGCGCGGTGTCTCGCGCAAGCACCTGTCCAATCACTCTGAGATTTCAGAGCGCTACCTCGCTCAGGTCGAAAGCGGCCAGGCCAACTTGTCCTTCGCGATGCTCTACAAGATTTCGCGCGCGCTCGACGTCAATCTGCTCGATCTGATCGATCTCGACCGACACGGACCTGAAGACGCCGAACTCCACGCGCTGATCAACCGCATGGACAACGACCAAAAACACAAGCTGCTCGCACACGTGCAGACCGTCGTTGGCACCGCTCGACGCGAGACTTCTAACCGCTTCGCCCTCTTGGGGCTGCGAGGTGCAGGCAAGTCCACCATCGGACGTGCGGCGGCTGACCAGCTCAAGATGCCGTTCATCCGCATCAGTGACCGCATCGTAGAACTAGCCGGTATGTCGCTTGCCGAGATCATGGACCTCGGTGGCCAGAACGCCTACCGCCGCTGGGAATCAGCCGCGCTCCACGACATCATCGAGAAAACTGACCGTTGCCTGATAGAGACCGGCGGCAGCTTGGTGGCAGAAGCCCCCACCTACAACCTCTTGCGCGAGCGCTGCACCTTGGTGTGGGTGCAAGCCCAACCCGAGCAACACATGAACCGCGTGATGCAACAGGGCGACATGCGCCCCTTTGACAGCCACAAACAATCGCTCGACGACCTCAAGCTCATGTTGCAAGAGCGCGAAACCTTCTACAGCCAGGCCGACTACCAGATCGACACCAGCACCATCACGTCCGATACCGCCACGAGCACCTTGTGCCGGATCATCGAGGATCACGCGAGCGATTCGTGACAGGCGCCAAATTGCACTCCCCGTTGCGTAGGGACTGACGCTCATGAGCCGGGTTGGTCGAAACACCGTGACCGGCGCTATTGCAGCTGAACCGACCAAGCTTGGCAAATTGATCAAAGCCTACCGGCTGATTGCGAGCACGCTCGACAACGAGCGCGCGCTGATCGGTCCGATTTCCGAAGCCTGGCAGAACGCTGAAATCGAGACCTTGGTGCGGGTGCGAGATATCCCGCGCGCAACGCTCGCCACCGTGCGCGGGCGCGAGATCCTCGCCAGCGTCTTCCGCCCCAACCTGCCAATCGATCCCTTCGACATTCACCCCGATCAGATCGCGGTGACCGATTCTGGCTGGGATCAGGTCGTCAACAGCAACCGTCTGCCAAAACTCGAGCCGAGCATCAACGCCGTGGTGCTCAGCGGCGTCATCATGCAGGGCATCCGCCGCTTTGGCCGCAACGGCGGTGGCGACCGAAGCGTGACCTTGAACCTTGTCGTCGCAACCCTGATTCACAGCTGCCTCGACAAACCCGACCGGCTTGCAACGCTTGAACTCGAAGACGCGCCCGTTGTAGATAACGCCTATATCGAAGCGCACTTTGGCAGACAAGTGGCGGTGCACGTTCGCAACCTGCGCCAGCAACACGCAGACTTCCTCGACGCCTGGAAGCTCGGTGCGACCGATCAGTTATCGATCACGCCGCGCTACGCCAACGCCATTGCCGCAATCACCGTGTCCAAACTCCGGCTGTCTGCGCGCGCGGCTGGCGAACAAATTATTGCAACCCTGTGCCCGGACAAACTGGCCGAGCTGCAGGCGGCAGGTGTTGACACGCGTGGAGATTTCCCTGAGCGCACCCAGCTTGAGATCGATTACAAACTCACCTTGTCTGCGTTTTCACTGCCGGGCGTGGACTACCACGCGCTGTGCGAACCGCTAGAGAACACGCTCTTGCAAGCGGTTCGCGACACGCTGACCGACCCGCAAAAACGCCACCGCCTCGTCGGGCGACGTGGTCGTGCCGTGCACGAAGTGCACAACAACTTACCGCTGATGGAGTATTTCGACGCCGCCGCCTGGCCAAACGACATCAACACCCTGCACCTTGCGGCGCTCGAAGTGACCCGCCACCTCGACAAGTGCCGGCGCAAATCACGCGTGACCATGGTCTCGCACGCCTTTGGACTCGCCAACGCGGCCTGGCGCGAGTTTGGCGAGAACCTCGATGTCAGCACCGCCGCGGCGGCGATGATGCACGACGTGGTCGAAGACGGCTCCAGTGCGGTGGCCGGTTACTATCACTCGCTGCGTTTGCTGCGCAAGCGCTTCGGCGCGCCGATTGCCGCGATGGTTGGCGAAGTCACCGACGCGCGCGACGCAAACCAAGGCACGCTCAAAGCCAACCAGACGCTCGAATCTCCGGGATTCCGCACCGTGCGCACTGCCTACGACGTCGGTCGCTACACCACCATGCGGATCCGCCCGACAGACTCGCGCACGCCTTACACCGTGGCCGGCATCATCACCAAACTCGTCGACACCATGACGACCTTCAACGAAAGCGTGCGCGACCCAGACAGCCTCGAGGGCTGGTGGCGCCACAGCGGCATCCGTGTCTACTGGGCGGAGCGTGTGCGCGGGCCGATCATGCGGCCGTTGATTGCAAAGCTCAGTGATGAAATTGCGCAGAGCCGGCACGACCCCCACTACCGCGACCAACTCGGCCTGCCCGAAGCAATGATGCAAGGCATGGTGTCGCTGGTCGACGAGACGCTCGACGCGGCAGACCGCTACATGGCTCAAAACCTCGCCATTCTCGCAAGCGAATACGGCCTCGACAGCGACGGCGAGCGCGAGCTGATCACGCGATTTATTGACCCGGACACCTCGGCTGCAACCTTCTGCAACGAGGTTCTTGGCAGCTTGCTCGACGACAACAAACTCGGCGCGCGCGTCTCGCGCGGCGAGGTGCCGAGCTTTGGCCACGTGGCGTTGTTCTCGCGCGATTGCGCAGCGCCCTACACACGCGATGAAGGCACCTTGCTCGACTACCGAGAGAGCCACCTCTTCAGGCGTGAATTGCGTCGTCGGCTAGAGCTTGACGACGAAAACAACACCGCACGGCGCGAACAAGAACGGCACGCGGTGGTCGCGCACTACCACCGGCGCTGTGGCCAGTGCAGTCAGGCGCCACTGCCGCGCCGCGTCGCACGCTGACTCAATACAAGCCTGCTGACATCCCGGCACCGAGCGTGGTGGCGAGTTCTTCTATCTCGTCGCAAAAGCTGTCCCGCCACGCACCGTGCAGCACCAGTGGCTTTTGCACCAACCGCCACCCCATGCCTTGAATGATGCCGCTGAGCGCGCGCACCGTCCCGGTGCCGTCGCGACCAGCGCGCACGTAGAAGACCACAGGTAAGCCCTCGGTCTCGCCCTCACAGGCGTAATACACCCGCTCGAAAAAGTCCTTGACCACGCCGCTCATGTAGCCAAAATTTTCAGTCGTGCCGATCACAATACCGTGCGCCAGACGCAGATCGTCCGGGCCCGCCTCGAGTGGATCAAGGCAGCGCGCGTGAATGTCTTCGAGGTCAGGATGGCGCAGGCCGCGCGCGGCCGCGTCCCAGAGCGCTGCAGTATTGGCCGATGGCCGGTTGGCGACCATCAACACCTGTTTCACGGCTGTTCGCCCATGCGCTCAAGCACCTCACGGCGGTGGGCGTCAAAGCGGCCCTGCTCAATTGATTCACGAATGCCGCGCATCAGTGTCTGGTAAAAATACAAGTTGTGTATTGTGTTCAAGCGCGCGCCGAGGATCTCGTTGCAGCGCCCAAGGTGATGCAAGTAGCTGCGGCTGTA
>CALAMQ010000090.1 GCA_937925815.1 uncultured Granulosicoccaceae bacterium | reverse complement strand
ACCCATTTTTTGTCGATATCCAGTCCGTACCATTCCGACAGTTCCACTCGAGATGGAATCGTACGGGGGGTCAATATAATCGGATCCACCGCCTGTTCGTTGGGGGCTACTACCTGGCATTTTTGATCAATCTCACCAGGCGAAATGACTGCGTCAAACAGCGACAAATCTTCGCCTGTCAGTTTTTGACTACTAAGCCCGCGCTTGATCCATACACTGCTGGACACACAATTGTGCTCTAGCACCCGACGTACGCCCGGATAAGGCGCACCGCCATCATAAACAAGAGTCTCTGGTGACAGCTGGCCGACCACAGTGAGCAACTGACTTTCAAGCCCCTCATTCCATTCAGCCGCTGTCATATCGCGACCTACAGTCTGCTTTGGAGGCCAATGGAAACAGGTATAACCGAAGCGACTGACGATTGGGATCGCCAAACTTGTGGTGAAGAAAGCAATTGGCGTGTCTGGCGATTTCAGCCGCACAGCCTCAGCGATAGCTAGGCATCGCGTGAGATGCCCCAGTCCACTGCCGTTTATTGGCAGAAACAGGAAACCACCTCTTCTCAAACCGGCTTGCCGCGACACCCAAGCCTTCTGATCCGCCACCTTCGAGCGCAATCGTGCTGCCAGTCCAGACACTCGCCTTGCAACACCAACTGCCACAGCGCCTCGCTTACCAAGATGCACACCAAGCCTATAGGTACAGATTCGATGCTCTATATATAGTAGAAGAGTACCACCGACAAGCACCTATCTTGTTGTCAGAAGCTGGGAGCTGATTTCTCCATCAGACCTAACGATGGGGTTACCCTATCATCGATCATCGCCGAACGAACTTGCAGACGTAACAGCACCTGTATCACATGCAAAACCCCATCACCCCCTTGTCGGCATGCCTCGCATGTATTGACATCGCGAGGCCCATCGTGCTCTGTGCCACGAAGACGCTGGCCACTGCTTCTGCTAGCATGACCGCTTCGCAACTGTGTCGCATGGCAGCGTTCCTTTTACCATTGAAGGTGCTGTACATCGCGCTAACCGGCGCTGTGCCGGCGTTTCTTGAGCCATTGATGCAGACGCTCGGCTTTGACGGTGTCCTATACACACTGGCGGGCTTAACCCTAATCCTGTATGCAACACATCTAGCGCTCGACCATGTGGCCAATCGGGCCGAAGAAAAGGGTTCAGAGTCGACTGTCACCCTTACAGCTGACAAGTACCACCGGGCTATCTTTACAAAGAGTTTTGCAGCTCGCGCTCATTCACTGGTCGCTCGCCTATTCTCCTCTTTAGCACTGGTAGTGCTGCTCTCAGCAGGCTTGTTTTGGTCAGTCGACCACCTACTGTTGTTACTGGCTTGTCAAATGGGAATCGGATTTGCTTTTGCGAGATCCCGTAGCCCCCTTGCAGCTCTGGACAGAAAAGCCCGAATCAGCAAGGTCAATCAACGAATCGGTTTGGTCTCTAGCCTGTGCTTTCTCGGTGGCTTTCTATTGCTTCTACAGCAAGCACTTCAACCCGCCAGCGGCAGCACACTAATCACTATATTATCAATAGTCGCTCTACGGCTGTTGAGTACTCAGCAATCAACACTGTTGCGAACTGCTTACCAAATAGCAGATCACAAGCGCTCTACGGCAGGTCATCTCGGCTCTTTCAGTCTGCGGCACGGCAGAACAACGGAGCAACCCCTTAGCGAAAGGCTGTTCGAATTACCTTTTCTGAATTCTGCAACGAATTGGCGACTTCTGAATAGCGATTCCACAGTCGTCAGAACGTTTGCCGCAGAGAGTATTGAAGGTCCTTGTTTGTACCGAGTGTTCACGCCAAACAGCGAGGACGCGTCGATCAAAGAGCGCCTACTATCTGCCGCTGCAACTAAAGTTGGATTGATCCAAGCCCCTTATGAACTCCTAGATGGCGGGCATGAAATCACGCTTGCTTCGAAGTCAGAAGTACACCCTATCTCACGCGATGCGCTGCACACCGCACGGTCCATGATCAATGCGAAAGCATGGGCAATCGAACCAACCGATGAAATGTCAGCTTTGGTCGTAACGAAACCACTGGACGAGAGATTCTCCGTGGATCACCTAGCACAGCTTTGCGCACAACTTGATGCTCAAGACAAAGCAGCCCTCGATAAACTTCGCGCTCACATACCGGAGATAATTGAAACCGTCTCTACCTTGCCAAGAGTGGTTAGCGTGAAAACTGCGCGTGACGCAATAGTGCTTGGCCCAAAAGGAGAGCCTCAGCTGATCGCCTTCACGCATTGGTCAATCGAACCCTTGGGCACCACATGGGATGGCTACGGATTGGAGTCACCACTCCACAAGCTTGTGGCTATCGCATCGAAACAAAGACCTGCATTGCAGTCAACGCCTCAGCAAGCTGTTGAAATGGCCTACGCCCTGATGCAACTGGACAGCGCATTGACAAAGCGCAGGTTTGGAACCGCTCGAGATCAAGTTGTTGTGCTGAACCGGCTAATGTCACGCTAGATAAATCGTTCTCTAGGCGCAGATCGACTCTCAAGACCGTGATTGCCACGTGATCTGGTTCTTTCCCCTAGTGAAATCGACAGTCGCATGCCAAGCACTCAAAAACACACCAATGGCGTAAAGCAAGAGCCTACCGGCGAGTCCAAACGGCACGTCCACGTTGCCTGGACGGTGTGAAGACACCAAGCGAAGAATCGCAAAAGACGCCGCCAGATACAATACCACCCCTGAACCTAGAACCATCAGAAGCGTATTCCCACCGATAATCCCGAAGACCGCCACCACACACAACAGGGGTAGCGTTTGCCACCGAATGACTTTGTGCAGAATCAGCTTGAGCCCAACCACAGGCGTGGAAAGAATCTTCCGTCGCTCCGCCCAAACACTGTTTAAGGATCGTAAAACAATTCGGCGCTTACGCGACATCTCTCGCGAGAGATCAGTTTCCATTCTCTCAGTTCCTACCGCATCAACTGCATACAAGACTCGCCGACCTGAGCAAGCCAGCACAATCGGTTCGACGATATCTGATATCCGATCTGCCGGCAGCGGCACGTAGTCCGCTCGGCGCACCGCGTAGATTGCGCCGCAGGCTCCGATTGTGCCGCCTAGCTGTGACTCTTTGGCTTTGAGCCAATTCTCGAACCGCTCGTACAGCCCTTCCTGGTTGTCCGCGGTGTCGTCGCCGATGTATCGACGGTTGCCGATGACGCTTGCGACAGCGGGGTCTACGAAGGGGGCGACAAGGTGGCGAATCGCGTCCCGTTCATACATCGTGTTCGCGTCGGAGAACACGATGATGTCTTCGGTGCGCTCGGCAACTACAGTGTTCTGGCACTGCGTCTTGCCAACTCGGCCGTCAATGCGTCTGAGCGCGATGCCCCGGCTTGCAAAGCGAGCAACCGCCTCATCCGTGCCGTCATCTGAGCCGTCTGAGAACACCACAATGCTCAACCGCTCGGGTGGGTAGTCCAACGCAAGGCTGTTCTCGATCTTCTCTGCGATCACGTCCACTTCGTTGAACGCCGACACCACTAACGCAACAGACGGCAATTCGCTGTCGTCAAGTGGCGCCACGGGCTTTCGGTCACGCTGCAGCGCTGTCAGCAGCGCAAGTGCCATCGGATATCCGAGATAACTTGCAAACAGGAGCAGCAGGGCGACAACACAAATAATTGACATCATCACAATGCGCCTAAGGCATCGAGGTATTTGGTTATGACACGCGGCCACTGGTAATCGAGCTCGACCCGACGGCGGCCACCCGCCGCGACACGCGCACGCAGCGCGTGGTCACGGCACAGGCGTGTGAGCGCGGCAATGGCGTCAACGCGGTTCGGCTCGCAAAACACCATCTCTTGATCTTCCTCAAAGCAACCGTGGACGCCCGTGTGGCGGCAGGCCAACACCGCGCAGCCACTTGCTGCGGCCTCTAAGTAACTCAGACCAAATGTCTCGCTGACACTCGGCAGCGCGTAAATATCACACTCGGCCATGTGTTCTAGCACCTCAACCCGCGACACTGCGCCGAGAAAACGCACCCTCTCTGCCACGTGTAATCGCTCCACATGTGCGCTGAGTGCATCCCGCTCTGGCCCTTCCCCGGCGATCACCAGCTCGGTAATCTCCGGCAGTAGAGGCAACGACTCGATCAACCAATCCAGCTGCTTGAGCGGCAAGAGTGCGGCCGCGGCAAACACTCGCAGTCCACCGGTGGACGTCAAGCGCGGCGTGTTGCTCGCTGGCAGCGTGACAGCATGCGGCAGCAGGACCGACTCTGTACCGAGTTCGGCGAGAGCTGTTTGTATCGTGGGACTGGGTGCAAACACGACTGATGCGTCGCGCAGCACCTGTTTGAATTGATGCCGCAACGGGCTGATGCGCCACAGCGAATGCCATTTGCGAAGATCGCCCTGACGCACGGTCACTGCATAAGGGCAGTTGAAGCGGCGCCCCAGCGACCTCGCCATGACACCATCGGGCAACACATAGTGCGCGTGGACCCATGTCGGGCTTTGATCAAACTGCCCGCCACGAAACCATTTCGCCAACGCGTAGCTCAACTGCAAGCCCGGCAAGCGCAGATAACGCAGCACATGCACCGGGATGCCCTGCGCGTCGAATGGACTTAAGAGTGACGCAATGGATCGCTTGATGCCACTCAACCACCTGGCAGGCACAGGTAACCACTCGGCTTGGTACACCATCGACACACTGACACCTGAATCCCGCAGGTGCTCTGCAAACTGCAAGATGATGTCGTTCTCGCGGTGCCCGGGAATCGGGATGTTACGCGCGACAAACAGCGTATTACAACCCGATCCCGTCCCAGCCACCACCGAATCAGTAACGGTAGTGTTCTGCCTTATACGGCCCATTAACGTCTACCCCGATATACGCCGCTTGCTCAGGCGTTAATTCGGTCAGTTTGGCACCGATGCGATCGAGGTGCAGCCGCGCAACTTTCTCATCGAGGTGTTTGGGCAGGATGTAGACTTCGTTGCCGTATTTTTCACCGTTTTGCCAGAGCTCGATCTGCGCGAGCGTCTGGTTGGTGAATGAGTTCGACATCACAAAGCTCGGGTGGCCGGTGGCGCACGCGAGGTTCACAAGCCGCCCCTCGGCGAGCAGGATAATTTTCTTGCCGTCGGGAAATACGATGTGATCAACCTGCGGCTTGATGTTCTGCCATTCGTAGTTCTTGAGGCCGGCAACATCAATCTCATTATCAAAGTGCCCAATATTGCAGACGATGGCTTGGTCTTTCATGCGCCGCATGTGGTCTTGGGTGACAATATTGGCATTTCCGGTTGTGGTCACAACGAGATCAATTTGATCCACCACGTCATTCAGACGCACCACGCGGTAGCCCTCCATTGCCGCTTGCAGCGCACAAATCGGGTCCACTTCGGTGATCATGACGGTTGCGCCGAGGCCACGAAGTGACTGCGCCGACCCTTTGCCGACATCGCCGTAGCCACACACCACTGCCACTTTGCCCGCGATCATGACGTCGGTTGCGCGCTTGATCGAATCCACCAGCGACTCACGGCAACCGTAGAGGTTGTCAAACTTGCTCTTGGTGACCGAGTCGTTGACGTTGATTGCCGGGAACGGAAGCTCCCCTGCCGCCTGCATGGAATACAAGCGTTTGACGCCTGTAGTGGTCTCTTCTGTCACGCCTTGAATACAACCGAGGCGAGTTGAATACCACGTGGGATCCGTCGCGAGCTTTTGTTTGATTGCGTTGAACAGCGCTACCTCTTCATCTGAATCAGGCGACTCGAGGAAGCTTGGATCGGACTCTGCGCGTGTGCCCAAGATCAACAGCAAGGTCGCGTCGCCACCGTCATCGAGGATCATGTTGGCTTGTTCACCTGGCCAATCAAAAATGGCGTGGGTATAAGCCCAGTACTCTTCGAGTGTTTCACCTTTGAACGCAAATACAGGGGTGCCACCGTCGGCGATTGCCGAGGCTGCATGATCTTGGGTTGAGAAAATATTGCAACTCGCCCACCGAACCTCTGCGCCCAGTGCCTCGAGGGTCTGGATCAACACTGCGGTTTGGATGGTCATGTGCAGGGAGCCCGCGATGCGCGCACCTTTGAGCGGCTGGTCGCCGCGGTATTCCTCGCGAATCTGGACCAGGCCGGGCATTTCGGTCTCGGCGATCTCGATTTCTTTGTGGCCAAAGGCCGCGAGCGACATGTCACGCACAATGTGCGCTTGGCCTGTGTAGGCCGGTGCTTCAAAACTCATGTTCGGTGTCCGTGTGTGTCAGGCGATGCCCGCTGCGTCTCGCAGCGCGGCGGCGCGGTCAGTTCGCTCCCAACTGAAATCGGGATCGTTGCGGCCAAAGTGCCCATAGGCGGCCGTTTTGCGGTAGATGGGGCGCTCGAGTTCAAGCATTTTCAAGATGCCGAATGGACGCAAGTCAAAGTGCTCGGCGACAAGTTGCTCGATGCGCTCGTCCGCAATCGCGCCGGTGCCAAAAGTGTTTACTGTGATCGACGTTGGACGCGCCACGCCTATCGCGTAGGACACCTGAATCTCGCACTGGCGAGCCAGTCCGGCTGCCACCACATTTTTTGCGACATAGCGCCCGGCGTAAGCCGCTGAGCGGTCGACCTTGGACGGGTCTTTCCCTGAGAAGGCGCCGCCACCGTGGCGCGCCATGCCGCCGTAGGTGTCAACAATGATCTTGCGCCCAGTGAGTCCGCAATCACCAACTGGCCCACCAATCACAAAATTGCCAGTTGGGTTGATGTGAATGTTCTCAGCTGCACACGCATCCAACCATTGCGCCGGGAGCACGGGCTTTAAAACGTGCTCCATAACCGCTTCTTGTAAATCTTTGAGGTTCACATCCGGTGAATGTTGCGTGGACAACACGATAGCGTCAATTCCAGTGGGTACACCGTTCTCATAGCGCAGCGTCACCTGGCTCTTGGCGTCGGGCCGAAGCCACGTCAGTTGGCCGTTCTTGCGCACTTCAGATTGGCGCTGCACCAAGCGGTGTGCATAGGTGATTGGCGCGGGCATGAGCACATCGGTTTCATCGCACGCGTAGCCAAACATCAGTCCTTGGTCACCGGCGCCCTGCTCTTCATCGCGCTCGCGGTCGACTCCCTGCGCGATATCAGGCGACTGCTTGCCAATGGCGTTGAGCACTGCGCAAGTGTTACCGTCAAATCCGACTGCCGAGTGGTCGTACCCGATATCGCACACGACACCTCGCACCAAGTCCTCAATGTCTACCCAAGCTGATGTGGTGATTTCACCGGCAACAACAATCATCCCGGTTTTGGCCAACGTTTCGCAGGCAACCCGCGCTTGTGGGTCTTCGGTGAGGATGGCGTCCAAGATGGCATCTGACACTTGGTCACACACCTTGTCTGGGTGTCCTTCAGACACAGATTCCGATGTAAAAATGAAGTCGTCGCGCATGCTTGCCCCGGGTCAAGTCCCTTTAATTTTCCGTTGCTGTAACGGAGCCTAGTTCAGTTGAAGCTGTGCTTCAGAACGGGATGTCGTCGTCGAAGTCAACTTCAGGCACAGACTGTGTGGGCTGCTGTGGCGGCGCAGATCGCTGTTGCGCTGGACGCGACTGGCCCTGTGGTGGCGCAAAACCGCCGCCGCCTGCGTTGTCACCACCTGAACGGCCACCGAGCATTTGCATATCGTTGGCGACGATTTCTGTTGAGTAGCGCTCGATACCGTCTTTTTCCCACTTGCGTGTTTGCAAGCGCCCCTCGATATACACCTGCGAACCCTTGCGCAGGTACTCACCGGCGATTTCTGCAAGGCGATTGAAAAACACCACGCGGTGCCATTCGGTGCGCTCTTGCTTCTGGCCGCTTTGCTTGTCTGTCCACGAATCAGCTGTCGCAAGCGAGATGTTGCACACGGCCCCACCGCTAGGCATGTACTTCACTTCCGGGTCAGACCCCAAATTGCCAACCAGAATCACCTTGTTGATGCCACGAGCCATCTGATCTCTCCTTTTTGCAAGGGTGCACTCAAGTCACCCAATGAATTCTCTAAACGCTGCCGCCATTCGAGGCAGCAGCGCGATTAACTGCCGGTGGGGCCGAACTCATGCCGCAGGCCACCCCCCACCACACGGCTGCCAACACAGTGCAACCGCCATACAACCAAAGGGCGCCGCCAGCGCCGTAGAGCAAACCGCCCACAGCTCCACCTACAAAGGCACCAAAAAATTGACTGCTCGCGTACAACCCGAGCGCCGTGCCCTTGTGGGCCGGCTGCGCCACCTTGCTCACACGCGACGGCATCATCGCCTCGAGTGCGCTAAACAACCCAAAGAATACCGCGAGTGCGAACCCAAGCGCCCACACAGACTGGACACTGCCGAAAATGAACGGCACCACACCAAGTCCAGTGATGCTCAATAGAAACACCCCGCGCAACAGCCCTTTTCGCTCAGCTGCGTACACCAGCGGCAGCATCACCAGAACCGCCCCGAAAACCGCGGGCAAAAACACCTGCCATTGGTCAGCACCCGCCACGCCGGCGTCCCTAAGAGCAAGCGGCGCGCCGATAAAAACCGCCGTCATCATCGCATGTAACACAAACACGCCAACGTCCAGACGCCACAGCTCAGGGTGTTTGGCAATCGCCAGCACAGACACGGCCCTGTCATCCGTCGCGAGCTGCTCCGACGAGCTCGACACCGCTGGCACCCAGGCCTGCAACACCACTATTGCCAGCGCCCCAAGACCGGCCGCAACCCAGAACACAAGGCCCAGTCCGCCAATCCCCGCCAACACCGGCCCCAACACCAGCGACAGCATAAACGCGAGTCCGATGGTGCCGCCGAGTATTGCCATCATAACGGTCCGATTTCGCTCGCGGCTGAGATCGGCTGCCAGTGCCATCACGGCCGCAGCCACCGCACCACCGCCCTGGAGCGCGCGGCCGACGACAAGCATCACAATGTCATCGGCGAGGGCTGCAATCACACTGCCGATGATAAAGATCAACAGACCCGCGGTAATCACGGGCTTGCGCCCGAGCCGGTCCGATAAGATGCCGAATGGCACTTGCAAGAGACCCTGCATCAGACCGTACACACCAAGTGCGAGACCG
This sequence comes from uncultured Granulosicoccaceae bacterium, assembly GCA_937925815.1. Classification (GTDB taxonomy): domain Bacteria; phylum Pseudomonadota; class Gammaproteobacteria; order CALCKW01; family CALCKW01; genus CALCKW01. The sequence goes on along the minus strand of CALAMQ010000090.1, from coordinate 18,285 downwards.
ATCAAAAGCGGCGTCGCACCGGGCATCGCGTCGGCGTAGACGCTGAGCACTGGCAACACCATAAAAAGCCCGAGCATGCGACACGCAAACACTGCAGAGAGACCTGACGCTGCCCGGCGTTCTACACGGCTAAAACCAGCGCCTTCTGTCATAAGGGGTGTCAGTCTTCGGAGGGGAGTAAACACGGTATAGTACCACCCGCAATGCCCCCAAACCCACCCTCGTGAGCTCGCCGATGGCCAGTATCCGTGTGCGAGGCGCGCGCACCCACAACCTCAAGAACGTCGACGTCGATCTGCCGCGCAACGCCCTCGTGGTGGTCACGGGTCCGTCCGGGTCTGGAAAGTCCTCGCTCGCGTTTGACACCATCTTCGCCGAGGGCCAGCGGCGCTATGTCGAAAGCCTGTCCGCCTACGCTCGGCAGTTCCTCTCGCAGATGGAAAAGCCCGACATCGACCACATCGAGGGGCTGTCACCGGCGATTGCGATCGAACAAAAAAGCACTTCGCACAACCCGCGATCCACGGTCGGGACCATCACTGAGATCCACGACTACTTGCGACTGTTGTTCGCGCGGATCGGCACCCCGCACTGCCCTGAACACGGCGAGCCGCTGTCCGCGCAAACGGTGAGCCAAATGGTCGACGCCGTGCTTGCCCAACCCGAAGGCAGTCGTTTGATGCTACTCGCCCCGGTGGTTGTAGACCGCAAAGGCGAGCACGTCCAGGCGCTCGAGAGTCTTCGCCAACAGGGCTACCTGCGCGCGCGCGTGGACGGTGACATCATCGAACTCGACGGCGAACTGCCGACCCTCGACGGCCGCAAGCGCCACCGGGTCGACGCGGTCGTCGACCGCTTTAAAGTCAGACCGGATTTGCGCTTGCGCCTGGCGGAATCCATCGAGACTGCACTCACCTTATCCGAGGGTGCTGTGGAGGTCGCATCCATTGATGACGACGCCGTGCAGCTCGCCTTCTCGGCCAACTACGCCTGCCCGCGCTGCGGCTTCGCAGTGCCCTCGCTCGAACCCAGATTGTTTTCATTCAACAGCCCTCATGGCGCCTGCACAGGGTGCGACGGATTGGGCGTTGAGAGATTCTTCGATCCTGCGCGCGTGGTCGAGGACCCCACATTGAGTCTCGCCGAGGGCGCGGTGCGTGGGTGGGACAAAAAAACCGGGTACTTCTACCAGCAAATGCAAAGCCTGGGCGAGCACTACGGTTTCAGCCTCGACACGCCGTTTGAAGCGCTCAGCGATAGCCACCGAGAGCGCATCTTGTACGGCAGCGGCAGCGACGAGATCACGTTCCACTACGAAAACGACCGTGGCGACAAACGCAACCGCACCGACACCTTTGAAGGTGTGATCAACACCCTTGCCCGCCGCTACCGCGAGACCCAGTCTTCAGGTGTGCGTGAGGAGCTCGCGAAGCTTCAGGCCAGTCGCGCGTGTGAACAATGCCACGGCAGCCGGCTCAACGCAGCCGCGCGCCACGTCACGGTCAGTGATCTCGATTTACCCACACTCTCTGCTCTGCCAATTGCCGATGCACGCGCGCGGCTATCGGCCCTGGCCCTCACCGGTCAACGCGCCCAGATCGCAGAGAAAGTCCAACGCGAGCTCGACCTGCGGCTTGGATTTCTGGTGGATGTTGGCCTCGACTATCTCAACCTCGCGCGCAGCGCCGACACCCTCTCCGGTGGCGAGTCGCAGCGGATTCGTCTGGCGAGCCAGATCGGCGCGGGATTGTCTGGCGTGATGTATGTCCTTGACGAGCCGTCTATCGGTTTGCACCAACGCGACAACGACAGACTGCTCAGCACCCTCACTCGCCTGCGCGATCTCGACAACACGGTAATCGTGGTCGAGCACGACGAAGACGCCATCCGGCACGCCGACTACATCATTGATGTCGGCCCCGCTGCGGGTGTGCACGGCGGTGAAATCATGGCCGCTGGCAGTCTGGAAGACGTGCTGAAGAGCGATTCACTGACCGCGCAATACTTGCGAGGCGACCGCGCCATTACCCCACCGAAGAAACCCGGTCGTGGCACCGGTGACACACTGAGCCTGATCGGGGCCACGGGCAACAACTTGAAATCAGTCTCCATCGACATCCCGCTTGGCACCTTGTGTTGCGTGACCGGGGTCTCGGGATCCGGCAAATCCACACTGATCAACGACACCTTGCTGCGCGCCGTCTCCAAGCACTTGCACAACAGCAAGCGCGAGCCCGCACCGTTCGAAAGACTCGACGGTCTAGAGGCGCTGGATAAAGTAATCGCCATCGACCAGAGCCCAATTGGCCGAACCCCCCGCTCAAACCCGGCGACCTACACTGGCGCGTTCAATTTGATTCGCGACCTCTTCGCCGGCACACAAGAGTCGCGCTCTCGCGGCTACGGTCCAGGTCGTTTCAGCTTCAACGTCAAAGGAGGACGCTGCGAGGCCTGTCAGGGCGACGGCGTTATCCGAGTGGAGATGCACTTCCTGCCTGACGTCTACGTGCCGTGCGACCACTGCCAGGGCGCGCGCTACAACCGCGAGACGCTCGACATTCGCTACCGCGGCAAGACCATTGCCGACGTGCTGGCAATGACCATTGAAGACGCAGGCGCACTGTTTGACCCAGTTCCCCAGATTAAACGCAAACTCGACACCTTGCTCGACGTTGGCCTGGGCTATCTCACCCTCGGCCAGAGCGCCACCACCCTCTCTGGCGGTGAAGCCCAGCGCGTCAAGCTCGCGCGAGAGCTCTCGCGGCGGGATACGGGTCGCACGCTCTATATCTTGGATGAGCCCACGACCGGCTTGCATTTTCATGATGTCGCGCAATTGATGCAGGTCCTGCAACAACTCACCGCCAGGCACAACACCGTTGTCGTGATTGAACACAATCTCGATGTGATCGCGTGCAGCGATTGGATCATCGACCTCGGACCGGAGGGCGGCGACCGCGGCGGCACCTTGGTGGCCTGCGGCACGCCGAGCGCGGTTGCCAAAGTGAAAGCCTCACACACAGGGCTCTATTTGAAACGCCTCAAGGCGCAACGCAAAGCCTGATACGGCCGGCGACTTTGCTGGTTGGTGTCAGTCGCTGTCTGCAGAGTCAGGGTTCTGCAATGCACGGCTGAGTTGACGCAGTGCCTGGCGAATACGCTGCTGATTTTCCACCAGCGCCATGCGCACGTAGCCAGCACCACCGGCACCAAATGCCTCGCCCGGCGTGATTGCAACATCTGCACGTTCAACCATTGCTAGACAGAATTCGTTGACTGAGCCCTTGTAAGGCACGAGATGCTCCGCTGACACCTTGGCCCAGACAAACATTGAGGCCCGTGGACTGTTCACTTCCCAACCGAGCTTGTGCAAGCCTTCCACCAATATATCCCGGCGCTGAGCGTATTTGCGCGCTTGGCGTTCAATGTGAGGATCGCCTTCACGCATCGCAATGATCGACGCGATTTGTACCGCTTGGAAAATTCCGTAGTCGTAATAGCCTTTAACCGTTGAGAGCGCCTTGATCATGTCGCTGTTGCCGCAACAGAATCCAATCCGCCAACCGGCCATGTTGTAGGGCTTTGACAGTGTTGTAAATTCAACACCAAAGCGTTTAGCGCCCGGTGCAGCCAGATAGCTCGGTGCCTGGTACTCATCAAAGCAAGTCTCGCCATAGGCAAAGTCGTGCAACACCATGACTTGGTGCTTGTCAGCGATGGCAACGACGCGCTCAAAAAACGCGGGCTCCACGGTGATGGCGGTTGGATTGTGCGGGTAACACAGCACAATCACTTTCGGCTTGGGCGTCAGCGTCGCAAGCGTGTTGTCAATGCGATCAAGAAAGGCGTCGTCGTTGCCAAGTGGCACCGACACGGTCGATGCGCCTGCGAGAATGACTGCATAGGTGTGTATTTGGAATGCGGGGTCGGCGACCACTGCAATATCACCTGGCCCAAGCAAGGCCAGACACATATGGCTGAAGCCTTCTTTACTGCCGATGGTAGCGATAACTTCGGTGTCGGGATCGAGCTCAACCCCCCACTTGCGCTCGTATTTGAGCGCCATCTCACGACGCAAGTTCTGCACACCGGCAGACACGGTGTAGCGGCTGTTGCGCGGGTCGAGCACAGCCTCGCGGATCTTGTCGACAACTGGATCAGGGGGCGCGTCAGCTGGGTTGCCCATATTCATGTCAATGACATCAGCACCGGCCTTGCGCCGGTCGTAAATCATTTGCTTCAACCGACCAAGTACATAGGGCGGTAACCGTTCGATACGTGATGCAACTTGAATGTCCATACCAGCTTTCCCGTTCAAGAGTTCAGGACAGAATCAATCCACTTGAACACCCGGTTAACAGCATTCAAGCACCCGCCCTTGATAAAAAAATTCTCCACGGCACAAACGAAAAAAGCCGCCCTCAGGCGGCTTTCCTCAACGCACTAAAGCACGTTAGCCCTGCTGCGACTCATCGACCAATTCGATGATTGCCATGGGCGCTTTATCACCTTCTCGAAAACCACACTTGAGGATGCGGGTGTAACCACCTGGGCGATCCTTAGAGCGAGGTCCGAGATCAGTGAAAAGCTTGCCAACCGCTGCTTTGTCACGAAGACGAGCAAAAGCGAGACGGCGAGTGTGCACGCTGTCGTCTTTTGCCATCGTGATCAGAGGCTCGATCACACCACGCAGCTCCTTTGCCTTGGGCAAAGTGGTGCGAATGTGCTCGTGCTCGATCAGCGACGCGGCCATGTTGCGAAACATGGCTTTGCGGTGGCTGCTGTTGCGATTGAACTTGCGGCCTGATTTTTGGTGACGCATTGTTATTTACCGTTTCTTAAGAGCGCTTATCGGACGCCAGCTTCACGCTGCTTGAGCAGCTCGGGTGGCGGCCAGTTATCAAGGCGCATGCCAAGCGACAAGCCTTGCTGTGCGAGCACATCTTTGATTTCTGTCAGGGACTTCTTGCCAAGATTTGGCGTCTTGAGCAACTCAACTTCTGTGCGCTGGATAAGATCACCGATGTAATAGATGTTCTCAGCCTTGAGGCAGTTAGCAGAGCGCACCGTGAGTTCGAGGTCGTCAACTGGACGCAACAAGACCGGATCAAGATCGCTCGCTGGCGCCTCTTCCTCGACCTGCTCATCACCGCTGAGCTCAACAAACACTGAGAGCTGATCTTGCAAGATCGCAGCAGCCCGGCGGATCGCTTCTTCAGCGTCAACCGTGCCATTAGTCTCGATGTCGATAACCAACTTATCAAGGTCGGTACGCTGCTCAACACGCGCGCTCTCAACACTGTACGCGACGCGAAAAACCGGGCTGAAGGTTGCGTCAATTTGCAACGCTCCAACTGGGCGAGACTCACCTTCCTCAAGCGTACGCAGAGTGGAAGGCTCGTAGCCACGGCCCTTGCGCACCTTGAGTGTCATGTTGACCTCACCGGCTTTGGTGAGGTTGCAAATCTCGTGAGACGGGTTGACGATTTCGACATCGTGATCGAGCGAAATGTCAGCCGCGGTCACCAGACCTGGGCCTTTCTTTCGCAACTGCAGCACGACTTCGTCGCGCTGGTGCATCTTGATGCCAACCCCTTTGAGGTTCAGCAGGATATCCAACACATCTTCCTGCACACCTTCCATCGTGGTGTATTCGTGCAAAACACCATCAATTTCCACTTCAGTGATTGCAGCACCCTGCATGGAAGACAACAGGATACGACGCAGGGCATTGCCCAACGTGTGTCCAAACCCACGCTCCAACGGCTCCAAAGTGACCTTGGCCTGACGGCTAGACACCTGATTGACGTTGACGATACGGGGTTTGAGGAACTCTTTGTAAAACGCAGCCATGTGACGCGATCCTTATTTAGAGTACAGCTCGACCACAAGCGATTCGTTGATCTCTGCAGGCAGATCAGCGCGCTCAGGCACAGACTTGAAGACGCCGTCCATCTTGCTCGAATCCACGTCAACCCAACCAGGGACGCCACGTTGTTCGGCAATCTTCAATGCGTCAGCGACTCGGGTCTGCTTCTTGGCGCGTTCACGCACTGAAACAGCCTGTTGAGGCGCTACCTGAAAGGACGGAATGTTGACAATCGTGCCATCAACCACAATGCCCTTGTGCGCAACCAACTGGCGTGCCTCTGCGCGGGTCGACGCGAATCCCATGCGGTAGACCACGTTATCGAGGCGACACTCGAGCAACTGCAACAAGTTTTCGCCCGTTGAACCTTTACGGCTCGCGGCGGTTTTGTAGTAGTTGCGAAACTGACGTTCCAACACGCCGTACATGCGGCGAAGCTTTTGCTTCTCACGCAACTGCAGGGCGTAATCTGACGCACGGCCGCGCTTGGCGCCGTGCATGCCTGGCGGAGTCTCCGCTTTGCATTTTTCATCGAGTGCACGCAGGCCTGACTTCAGAAAGAGGTCAGTCCCCTCACGACGGCTGAGTTTGCACTTGGGTCCGGTATAACGAGCCACAAAGAATCTCCCGAGACTATACGCGACGACGTTTCGGTGGCCGGCATCCGTTGTGCGGAATCGGCGTCACGTCGACGATGTTTTGAATTTTGAAGCCACAGTTGTTAAGCGAACGCACAGCGGAATCCCGTCCAGGACCCGGTCCGTTTACCCGGACGTCGAGGTTCTTAACGCCGTATTCTTTCGCTTTTTCACCAGCACGTTCAGCGGCGACCTGGGCGGCAAAAGGTGTGCTTTTGCGCGAGCCGCGGAAACCCGAACCACCAGAGGTCGCCCACGACAAGGCGTTGCCCTGGCGATCGGTGATCATAATGATGGTGTTGTTGAACGACGCGTGAACGTGCGCAATACCGTCAGAAACGGACTTGCGGACTTTCTTCTTCGAAGACTGAGTTGCCATGTATTAACAGCGTCCTTAGCGCTTGATCGGACGACGCGGACCCTTGCGGGTGCGCGCGTTGGTCTTGGTCCGCTGCCCGCGCAGTGGCAAGCCACGGCGGTGACGGATGCCACGGTTGCAGCCCAAGTCCATCAAGCGTTTGATGTTCATGGAGACGTCGCGACGCAAATCGCCTTCGACGGTGAATTTGGCGACTTCGACACGAAGCTTCTCAACTTCATCTTCGGTCAAATCGCGAATTTTGCGCACGGGCTCGATGCCCGCCTCGTCGCAAATCTTGTAAGCACGAGTACGACCTATGCCGTAAATCGAGGTCAAGGCGATCCACGAGTGCTTATGGTCTGGAATGTTGATGCCAGCGATGCGGGCCATCTTCCGAACTCCGGAATTCTGGTAAACCGCCCATTCTAACGGCGATTTACCGGTTAATCAATCAGTTGAGCGAATCTGCCCTAAAGCAGCCGCTCAACACACTTTCACAATCAGCCCTGACGCTGTTTGTGACGAACGTCGCGGCAGATCACACGCACCACACCGTGGCGACGAATCACCTTGCAGTTGCGACAGATCGGCTTAACCGATGCCCGAACTTTCATGCGAAAACTCCCAATTGGTACTAGCGCAGGCCGCGCCCACCGTACCCTTTCAGATTGGCCTTTTTCATGAGGCCCTCGTACTGGTGGCTGAGCAAGTGAGACTGCGTCTGGGCGACGAAATCCATCACCACCACCACAATGATCAACAAAGATGTACCGCCAAAATAAAACGGCACATTCCACCACAAGATCAGAAACTCGGGCAGCAAACACACCAAAGTGATGTAGAGCGCGCCCACTAATGTCAAGCGTGTCATCACGCTATCAATATACTTTGCTGTTTGTTCACCCGGGCGAATTCCAGGCACAAGTGCGCCGGATTTCTTGAGGTTATCTGCAGTTTCACGCGCGTTGAAAATCAACGCTGTGTAAAAAAAGCAGAAGAACATGATTGCCATCGCGTAAAACATGATGTACAGCGGCTGGCCAGGCTGAAGCGTGCTGACCAACGTTTGCACCCATGTCACACCGCCGCCTGTATTGCCAACCATTTGCCCGAGAGTCGCCGGGAACAAAATGATGCTGGAGGCAAAAATGGGCGGTATCACACCAGCCATGTTGAGCTTGAGTGGCAAGTGGCTGGTTTGTCCAGCAATCATCTTGCGACCCTGCTGACGCTTGGCGTAATTGACCGTGATACGGCGTTGGCCGCGCTCGACGAAGATCACAAAAGCCGTGACCGCGATCGCCATCAAGAACAGCAGAATCACGGTGATCGAAGCAAGCTCACCTGTGCGAGCAAGTTCGAGCGTGCCGCCAATCGCCGCAGGCAGACCTGCAACGATCCCAGCAAAAATCAGAATAGAAATACCGTTACCAATGCCACGCTCTGTGATCTGCTCACCAAGCCACATCAGAAACATTGTACCGGTCACCAACGTGATCGCAGCAGTGACAACGAATCCCGGGCCCTGTACGTACACCAGAGGTCCTGTACCTGCTGACTGACCTTGAAGCGCAATACACACCCCGACCGACTGCACTATCGCAAGCAGCAAGGTAAACCAACGTGTGTAAGTGGTCAGCTTGCGTCGACCAGACTCGCCTTCTTTGCGCAGCTGCTCCAATGACGGCATCACGTGACTCATCAACTGAATGATGATTGACGCCGAAATGTAGGGCATCACGCCCAGCGCAAACAACGACATGCGGCTTAGTGCACCGCCGCCAAACATGTTGACCATGTCCAGGATGCCGCCACGCTGCTGCTCAAAGATGTCAGCCATGACTTGAGGGTCTACGCCAGGGATCGTGATGTGCGACCCCAGGCGAAAAATCACCATCGCAAACAACACGAACAAGATGCGCGAACGCAGCTCGGCTGACCGGCTAAGGCCCTCCAGAGCGCCGCCGCCACCTGCTGTGCGATTTGCTGCCATTACTCGACCTCGACCTTGCCGCCGGCCGCTTCTACTGCTGCACGGGCACCAGCACTGATGCCGACACCAGCACCGCTGATGGTCACGCCATTTGGCGCATCACCAGAGAGCATGATTTTCGCAAAACGCGTTTGGTCCGGCACAACACCCGCCGCCAGCAGCGCCGCCAACGTGATGTTTCCACCTTCAATCAGCGCGAGTTCGCTGGTGCGCACTTCGGCCACAAAGCGCGAACGGCGCGACGTGAAACCGAATTTCGGCAAGCGGCGTTGCAACGGCATTTGACCGCCTTCAAAGCCGACTTTGTGGTAGCCACCGGAACGCGAGTGCTGGCCTTTGTGACCGCGACCACACGTCTTGCCGTACCCGCTACCAATGCCACGACCGACGCGGCGCGCTGGGCGCTTGCTGCCGGCTGCTGGGCTCAATTTGTTCAGGCGCATCAATCGCTCTCCTCAACCCGCAACATGTAAATAGCGGTATTGATCATTCCACGGTTCTCCGGGGTATCTGCCACTTCCACTGTCTGGTGGATGCGACGAATACCGAGACCGCGCACACTTTGCTGGTGGTTTTTCAAGCGCCCGTTAAGGCTCTTGGTCAACGTCACCTTGAGGGTTTTGGCACTCATGCACCCAAGACCTCTTCAACTGTTTTACGTCGCTTCGCAGCGATACGCTCTGGAGACTTCATGTCGCACAAACCACGAACCGTGGCTTGGACAACATTAATCGGATTATTGGTGCCGACGATTTTCGCCAAGACGTTGCGCACACCCGCTGCTTCAAACACTGCGCGCATCGCACCGCCGGCAATGATACCGGTACCTTCAGAGGCAGGTTGCATGTACACGCGTGCCGCGCCGTGGCGCACCATCATCGCATGTTGCAACGTGCCGTCTTTAAGGTGCACGTCAGCCATGTTCTTGCGTGCGCGTTCCATCGCCTTTTGAATGGCGAGAGGCACCTCACGGGCTTTACCGTAACCGACACCAACCCGGCCCTCGCCATCACCCACTACGGTGAGTGCGGTGAAGCTGAACTGACGTCCGCCTTTAATCGTCTTGGCAACGCGGTTCACCTCGACGAGCTTTTCAATCATGCCGTCGGTGTTGTTGCTGTTGTCGTGCTGTTGAGCCATGGGTGAGTCCGCTTAGAAATTGAGGCCGTTTTCACGGGCGGCATCGGCGAGAGCCTTGATGCGACCGTGATAACGGAAACCGGAGCGATCGAAAGCCACGTCAGTGACGCCCGCACCCGATGCACGCTCGGCGATAGCCTTGCCAACCGCTGCTGCTGCATCGACGTTGCCCGTGTACTTGAGATCGGACCGCAGGTCCTTTTCAAGCGTTGAGCTGGACGCCAACACAATCGCTCCGTCGGCGCTGATGATTTGGGCGTAAATGTGCCGTGGCGTGCGGTGAACGCACAGGCGTGCGCGGCCGCTGTCGCGGACTCGTGCGCGGCCTTTTGAGGCCCGGCGCTGACGCTGATCTTTCTTGCTCGGTGCTGCCATGACTTATTTCTTCTTGGCTTCTTTCATGATGACTTGTTCGTCCGCATAGCGGACCCCTTTGCCCTTATAGGGCTCTGGCGGACGGAAGGCGCGAATTTCCGCAGCGACCTGTCCAACCACCTGTTTATTGCTGCCCTTGATGACCAATTCAGTCTGCGAAGGCGCTTCAACAGTGATGCCCTGGGGCACGTCATAAACAACTGGGTGCGAAAAGCCGAGGGTCAAATTCAATTTCTGACCTTGGGCCTGTGCACGGTAACCGACGCCAATCAATGTCAGTTTCTTCTCGAAACCATCACTGACGCCGACGACCAGATTGTTAACCAGTGCTCGCATGGTGCCCGCCATCTTGAAACCGTCACGCGATTCCTTAACCGGACGAACCCGCAGCTCTGTGTCGTCTTGATCAACGGTGACAGTGTCGTGCAGAACCAGTGACTCTGAACCTTTGGGTCCCTTGGCACTGACTTCCTGACCCGACACAGTGACCGTCACGCCTTTGGGCAACGACACTGGTGCTTTTGCAACTCTAGACATGGAAGCGCCCCTTACGCCACGTAGCAGATGATTTCACCGCCCTCTCCGGCTTGACGAGCTTGCTTATCGCTCATCACACCGCGCGAGGTCGACACAATCGCCACGCCGAGACCACCAAGTACACTTGGAATCTCGTTCTTGTTTTTGTAGATACGCAAGCCTGGGCGCGACACACGTTTAATCATGTCGATAACTGGCTTACCTTCGAAATACCGAAGTTCAATCTCAAGTTCACGTTTCACGCCGCTCTCAGCGACCGAAAACTCTCCGATGTAGCCTTCGTCTTTAAGTACCTTAGCCACCGCAACTTTCTGCGTGGACGAAGGCATTGCAACCTTTGCTTTCCCAGAGGTCTGGGCATTGCGAATGCGGGTCAGCATATCCGCCATTGGATCAGACAAACTCATAATAATTTCCTCTTACCAGCTCGCCTTAACCAAACCCGGGACATCGCCACGCATGGCCGATTCGCGCAACTTATTGCGACCCAAACCAAACTTACGGTAGAAGCCGTGTGGACGCCCAGTGATGCCGCAGCGGTTGTGACCGCGCGTGATCGAGCTGTCGCGAGGCAACATCTGCAGTTTTTTGGATGCGAGCATCTTCTCTTCGTAACCCGCTTCAGGGTCGAGGAGAACAGCTTTGTACTCGGCGCGTTTCGCTGCGTGCTTGGCGACCAACTTGGTGCGCTTCGCTTCGCGAGCAATCATGGATTTCTTGGCCATATCGAGTCTCTTACTGCCGGAACGGGAAGTTGAAGGCTCGCAGCAAGCTGCGTGCTTCATCGTCGTTCTGGGCGGATGTTGTGATGGTGATGTCCATCCCGCGAATCGAATCAATCTTGTCGAAATCGATTTCAGGAAAAATGATCTGCTCTTTGACGCCCATCGAGTAGTTGCCACGTCCGTCGAAAGACTTGGCGTTCAGTCCGCGAAAATCCCGAATACGCGGGATCGCGACGTTCACCAGACGGTCGAGAAATTCATACATGCGCTCACGGCGAAGTGTCACCTTCACACCGATTGCCATGCCATCGCGAATCTTAAAACCAGCGATAGACTTGCGCGCATAGGTAATCACACCACGCTGACCGGTGATTTTGGCCAAGTCCGCAAGTGCTGAATCACACACTTTGCGATCTGCTACGGCTTCACCAAGACCCATGTTAATGCTGATTTTCTCGATACGCGGCACTTGCATGCTGCTTTTAAACGAGAACTCCGACATCAACGCTGGCGCAATGGTCTCTTTATAAGTTTGTTGTAAACGGGCCATTGTCGTTGCCTCAGGAATCTAACTGCGCGCCGTTCGACTTGAACACGCGAACTTTTTTGCCATCGTCAAGAGTCTTCACCCCAACGCGATCGCCTTTGCCTGTCTCAGCGTTCCAAACCTTAACGTTCGACGCTTGAATGGGAGCCTCCTGTTCGACGATGCCACCTGGGACACCGGCCATCGGATTTGGCTTGGTGTGCTTTTTGACCATGTTGACACCATCGACGATCAACCTGCCGTCGGCGCGCACTGTGCGCACGGTGCCACGACGGCCTTTATCTCGGCCGGTGGTCACAATCACTTCATCGCCGGAGCGAACCTTGTTCATCGTTGCCTTCCTCAGAGCACTTCAGGCGCGAGTGAGATGATCTTCATGAACTTCTCACTGCGGAGCTCGCGTGTCACCGGCCCAAAAATGCGGGTGCCGATCGGCTCTAATTTGTTATTCAGAATCACAGCTGCGTTGCCATCAAAACGGATCAATGATCCGTCCGGGCGACGAACACCGTGGCGAGTACGAACGACGAGCGCGTTATACACCTCGCCCTTCTTCACTTTACCGCGCGGGATCGCATCCTTGACACTCACCTTGATGATGTCGCCGATACCGGCGTAGCGACGGTGTGAACCACCAAGAACCTTGATGCACTGGACGCGACGCGCCCCGCTGTTGTCAGCGGCAGTCAGCACGGATTGCATTTGAATCACAGCGATAGATCCTTAACGTTCGGCGGAAGCATTTACAACGCGCAACAGCTTCCAGGTTTTGGTTTTGGACAGCGGGCGGCACTCTTCGACTTGAACGGTGTCGCCCACACGGCAGCTGTTATCTTCATCGTGGCAATGCAGCTTGTTCGAGCGACGCATGAACTTGCCGTAGAGCGGGTGCTTGACCTTGCGCTCGACCATAACCGTGATGGATTTATCCATCTTGTCGCTGACCACAACGCCAATGGCTGTGCGGCGCAGAGTCGTGTTTTCGGCATTCATGCCTGATCACCTTGCTGTTTTTCACGGATGATCGTCTTCACCCGTGCGATGTTTCGACGTGCTTGCTGCCAGATGTGCGAGCGAACGGTCTGACCGCTGCCGCGCTGCATGCGCAAGTTGAATTGTTCTTTGCGCAACGCAACCAACTCTGTTTCCAGCTCGTCGACTGACTTATCTCTTAATTCACCCGCGTTCATCACATCACCGTCCGCGCGACAAAAGTGGTTTTAACAGGCAGCTTGGCCGCTGCGAGGCGGAAGGCTTCGCGCGCGATATCCTCACCAACGCCTTCCATTTCATAAAGCATCGTGCCGGGTTGCACTTTGGCCACCCAGTACTCGACGTTGCCCTTTCCTTTACCCATACGAACTTCAATGGGTTTTTTAGAAATCGGCGTGTCGGGAAAAACGCGGATCCAAATCTTTCCGCCCCGTTTGATGTGACGAGTCATGGCACGACGAGCCGCTTCGATCTGACGTGCCGTGATACGGCCACGGTCAGCGGCTTTCAAACCGTATTCACCGAAACTGACTTTGTTGCCCGCCTGCGCCAGGCCGCGGTTGCGACCCTTAAACATCTTGCGGAATTTTGTACGTTTAGGTTGCAGCATCTTGAGTAACCGCCTTACTTGCGACCAGAAGACGCGTCGGCCGCAACTGAGGCCCGCTTCTGTTCAAGGTCAAAGACTTCGCCTTTGCAGATCCACACCTTGACACCAATGATGCCGTACGTGGTCTTCGCTTCAGCGGTGCCGTAATCGATGTCAGCACGCAGTGTATGCAGTGGTACTCGACCGTCGTGGTACCACTCACGCCGAGCAATCTCAGCGCCGTTCAAGCGACCAGACACTGCGACTTTCACGCCCTGCGCACCGAGGCGCATGGTGTTACCAATCACTCGCTTCATCGCGCGTCGGAACATCACCCGGCGCTCGAGCTGCTGGGCCACGCCTTCTGCAACAAGTTTCGCGTCCAGTTCAGGCTTGCGAATCTCGGCGATGTTGACTTTGACGTTGTTCACGTTCAAGCCAAGCAGCGGTGCCACTTCATGCCGCAACTTCTCGATGTCCGCACCCTGACGACCGATAACAATGCCCGGGCGTGCGGTGTGGATCACGATCTGCGCAGACCGAGCAGGACGGTTGATCTGAATACGGCTGACCGAAGCGTGCGCTAATTTTTTGAGCAAGAATTCGCGAACCGCGATGTCATTGTTCAGGTAGTCAGCGTAGTCGCGCTTGTCGGCATACCAAGTTGAATTCCAGTCCGCCGAAATGCCAAGACGAATACCAATTGGGTGTACTTTCTGTCCCATAGCTTCCTCAGCCCTCGGCCACTTCGATGGTGATGTGACTGGTACGTTTCAGGATGCGGTTTGCGCGTCCCTTTGCCCGCGGGCGAATACGTTTCATGGTGGGACCTTCGTCGATCATCACACGGGATACGTGCAATTCATCAACGTCAGCGCCCTCGTTGTGCTCGGCGTTCGAAATCGCAGATTCGAGCATCTTCTTAAGCGTCACGGCAGCTTTCTTGTTGCTGAACTGCAGCAATTGAAGTGCTTTGGCGACGTGAAGACCGCGAATCTGATCGGCGACCAATCTTGCCTTTTGCGCCGAGATACGGACGTGTTGCTGTCTAGCAGTTGCTTGCATCGCCCCCTACCTCGACTTCTTATCCGCGACGTGGCCCTTATAGGTCCGCGTCAGCGAAAATTCACCGAGCTTTTGCCCGACCATATTTTCATTTATCAGCACTGGAATGTGCTGGCGCCCGTTGTGAACGGCGATGGTCAAACCGACCATATCCGGCACAATCATGGAGCGGCGCGACCAAGTTTTGATCGGCTTGCGGCTGTTGGCTTCACGCGCTGCATCCACTTTAGCTTGCAAGTGGTGATCGACGAATGGGCCTTTCTTGAGTGAACGTGGCATTGGTGCTCGTCCTACTTCTTGTTGCGCCGACGCACAATCATGTGGTCGGTACGTTTGTTATGGCGGGTCTTGTAGCCTTTGGTCGGTACACCCCAAGGGGTGACCGGATGGCGACCGCCGGACGTCCGGCCTTCACCACCGCCGTGCGGGTGATCAACCGGGTTCATGACAACACCGCGAACGGTCGGGCGAACACCACGCCAGCGCTTGGCACCGGCTTTACCCAGTTTGCGCAGCGAGTGCTCACCGTTACTGACCGTGCCTATCGTTGCACGGCATTCAGAGGGCACCTTACGCATCTCGCCGGAGCGAAGACGCAATGTAACGTGCGCACCCTCTCTGGCGACAATCTGCACCGAGGTGCCAGCGCTGCGTGCGATTTGCGCACCCTTGCCAGGACGAAGCTCAATGCAGTGAACGACCGTACCGACAGGGATGTTTGACAGCGGGAGTGCGTTGCCAGGCTTGATCGCGGCGTCGCGACCAGAGCGCACCGGCGTACCAGTCTTCACACCTGCCGGTGCGATGATGTAACGGCGCTCACCGTCTTTGTACAAAACCAGTGCGATGTGTGCACTGCGGTTGGGGTCGTATTCAACCCGCTCTACCACACCGTCCACGCCGTCCTTGTTTCGCTTGAAATCAATGACGCGGTAGCGCTGCTTGTGTCCACCACCGATATGACGTGTGGTGATGCGGCCAGCGTTGTTACGACCACCTGACTTGGTTTTTTTCTCGACCAGCGGCTCGTGCGGGCGGCCTTTGTACAGAGATCGATCAACGATCTGTACAACGCCGCGCCGGCCGGCTGATGTTGGTTTGGCTTTAACGATTGCCACGGCTTAGCTTCCCTCGAACGCGGTCATGTCAATGTCATGGCCGTCAGCAAGTCTGACCACCGCTTTTTTCCAGTCACTGCGCTTGCCCAGTCGCTGGCCATGGCGCTTGACCTTGCCTTTGACCGCCTGAATTTGCACGGTCTCGACTTTGACGCTGAACAGTGACTCCACAGCATTTTTGACTTCAAGCTTGTTCGCGTCGGTTGCCACCTTAAAGGTGTGGCGCGAATTGAGCTCTGCGTCTAGCGTGGCTTTCTCTGAAACGTGAGGTGCAAGCAGCACCTGATAAAGACGCTCCTGGTTCATGACAAGCGCTCCTCGATCTGCTTGACCGCCGCAGAGGTCATGATGACTTTGTCGTGACCAACCAAGCTGACCGGGTCGATGTGGAACACATCGGTCGCCTGCACATAAGGCAGATTGCGCGAAGCCAGATCGACGTTCTCGTCATAGCCTTCAAGCACGATCAAGCAATCGCTGGCAGACATACCCTTGAGACGCTCGTTTAGCATCTTGGTCTTGGGTGCGTCGAGGGCAAAGCTCTCAACAACGATCAAGCGCTCTTGACGAACCAACTCAGACAAGATCGCGCGCATCGCACCGCGATACATCTTCTTGTTCAGCTTTTGCTCGTGGTTGCGCGGGCGGGCTGCGAAAGTCACACCACCGCTGCGCCAGATAGGCGAACGACTGGTACCGGCACGTGCACGGCCAGTCCCTTTCTGACGCCAAGGCTTGGCACCACCACCGCGCACATCAGAGCGAGTCTTCTGTGCTTTGGTGCCAGCGCGCGCGCCAGCTTGATAGGCGACCACTGCCTGGTGGACGAGCGACTCGTTGAAGTCGCGGGCGAAAACGGCGTCATCAGCTTCCACTGATCCGGCGCCGTCGAAAAATTTAAGCTCCACGTCGACTCCCCGTTACGCTTTGGCTTTGACGGCGGGCGTGACGAACACGTCACCGCGCTTACCACCGGGCACCGCGCCACGCACTAAGAGCAAGTTGCGCTCTGCGTCTACGCGAACAATCCGGAGGTTTTGCACTGTAGTGCGCGCGTCACCCATGTGACCGGCCATTTTCTTGCCCTTGAACACGCGTCCGGGGGTTTGGTTCTGACCAATCGAACCCGGTGCGCGGTGAGAGAGCGAGTTGCCGTGAGTCGCGTCTTGCATGCTGAAGTTGTGACGCTTCACGCCGCCCTGAAACCCCTTACCTTTGGAGGTTCCGGCCACGTCAACGACCTGACCATCTTCAAACAAGCTAACTGTGAGTTCGCCACCGGCAGAAACACCGGCTTGCTCAAGCGCTTCAGCGCTGGCGCGGAATTCCCAGAGACCGCGGCCGGCACCGGTGCCGACTTTCGCGAAATGACCCGCTTCGGCCTTGCTCATCCGCGAAGCTTTGCGCTCGCCGACGGTGACCTGGTAAGCGGAGTAGCCGTCGGATTCTTCCGTGCGCACGAGGGTGACGCGATTGGGGTCAACCTCAATGACTGTCACGGGCTCCGACACACCGTCTTCAGTAAAGACACGCGTCATCCCGGCCTTACGACCGACAAGTCCTATAGACATGATTTTCCTCTATTCACCTCACCGATTACGATTGACCGGTGATGACTGAAGTAGCCTGAAAAAAAGCAGACCCGACTGAGAAACTCAATCGGGCCAACTGAGCTGCGCATTATAGCAGCCTGATTTCACTCATGACAACTCTTGTTCGTTCGATTGCAGATACCTGCGTTAAAGATCACAGGGTTTCTGCCGCACCGACCGCACAAAGTGGTTGTCAGGTGAGCTTGATCTGCACGTCCACACCAGCCGCCAGGTCGAGCTTCATCAACGCATCGACGGTTTTGTCTGTGGGATCGACAATGTCCATCAGGCGTTTGTGTGTGCGAATCTCGTACTGATCCCGTGCGTCTTTGTTGACGTGCGGAGAAGTCAGAACGGTGTAGCGCTCTTTCTTGGTCGGCAGCGGAATCGGACCCAAAATACGGGCACCAGTGCGCTTGGCCGTCTCGACGATCTCGCGGGTCGACTTGTCGATGAGCTTGTGGTCGAAGCCCTTGAGTCGAATGCGGATCACTTGGTTTTGCATAGCTGACATAGTGTATTACTCGAAAATTTTAGCGACGACGCCTGCACCAACCGTGCGGCCGCCTTCTCGGATTGCGAATCGCAGTCCGTCTTCCATTGCGATCGGGTTGATCAGCTCTACTGACACCTTCACGTTATCACCCGGCATCACCATCTCGGTGCCTTCAGGCAAGGTTACCGCACCTGTCACGTCCGTTGTACGGAAGTAGAACTGCGGACGGTAGCCGTTGAAAAATGGC
>CALAMQ010000089.1 GCA_937925815.1 uncultured Granulosicoccaceae bacterium | reverse complement strand
ATATTCACACTGCTAAATCCGGACAGCATTGTCGCTAGGCAGATCGAGCAGGGCAGGTTGTGGAAATCTGCCGCTGGGTCAAATTGGTGTGTAGAAACAGTCGAATCCACACATATGATTTTTTGCGCACTATAAGTGAATTTTGGAGCAGTGGCCGCACGGCTAAAAAGTCGGTTGAAGACGGGCGAACTGGCATGGACTGCCTGAAGCGTTGCGCAGAGGCTGTCAAAGGCGCCTGGATAGCTGATGCCAAGCAGATGTGCAGGGGTGGAAAGTGGTGGGCCCTCCCAGACTTGAACTGGGGACCTGCCGATTATGAGTCGGATGCTCTAACCAACTGAGCTAAGGGCCCGTGTTTCCACAGTGGAAGTATGACACAAGGACACTAATTGGACAGCTTGAACTGTCGGCGGGCACGGCAAGCGTCGCCGTGCCCGTGGTGGTATCACTCTTCGAGGAAGCTGCGCAGCTGCTCTGAGCGCGATGGGTGACGCAGCTTTCTGAGCGCCTTGGCTTCGATTTGACGAATGCGTTCACGCGTCACGTCAAATTGCTTGCCGACTTCTTCTAGCGTGTGGTCGGTGTTCATGTCGATGCCAAAGCGCATGCGAAGTACTTTCGCTTCGCGCGGCGTCAGCGATGCGAGCACCGAGTGCGTGGTTTCACCAAGGCCGTTGTTGGTGGCGGAATCCACAGGCGAGACCGCATTGCCATCTTCGATGAAATCGCCGAGGTGTGAGTCCTCGTCGTCGCCGATTGGCGTCTCCATTGAAATGGGTTCTTTCGCGATTTTGAGGACTTTGCGGATTTTGTCTTCCGGCATGTCCATCTTCTCAGCGAGCTCTTCCGGCGTGGGTTCTCGCCCCATCTGCTGCAACATCTGGCGCGAAATGCGGTTGAGCTTGTTGATCGTCTCGATCATGTGAACCGGGATGCGGATGGTTCGCGCTTGGTCAGCAATTGACCGAGTGATCGCCTGGCGAATCCACCAGGTGGCGTAGGTTGAGAACTTGTAGCCGCGGCGGTATTCGAATTTATCGACCGCTTTCATGAGGCCAATGTTGCCCTCTTGAATGAGGTCGAGAAACTGCAGGCCGCGATTGGTGTATTTCTTCGCAATTGAAATTACCAAGCGAAGGTTGGCCTCGACCATCTCTTTCTTGGCGCGGCGGGCCTTGGCCTCGCCAATTGACATGCGGCGGCCGATTTCTTTGATGTCGGCCACGGGCAACATGCTCGCTTCTTCAACAGCGGCGATGTGACGTTGGTAGCGGCGAATTTCTTCGACGAATTCACCCATTTTCTCAGCGTAGGGAGCGTCGCTTGCTGCAATCGTGTTTGACCACTCGAGCGTGGCTTCGCTGCCCACGAAGCTTTCCAGAAACGCTTTGCGTGGCATGCCCACTTGCTTGATCGAGATGTCCCGGATCTGACGCTCCATGCGCTGGATTTTTTCGATTGATCCGCGCAATTCTCGGGTCATGCGCTCAACAAAGGCTGGCGCAAATTTTATTTCGACGTATTTCTCAATCAGCTGTTCTAGCAGTTTCTGACTGCGCTTTGAATGGCGCGAACGAGCGTTGAGGGTCTTGGTCCACGCGTCGTAGGCATCTTTGAATTCGCCCATTTTTCTGGCGACTTCTTCGAGATCTGGCCCGGTATCGACAGGTGTGTCGTCTTCGTCGTCGTCTTTATTGGCGCTTGCAGCCTCCGCGTTGGCCTCTGGCGTGCGCGGTTGAGCCGATGCGTCGGGGGCGTTTGGATCAATAAAGCCCACCATGATGTCTTGCAGGCGCATCTCGCCATTGCTGTAGAGGGCGTAGCTGTCCACCACGAGTTTGGGCGCAAGCGGGAAGCAGCCGAGCGAAGCGAGTGCTTGGAGCAGTCCGTCTTCGATGCGCTTGGCGATTTCAATTTCGCCCTCGCGAGTGAGCAGTTCAACGGTGCCCATCTCGCGCATGTACATGCGAACGGGATCCGTAGTGCGCCCGAATTCGCCATCGACGCTCGCCAACGCTGCAGCGGCCTCGGCGGCTGCGTCGTCATCGGCTTCTACGGTGGACTCGTCGCTGAGTACGAGGGAATCAGCGTCAGGCGCTTGTTCGTGCGTCGCGATGCCCATGTCGTTAATCATCGCGATGATTTCTTCGACCTGGTCGGCCTCGACGACACCGTCTGGGAGGTGGTCGTTGACTTCAGCGTAGGTCAGGTAGCCTTGCTCTTTCCCGCGGGCAATGAGCTGCTTCAGACGCGATTGGTGGTCCTGGTTCATCAAGTAGGCTCGTGTTTCACGCTATTCGGACGGAATGCCAAGCAGGCCAGAATACCACAAAACCCCCAACTTTTAGACTCAGTGGACTGCTGAACCCGCGATTTCCGTGGAAAACGCGTAAGAAAGTGTGACAACAGAGTCATTCTTGGCTTGGCTGAAGGGGAGCGGACACTGGGCTCTTAACCTGCCTACACTGTTGGGGCAAATCGCGGCACTGCAAGGTCTGGCATGCTTAACAAGCACTGTGTAGCGACAGATGTTCGCCGGACCATAGCGATAATTTAACGTTTTCGGGAGTCCCTCAGTATGCCTGCTTTGTCCATGTCCTCGCTCGATCTCAGCAATCAGCGTGTGTTGATTCGCGAGGATTTGAATGTGCCCGTGCGCGAGGGCGTCGTCAGCTCAGATGCGCGAATTCGCGCGGCCTTGCCGACCGTGCAAGCTGCTGTTGCAGCGGGTGCTCGCGTCATGCTCATGTCTCACTTGGGTCGGCCCGCGGAGGGGACAGAAGACGCGGATGCGTCGCTGGCGCCGGTGGCTGATCGCCTTGGCGAGCTGCTGGGGCAATCGGTGAGACTGGTGCCTGGGTATCTCGATGCGCCGCCAGAGGTCGCGGTGGGCGAGGTTGTTTTGCTCGAGAACGTGCGTTTTAACATCGGTGAAAAAGCCAATGATGAGTCCTTGGCACACGCTTATGCGCGCCTTTGTGACGTCTTTGTGATGGACGCTTTTGGCACGGCGCACCGTGCACAGGCTTCGACCCACGGTGTCGCCAAATTTGCAGCAACCGCATGTGCCGGTCCCTTGCTAGAAGCCGAGCTCCTCGCGCTGGGTCGGGCTCTGGAGAACCCGGCAAGGCCCTTTGTCGCAATCGTCGGTGGTTCGAAGGTGTCAACCAAGCTCACTGTGCTCAAATCGCTTTCGCGCGTGGTTGACCAACTCATTGTCGGTGGCGGCATCGCCAACACCTTCATCGCAGCCGAGGGAGCGCCGGTTGGGCAGTCGCTCTACGAATCCGATCTGATGGACACCGCGCGTGAGTTGCGAGCGTCGGCGCAGGCCAAAGGCGGTGATATACCGGTACCAATCGATGTCGTGTGCGGCAAGGCGTTCGATGCGGCTACGCCAGCACACACTAAATCCACAGATTCTGTCCTCGCCGATGACATGATCTTTGATGTCGGCCCCCAGACCGCACAGCAATACGCCGAAATAATCCGCACGGCAGGGACAGTGGTCTGGAACGGGCCGGTAGGTGTGTTTGAGTTTGATCAATTTGGCAGCGGCACAAAATTGTTGGCCGAGGCGATCGCCGAATCCTCTGCGTTTTCGATTGCCGGTGGCGGCGATACGCTAGCAGCAGTTGACAAATACGGTGTGGCCGACGGCGTGTCGTACATCTCGACCGGTGGGGGGGCGTTTCTCGAGTTTCTCGAGGGCAAAGTTTTGCCTGCGGTTGCGGTGCTTGAGCAGCGCGCTGCTGAGCGGGATGCGTGATCGGGCGCTAAAAAACGGCGCGGCAAGGCCGCTGAAGCAGTACGCGTTCGCAGAAAGAGCAAGGGCGCTGACCAGAATGTAGTCAATTTGATACAATGACTACATTCATTTTCTCGATACTGCTTTCGATACGGGATGTCTCATGCCACTGATATCAATGCGCCAGATGTTGGACCACGCCGCCGAGTATGGTTACGGTGTTCCAGCCTTTAATATCAATAATTTAGAACAAATGCGTGCCATCATGGAGGCGGCCGACGCGACCGATAGCCCGGTGATAGTGCAAGCGTCAGCCGGGGCCAGACAATACGCGGGCGCGTCCTTTTTGAGTCACCTTATTCTGTCTGCTGTTGAGGAATGGCCACACATCCCCGTGTGTATGCACCAAGACCACGGCTCTTCACCTGCGGTCTGTTTACAGGCAATTTCACTGGGTTTCACGTCTGTCATGATGGATGGGTCGCTCGAAGAAGACATGAAAACGCCTGCCAATTATGACTACAACGCGAACGTGACGGCCAAGGTGGTCGATATGGCCCACGCTGTAGGCGCGTCGGTAGAGGGTGAGCTTGGGGTATTGGGTTCGCTTGAGACGGGTTTTGCTGCTGACGAAGACGGTTCCGGGGCCGAGGGGCAGCTTACGGAGGATCAGTTATTGACCGATCCCGAAGAGGCCGCAAGCTTCGTGCGCGACACCAAAGTCGACGCGCTGGCCATTGCCATCGGCACCTCGCATGGCGCCTACAAATTCACGCGCCCCCCCACGGGTGACATCCTGTCTATCCAGCGCATCAAAGACATTCACCAGCGCATTCCCGATACGCACCTTGTTATGCACGGGTCGTCCTCGGTGCCTCAGGAATGGCTAAAGGTGATCAACGACTATGGCGGCGATATGGGTGAGACATATGGCGTGCCAGTTGAAGAAATCCAAGAAGGCATCAAAAACGGTGTGCGCAAAATCAACATCGACACGGATTTGCGTATGGCGTGCACCGGTGCGATTCGCCGCTTTTTTGTCGAACACCCCGACGTCTTTGATCCGCGCAAATATTTGGGCGTGGCGAAAGACGCAATGAAAGACGTGTGTATCGGGCGTTATGAAGCATTCGGTACTGCGGGTCAGGCAAGCAAGCTCAACGCTATAAAACTCGACGTCATGACCAAGCGTTACGCCTCGGGTGAGCTCGATCCGCGCGTGCGCTGAAATCACTCTTGCTGATAAAAAGGGGCGCCAGATGGCGCCCTTTTTTTGTGGTTCTACGCTGTCAGGGATGCTGCTAGCTCAGGTGTTTGGGTTGCCAGTTTTGACGGTAGGGGTCGCTTACATTCAGGGGCAACTGCACCGTCTTGTTCTGTGCGGCGGACTTGTAGATTGCTGCAACCAGTTCCAGCGACTTTAATCCAGAGGCTGCGCTGACGTTGGCGTGTGGTTGTCCGGACAGTTGTCTTGCGAGTTCGAGAAATTGCCCAGCGTAGCCCGCTTCTTTGCGTGCAATCTCGTTCACGACCGTATCGACGGCAATTTGGCGCGCCGGATCACGCGCGTTAAAAGTCCATTCAGCTTGGCCAGGCGAGTAGGGTGCGGTGCCGCTTTCGACGCTCAGTTGTTCATACACGAGGCGCAGCCTGGACCGATCATCGGCGGCACCGAGAGTGATCGAGGAAGTCACTAAGGCGCCGCTAGCCGTGCGAAAACTCAGTGCGGCGCAGTCTTCTGTCTCAATCGCGTTGATGCGGGTATCGAGCATCGCGTTGACCTGCGTGATGTCGCCCATGCAGTGGGAGATGAGGTCGTGCAGGTGGATAGCGTGGCCGAGCACCGCGCCGCCGCGCTCGCCGGCCCACGTACCGCGCCACGGAACGGCGTAATAATCCTCGCCACGGTTCCAGTGGGTTTCGAGTGAGGCGACGTTCGGCTGGCCCGCAAGGCCTGCATTTAGCAACGCGTTAAGTTGGTCCAGCGAATGCCCAAAGCGGTATTGAAAAACCGGGCTCAGAATTCGTTCGGCGGCCGAGGCGGCGGCGATCATATCTTCGGCGGCTTGTACCGACTCCGCGAGTGGTTTCTCGCACACGACATGGTGACCGGCTTGCAAAGATTGAATGGCCACGGGGGCGTGCAATTGCGGTGGCAAGCAAATGTCGATGATGTCGATGTCAGGGTTGCCAATCACTGTGTCCAGCGTGGATTCAACCGTGCAACCTGGCACTTTTGCAGCCAGTGCGCTCGCTTTGTCGGAGTCTTGGTCGCACACCGTGTGTACATCGTAGTGCTCTGCCAGATTGAGGTAGGCGTCTACGTGCTGCGCGCCGATACCGGCGCCGAGGATGGCGACGGTGTAGGTCACTTAAGCGCACCGCGGCGTTCGGCCATCGCCTGTGCCTCGAGCGCGAGTGACATCACGGTGAAGGCGTGCGATTGCGGCATGGCTGTCTCGGTGCGTTGCTTCACATCATGCATCAGCGCGTCAAAATAATTGAGTGGAACCGCACTGCAGTTGATGTACTCGCAGCGTGTCTTGTTGCTGAGGAACAGGTGGTCTGTGCCGTCTCGGCCAGCGACATCCACGTATTTACGTAGCTCAATCGTGCCCTCGGTACCGAGTATGGTCAGGCGACCATCGCCCCAAGTCGGCAGCGCATCCGGTGTGTACCAATCGACGCGGATGTAGCCGTGGCCAGACTCACTGCGCAATAAAACTTCGCCAAAGTCTTCCAGTTCTGGGTGGTCAGGGTTTGCGTAGTTGCCCACTGACGCACTGATAACCTCGGCACTTTTTGAGCTTGTAAAGAATAAGAACTGATCGATCTGGTGCGATGCGATATCGCACAAAATGCCGCCGTAATCGCTGCGATTGAAAAACCAAGGTGGACGCGTAGCCGCGTTGAGGCGATGTGGGCCGAGACCGACCGTTTGGATGACGTCTCCGATCTCACCTTTGAAAACTAGGTCTGCGGCGGTCTGCACGGCTGGCACTTCAAAGCGCTCAGAAAAATCAATCGACCAAATCCGCCCAGTCTCGCACTGCACGGTGCGAAGTTGTGCCAGTTGCGCGGCAGTGGTGCATCCCGGTTTGTCGGTCATCACGTCTTTGCCTGCGCGCATGGCCTCTATGGCGCGCTCGGCGCGCAGCGACGGTACGTCCGCGATGATGATGAGATCGATGCTTGGATCGTCGAGCAATTGCCGACGGTCGTGCACGCGCGGCAGGTCCGCAAAACGTTTGACGAAGCCCTCCAAGGTGCCGGGTGTACCCTCGGTCCACCAGCCAACACACTGCGCGCCCGCGTCTAACATGCCTTGTAATTGCCCGAAGCTGTGGCGGTGATCAATGCCAATCACAGCGACGCGCACTGGAGTGTTGTTCATGTTGCCTCAGACAATTCAATGGCAGTCTTGGATGCAGAAGCGCGGGTAATGGCGTCGATCAACTCGTGGACGCGCAGCGCGTCGCGCGCCGTGACAGCTGGCGTGCAGCGGGTATTCACGGCGTGCACAAAATCCCTGATCAGTGCGAGGTGCCAATCGTGTGGAAAGGCCATTGGATCGGCGCCGCCACCAGTTGAGGTGGTCTCACCGATGACCTCTTTCTCACCGGTGCGGTGATGCAACTCAAGCACGCCGGCACACAGGCGAACAGTGGCTTTGTCAAAGCACATCTCAAGGGACTCCGGTGCGCCTGGGTAGTGTGCGGTGGTTGCGGTGAGCGAGCCGAGTGCGCCGTTCTCAAAACGCAAGCTCGCGACCACAAAGTCCTCACTTTCCATGGTATGGAAGGCACTTGTGGCACTCAGCGCACGCACCTCGCTGACCGGCCCTGTCAGGCTCAACATCAGGTCGAGTGTGTGAATGGCCTGGCTGATTAATACTCCACCGCCATCTCGGGCATAGCTGCCGCGACCAGCTTGGTCGTAGTAGCTCTGCTCGCGCCACCAGGGCACGTCCGCCTTGACCAGCCTCAATGCCCCGAGCTGGCCGCTTGCAACGCGCTCGCGCAGTGCCACGGAGGCCTCGCGAAAACGGTGTTGGAAGACGATGCCAAACGGTAGTCCTGCTGTCTCGCAGGCTTCAACCATGACGCGTGCGGTGTCGACGCTGCGCTCGACTGGCTTCTCCATGAGTACGGGTAACCCGAGCGCTACTGCTTGATCAAGCCAGCTACGGCGCGCGTCGGGCGGTGTGAGTAACAACACCATGCCGACGCGTGGATCGCGCAACAGTGCCTGGCCGTCGGTGGCCTGTGGGAATCCCCAGGTGGCGCAAAATTCTGCGCAGCGCTCCGGGTTGCGCGCGTGGACGCCGATGACGTCAATGTCGTTGTGCAGGTCGCACAGTGCCAGCGCGTGGGGCTTGGCGGCCATGCCGCAACCAATCACGGCAACGCCAAGCCTGTCAGCCACTGGCAGGTCCCATAAGCCGAGTGCGGGCTTCGCGGTAGCCCGCGAGAGTGCCGTCAATCACGTCTTGCGGGAGAGTGGGGCCGGGCGCTGTTTTGTCCCAGTCGAGGGTCTCCAGCCAGTCGCGCAAATACTGTTTATCAAAGCTCGGTGGGCTGCTACCCGGGCGGTAGCGGTCGGCCGGCCAAAAGCGGCTGGAGTCCGGTGTCAACACCTCGTCCATCAGTACCAGTTGGTCGTTTTCATCGACGCCAAATTCGAATTTGGTGTCGGCAATGATGATCCCGCGCGCAGCGGCGTACTCGGCTGCGCGGCGGTACAAATCTAGGCTGATGCGGCGAATCTCCTCAGCGCGTTCAACGCCGATCCGGTCGGTCATGGCGGTGAAATCAATGTTCTCGTCGTGGTCGCCAACGTCAGCTTTGGTCGCTGGCGTGAACAGCGGCTCGGGCAATTGACTGGCTTGTTGCAGGCCTTTAGGCAGTCCAATGCCGCAGACCTCTCCGGTGCGCTGGTAGTCGAGCCAGCCCGAGCCGATCAAGTAACCGCGCACCACTGCCTCAACTGGCAAAGGCGTCAAGCGTTTAACCAACATTGACCGGCCCTCGGCCTGCGCGCGCTCGTCGGGATTGCTCAATACGTCTTCGAGTCGCGTCTCGGTGAGGTGGTTTGGAATATCGGCGAAGTAGTCAAACCAAAAGAGTGCGACGTCGGTCAGCAGCGCACCCTTGCCGGGTGCGGGGTTGGGCATGATGACGTCAAAGGCTGACACGCGGTCACTGGCAACCATCAAAAGTTGGTCATCTCCGACGGCGAATACATCACGAACCTTGCCTCGGTGAACGAGGGGAAGCGACTCGATGGCGGTGTCGAATACTGGACGGGTCATAGTGGCATCGCGTGGCTAAAGGCGGGCATTTTCTCACAAATGAACCCGCTGGCGAGCGCAGAGAAGGGACTTTGGCTTGACCGTCGACGCCGTTCTGGGAGAATGCCTTTTTAGCCGCTCTGAGGTTAGGCATGTCAACCCCTCAAATTGGTCTGGTCATGGGCAGTGTCAGTGACTGGCCTGTTATGCAGCATGCAGCAGACATCTTGACGAAATTCAGCGTGCCCTTCGAGCATCGCGTCGTCTCCGCTCACCGCACGCCAGATTTGCTGTTTGATTACGCAGAGACCGCAGCCTCCCGAGGGCTGTCTTGCATTATTGCCGGCGCCGGTGGGGCTGCGCACTTGCCCGGCATGTTGGCGGCGAAAACCCGCTTGCCGGTCTTGGGCGTACCCGTGCCATCACGGCACTTGCAGGGCCAGGACTCGCTTCTGTCAATAGTCCAAATGCCACGCGGTGTGCCGGTTGCCACCTTTGCCATCGGCGATGCAGGCGCCGCCAACGCCGCACTCTTTGCTGTGTCCATGTTGTCGACAACCGATGCCGCGCTCGCCGCTGCGCTCACAGACTTTCGCGTGGCACAACGAGACGCTGCGCTCGCCAGTGAATTGCCGCAGGCAGTCACATGACACAGCAAGCAGTTTTGCCGGGAAGCACCCTCGGTGTGCTCGGCGGCGGGCAATTGGGTCGGATGTTTGCGCTCGAAGCGATCCGCATGGGCTACACCGTCTGGGTTTTGGACGCCGATCCGATGAGCCCAGCTGGGTGCATTGCTCACCGCCACCTGCAAGCGCCATTTGATGACCAGACTGCGCTCGACGAGATGGCGCGCGCCTGCGATGTCGTGACCACAGAATTTGAAAATATACCGGCCGAGACGTTGCGATACCTTGCGGCCAATACCCGTGTCGCACCGCAAGCGAGTGCGCTTGAGGTTGCGCAGGATCGCCGGCGAGAAAAGCGGGCGTTTGCACAGGCTGGGGTGCCCACAGTCGTGTGGGCGGAAATCGCCACTGATACAGATGTGGCGAACGCTTGGCGCGAGGTCGCGGGCGCCGGCATTTTAAAAACTGCCACGCTCGGCTACGACGGCAAGGGGCAGGTGCGCTGCGACAGTGAACAGGCGTTGGCTGACGCTGTTGAACACCTAGGTGGCGTGCCGTGCGTTTTCGAGCGCATGGTGCCGCTCGCGGCGGAAGTGTCCGTGGTTGTGGCGCGAAACGCAGCTGGTGATGCGGTGTGTTTACCGGTCGGCGAGAACGTTCACCGCAACGGCATTCTCCACACCACACGAGTCCCTGCTCGGGTCACAGCATCTATCGAAGAGGCGGCTCGCGCCACGGCCTTGAGGATTGCGGTGGCACTTGATTACTGCGGCGTGATGGCAGTGGAATTCTTCGTCACCGACAGTGGCGAGTTGCTCGCCAATGAAATCGCACCGCGTCCTCATAACAGTGGCCATTACAGTCAGTTGGGCTGCGCGGTCAACCAGTTCGAATGCCAAGTGCGGGCCATATCTGGCTTGCCACTGTTGCCGGTAACCTTGCGCCAGCCAACTGCCATGCTCAATTTGCTTGGGGATGTGTGGGCAGACGGTGAGCCTGATTGGTGTGCCTTGCAAGCCATTGAGGGGTGCGAACTGCACTTGTACGGGAAGCAGGCCGCGCGCGCGGGCCGAAAGATGGGGCACCTAAACCTCTCGGCGGCCACTGATGCGGCACTCGATCTCGCGCTCGAGCAAGCCTGCAGCGTGCTCGGACTGCATCACGACTGATTTCTCAGGCGCTTATTCGTAGGCCACTTTTCCCGATTTGGGGCTGTAAGAGATGGTGTAGAGTTTTGCGCCCGCCCCGCGGTATTGGTAACGGCAGAGGCCGGGCTCTGGCGTTGGCGAGACTCTGAATTCGGTGTTGGGCTCAGTGTTGGCGACGGGTCCCTGCGGCAATAAGCGGTTCCACAAACGCGCGCAGTCTTCGGCGGCAATTGGGCGCGAGACCGATATCAGAGCGCCAGAATCCGGGGCGTCGAGATCGCGGCTTATCGGTTTGCCTCGGGTCAACGACTCTGCCCGTTTGAGTGACGCGGCACTTTGCAATGACCCAGCTGCGGCAGCAATGTCGTGTAGCGGGTTGGCGAGTGTCGCGGTCTCACTGTCCAATCGAGGGAGCAAAACAGCTGCAAAAATCGCGAGCACCAAGCCTGCTATCGCCAAGTCCGCTACGAGACTGGGTTTGGCGTCTGTGGCGGAGGATGAGATGTCTGACGCGCTTGGCATAGATGCATTCGATGGCAACAGGGTGGTTTAACCCCACTGTCAGTAATATCGACAAGCTACGGCGACCCTGAAGGCACTGTCTGGCAACTTTTTGCCGCTCGCGGAAGATTTCGGCACGACGGCTGCATTGACCTCAGCAGACTCCTCGTTTTTGAGCTCGATACACTGGAGGTATCACCATGCTGGACCGTTTACTCGTATTAGTTGCATTGATCACAGTGGCTGCGTTGTCGCCCGTTCTGGCGGATGATCATCAGCCCGCCTGCTTTGGAGGCCTGCACGCTGGGACCGGTGGTGTTGGCGCCGGTGGTGGCTGTGAGCTCAAACCGGGTTTGGTGTTGAGGCTGGCGATTGAAGGAATCGATGCCGAGGACTCCCAGAATATTGATGGAGTCGAATATGAGCTCGCCGCGGATCTCGGCTTTACGCGCCTTCAGCTCGATTGGTTTCCAACACCAACTGGGTTCTACCTCAGCGGTGGTTTGGCCAAAATGAATATCGATGTCGACGGGACGGCCGACCCGACAGCGCCAATTCAGGTTGGCAGTATCACGGTACAACCCGCAGATTTGGGTTACCTCGATATGTCAGTGGACTTTAAGTCGGTCTCACCCTACGTCGGTTTGGGCTGGCTCACGTCATTTGGCAATCGTGTGTCGCTGCGCAGTGAAATTGGTGTGTCGTCTGTTGATAGCCCCGAGGTTTCGTTGGTCGAACGCGAGACCAGCTTCATCCCAGAGGCCGACATTCAGGCGGAAGTCGACGAGGTCTTGGCGGAATATGACGATGCGCTGAGCCTCTATCCTTACGTCAAATTCGGCTTAGAGTACCGGTTTTGATCTCGGACTCATCGACCGATTTTGGCGCCAGTAAAAAATTGGCACACAGTAGAAGTAACTTTCGATACTATAGTTAACTGATTAATTTTTCGAAAGTTGATAGCGCGCGATGATGGCGAGGATGATCAAGGTTGCCGGCGCAGTGTTGTTCCTGTCTGGAGCAGCACTGACAGCGGGGCAAGGCGGAACCGTTGACGCCGATGCCGCAACCGGAGAGCGTCTCTACCATGTGCGCGGGTGCGTCGGCTGTCATGAGGCGCTCGGCAACGCGGCGAGCACCAGCTTGGTGCCGCTCGCAGGCTCGGTCAATGATTACCGACTGGCACTGCGCTCCTACCGCCGCGGTGACGGCCAGCACCCGACCCTCACGCAGGGTGCGAGCCGACTGACCGACGATGAAATAGGCCACCTCTCAGAATTTCTGAGCCTGCACGCCCCGGACACGTTCTGACCCCGCGTTGGAAGCGGGTTTTCGTGTCCACTCTAGCGTGATGTACCACCGGCCAGGCGTTCAACCGCCCACAACCCAATCCCACCTAGCAGCGCGGCAGCCAGTGCAATGAGCGTCTCGGCAGAGAGGGCTGGGACAAACCACTCGTAGCCAGTCACGATATCCTTTGGCGGTTTTCCAACGCGCTCCAAGACGGTTGTCAGCGTGTTCTTGAATGGCCAGATAACGACCAGCGAGCCGAGGATAAAACCCGTCATCAACGCCACTGTCTGGTCGTGGTGACGGCCATAGACCCAGGCTAGAAAATGAGAGAATGCCAGTAGACCGACCACGCAACCGATGGCAACTGGCAATAAAACCGCGAGGTTGAGGTCTCCTACGGCGCCGAGCACAAGCGCGTAGTTGCCCATCATGATCAGGATGAAAGACCCTGAGAGGCCCGGCAAAATCATGCTGCAAATGGCCACCACACCGCACAGGATGAGATAGCCAAACCCTGCGTTTTCGCTGGCGGGCGCGAGCAAAGCGATGCCGATTGCAATGCCCGCCCCAAGCAACAACATCATCACGCTGCCTGGCCCCCAGGCGCGCACAGTGCGTCCCACAGAAAACACCGACACCAAAATCAGGCCGAAGAAAAAAGACATGGTCAGCGTCTCGTGCTCGGCTAAGAGGTACTCCAAAATCTTGGCGAGCGAAAAAATGCTCGCACCGACCCCGAGCAAAATGGCGCTGAGGAACGCGCCGTCGATGTGTGACCACGCCGCTTTGACGTCGGCGCGAAGCACGTGTTTGAGAGCCGTGATGTCGCACCGTTTGAGCGCATTGATCAGCCGCTCGTAGATGCCTGTAACCAGTGCGACTGTGCCGCCTGAGACCCCGGGCACAACATTGGCCGCGCCCATTGCGAGCCCTTTGAGGAATAGAGAGAGGTATTGCGGCATGCGAAATCAGAATCCCAAATAGACAGCTATCGGGAGCTTAGTGGATCACTGAACAGGCGCGACGGAAGACGGGCCTGTCGATCTGGATAGGCGCAGGCTCACCGCTGGCAGCAGTTCCACTGTGATGATCCGTGGCGTGCCTTTAGGTCAGGCCAATACGGGCGCGGATGTCGGGATCTCGCAGTGCGATCTCCTGGCCTGCGAAAACCGCGGCGTCAGGTGAGCACATCCAGACCATGGCCCGTGCTGGCCAGCTTGGGTCTATGTGCACATTCGGGTCGAGTTTGCTCACCGCATTGATGCCCGACGCTTTGATTTTCACTTGCATGTCTGTGGCGACAGTGCCTGGGCTCAGCCCCATGACGCGGATCGCTCTGTCTTGGTATTCAACGTGAGTGCAGCGCGTGAGCATGGAGCATGCGGCTTTGGCTGCGCAGTAATGGCTCCAACCCGCCAGCGCTGTCTGTGCCGCGCCGGAGCTGACATTGAGTACAGTGCCGCCACCGGCGGCGAGCAAGTGCGGCAGCGCGGCATGCATGCCGTTGAATGTGCCCTTGAGGTTGATGTCGACCGCATCTGACCAGGCGGCGGGATCGACCGATTCCATCAATCCAATTGGGTCGATGACGCCCGCATTGTTCACCATGACATCGAGCTGACCAAAGTGATCGACGCACTGTTGCAGGGCTGCGTCCACATTGCCGTAGTCTGCGACATCACAACGTATGGCAAGTGCTTCATGACCCGCTGACTCCAGGCTTGCAGCGGTTTTCTGACAGGCGTCGAGGTCGCGAGCCAAGAGAGCAACCCTCGCGCCGGCTTCGGCAAAGGCAACCGCAGCGGCAGCGCCGATGCCACGACTTGCACCAGTGATGACAACGGTCTTTGAATCGAGTGAGTGCATTGGCGTCCTGTCGCGTGAAAGCGGAATTACGGTTGGAAGAATATAGGGTTATATCAGCGATACAATGTGGTCCCAATGGACTTGCTCGACCGGCAAAATACTCAGCCGTTGCCCTCGCTGCAATAGGCGGAAATCGGCAAGCGCAGGGTCATCGCGCATCTCGGCCAAGCTAATTGTGCGTTTGAATTTGCGACTGAATTTCACATCGACCATCACCCAGCGCGGGTTCTCTTCAGTGGCTTTGGGGTCGAAGTATTTGCTGTCTGGGTCGCGAGCGGTGTGGTCTGGATAAGCTTCTTTGTGCACGCTCATCATGCCGACAATGCCTGGGACGTCGGTGTTTGAATGGTAGAAAAAGGCTTTGTCACCTTTCTTCATGGCGTCGCGCATAAAGTTGCGCGCCTGGTAGTTTCGGATGCCGTCCCAAGGTTCTGTCTTGACGCGCTTGAGGTCGTCAATGCCAAAGACATCTGGTTCGGATTTCATCAGCCAAAAATTCATGTGCCAGTGTCCAGTGAGCGATGCAGTGCTGCGTCTGTGGCGACGGCGTTGAGTGTGACATCCCACGGCATGGGTGTCAGCGAGCCCTCGCGTTGACTTTCGTGCGCAACGCCGAGCAAGAAGGGCATTGCAGTTGGGTTGTGGTGTTTGAAGGCAAAGGTGCGGTCGTAGTAGCCGCCACCTTGGCCAATTCGATGTCCAGTTTTGTCAAAAACGACAAGCGGGGTCAACACGATATCGAGTTGCGCCGGGTGCAGGGCGAGCGAGTCCTCCGACGGTGGCTCGTACAAACCCATGCCTCGCTGCACCAGTGCGCTGCCCGGGATCCAAGGCAAAAACAGCATTGAATTCTCACGCAACGCAGGCAAGTAGACGGACTTGCCGTTTGCATGCGCCAATTGCAACACGGGATTGACGTCAATTTCGCCCTTAATGGCGGCGTAGCCTGCAATGTGTCTCGCGTCGCGGAATTCCGGCAGGTGGTCAATGCGGTCGCGCAACGCTTGGGCGTGACGGGACTGAGTGTTTGTGCTCAATCCAGCCCGCGCCGTGCGGTGTTGTTGGCGCAGGCGATCTGCGCCATCAGCTGCTGAGGGAGCGGGCTTGTTCACTGTCATGACAGCAATTGTGTCACGCTTTGAGGGCGGATACACGAGTCCCAATTCACTGTCGCTGAGTCTTTTGTTTGCTTGTGCAAACCGGCTAGGTCGCCGTGGAAAATCTCGGCAGTAATGTCTTGAGCCAGGGCTGGTGTTGGTCGACCGCGTTATCTAAATCGCGCCCGAGCTTGCCCAGTGCGTTGGTGTCTAACGGCTTTGGCATGGCGTGCCGCGTGTAGTCCGGGTTGGGGGATCGTCCGGCGTCCCAAGCGGTGCGCAGCACGCGCTGCATGTCTTGCGCAACGTCAACGGCACCAAGCTCCTGCGACAACTGTTCGAGTATCTCAATGCACTTGCGCGCTTCGGAAAAGTTGAACCGTTTTACAGCGATCATGCCTTCGTGGAAGGCGGCGTGCGCTTGGTAAATCGGCATGCCTATGGACCGCGCGTGCAGCTCTCGCGTGAGCTTAGAGGCCTCATTGAGCTCACCAGTGGAGATGTGAAGAGCGCACAGTGAATCGAGAATCAGACAGTGCGTGTGTGCCCGTAATTCGGTGCTTGCTATGCGCGCCTTGACCTTGTGCTGCGTGAGCAAGGTGTCAGCCGTGCCAACGTCGCCAACCCACAACAACCTGTCTGCGTTTCGGGCCAATGTGGTGAGCATTTGAGTGGTGTCGCCAGTCAGATTGGCCAGTGCGAATCCGGCAACAGCACCGCGCATGCGCAGGCCGGCAATCTGTTTTCGGCCCTCATTCGGGCGCAGCGCACTCAAATCTCCGCAAAGCTTGTGCAGTACATCCAAATCTTCGATTTGCAGTGACAACCGCCAAGCATCAGTGAACCACTCAAACCAACGCGAATCTTGAGTACGCTGGGCGGCCATTGCACCCGAACGCAACGCTGCGGCCCAATGCGCTCTGTCTGCACTGGTGAGCGCCGACGGATCCACTGTGTTGCGCAATTGCGCAACGGTGTCGGTGATGTCCTGCAGAGACCCATAGCCCAGCGCACGTTTGTGTAGCGACGTGAAACCGTATTCAGAGGCTGTGGACGGGGAATTCACGTTTTCGTTTTCAAGCAGAGTCTTTGGTGTTCACAAGGCTGTAGCGCCTCTTAATTAATAAGAATCATAAGTCACCTGCGGTGATACGGGACATCGCCACCGTTACGAGAGCGGCTGCTTAGGTGGTTAGGGGTGCAAAACAGTTTCTCAATTGCACGCGTTTGCGTAAGTCTGTTGAGCCAGTCGCTACACCCATTTATGGGTCCAACATCTGTCAAATCAGTGGAAGTGACCGGTATTCGGAGGCTAAGTCCAATGATTTGGGGTGGGCGAGCTTGTGTGCTCGAGTGAGAATCCCCTTCGTATTATTCATGATATTTGTAATATACGCAATAGAGAATTGCATGAAAATGATAGGCCTCAGTCGCCTGAATGCCATTTGATTGCGTGCAATCAGGGCGCTTGGTGTGGTCCCTTTCTGTCAAATTTGACCCATGCGCGTCTGATCTGACTCTCGGTCGAGGATTCCGAACGTGTTTAGTCGTTCTGCGTTATGCGGTATTGTTCTGGGTGTTGACCGAATATCTGATGTGTTGTGCATCAAGGCCAGTGCGGGCAGGACAAATCCCTTAGGCGCCGTGTGCGTTGATTGCAATTGGTGCGGTGCCGAAGCCGGTATCGAATGCAGCCCTCTACACGGTCGGTCTAACCACAAGAGAGAAGTCAGAATTGTCCCCAATCTTTGTGGGGAAAACCTAAAAGGAGACAGGTATGTCAGTGAGTGTGTCGATGACAGTCAACGGGAAGGCCGTGGCGGCGGAAGTCGCCGACGAAACCCTTCTCGTCACGTTTTTGCGAGATGACCTTAGGCTAACGGGGACACACGTCGGCTGTGATACCAGTCAATGCGGCGCTTGCACAATCCATGTCAATGGATCTGCAGTGAAGGCTTGCACCATGCTCGTCGCTCAGGCTGATGGGTGTGAAATCGACACAATAGAAGGTGTGTCTGACGGCGAGACGCTGCACCCGATGCAACAGGCATTCAAAGACAACCACGGCTTGCAGTGCGGTTTTTGCACGCCGGGCATGGTCATGAGTGCGCTCGATATCGTCAAGAATAATCCCAGTCCATCTGAGCAAGATGTGCGCGAGGCGCTCGAAGGGAATCTCTGTCGTTGCACGGGTTACACCAACATTGTGCGCTCGATTTTGGCTGGCGCAAAAGACATGGAGGCACGCTGATGGCTGCTGCAGAACCTTTAAATACCGGCATTGGTGATTCAGTCACGCGCGTCGAAGACAGTCGATTCCTGCGTGGTTTGGGTAACTATGTTGACGATATCGTCTTGCCAAACCAAGCCTACGCGGTCATGGTGCGCTCGCCACACGCGAGGGCGACAATCAACGGTATAGACACCTCTGCGGCTGCGGCTGCAAACGGTGTGCTTGCGGTGCTGACGGCTGCGGACTTTAGTGCGTATGGCGGATTGCCATGTGGCTGGCAAGTTCACAGCAAGGACGGTGAGCCAATGACCGAGCCCAAGCACCCCATTCTAGCCGAGGGTGCGGTTCGCCACGTTGGTGATCCGGTTGCAATTGTGATCGCGCAATCGAAAACGCTGGCGCGAAAAGCAGCGGCGTTGGTCGACGTCAATTACACCGATCTGCCGCCGATGGTGGACATGCAAGCTGCTGTTGCAGACGGGGCTGAATTGGTTCACAGCGACACCCCCAGTAATGTGTGTTTTGACTGGGAGCTTGGTGACGAGGCGGCTGCGGAGGCCGCAATTGCAAGTGCGGCACACGTCACGCGGCTGGAATTGGTTAACAACCGGCTCGTACCAAACGCGATGGAACCCCGGTCTGCAATTGGGGATTACAACAGTGCCACCGGTGAGCACACGCTCTATACAACAAGTCAAAACCCGCATGTTATCCGGTTGTTGATGGGTGCTTTTGTACTGAGCTTGCCTGAGCACAAGTTGCGAGTTGTTGCGCCCGACGTCGGTGGAGGTTTTGGCTCGAAGATATTCCACTATGCCGAAGAGGCTATCGTCACAGTGGCGTCGAAGCTCGTCGGCTGCCCGGTCAAGTGGACGGCGGACC
The DNA here is from genome assembly GCA_937925815.1 of uncultured Granulosicoccaceae bacterium. Taxonomy (GTDB): domain Bacteria; phylum Pseudomonadota; class Gammaproteobacteria; order CALCKW01; family CALCKW01; genus CALCKW01. Next base: position 71,394 of record CALAMQ010000089.1, on the reverse strand, counting down.
GCAGCGAGGCGTTTATCTCTGATGCGCACGGTCGAGACCACCTCACCACGGTTGAGCTGGCACTGGACGACAACGGCAAATTTCTCGCCTTGCGGGCAAACACCCTTGCGAACATGGGGGCGTACTTATCGACTTTCGCACCTGCTGTCCCAACTTATTTGCACGGCACGTTGCTCGCCGGCACCTATACCACCCCTGCCATTTACACCAATGTCAAAGGCGTCTTCACTAACACTGTTGCGGTGGACGCCTACCGAGGCGCGGGCAGACCAGAGGCGTCATACCTGCTCGAGAGGGTGGTCGATCTTGCTGCCATTGAAACAGGCATCGACCCGGTTGAATTGCGTCGCCGCAACTTTATTCAGCCCGATGCCTTCCCGTACGACACGCCGGTTGCGTTGACCTATGACACAGGCAATTACCAAGCAACGCTGGACCTCGCGCTGGAGCGCACCGATGCGTCTGGCTTTGAGGCACGAAAAGCGGAGTCAGCTTCGCGAGGCAAACTGCGAGGACGTGGTTTGGCGTGCTACATCGAGGCCTGTGGCATTGCGCCATCAAACATCGCCGGTGCCTTGGGCGCGCGAGCGGGCCTCTACGAGGCGGCAACTGTTCGGGTCAACCCCACAGGGTCGGTGACGGTGTTGACCGGTTCGCACTCGCACGGTCAAGGTCATGAAACAACCTTTGCACAAGTCGTCTCCGATACGCTCGGCATCCCGCTCGATAATGTCGATATCGTGCACGGTGACACCGGCAAGGTTCCGTTTGGAATGGGCACATACGGCTCACGCTCCATCGCGGTGGGTGGTGCTGCACTGGCGAATGCTCTAGACAAAATTGTGCTCAAGGGTCGCCAGATTGCCGCTCACTTAATGGAGGCTAGTGCCGACGATGTGGTGTTTAAGGACGGTCAATTTTCAATAGACGGCACGGACAAGTCGGTTGGATTTGGAGACGTGGCTCTCACCGCTTACGTGCCGCACAACTTTCCGCTTGAAACGCTGGAGCCGGGATTGGAGGAAACGGCGTTCTACGACCCCAAGAACTTCACCTTTCCAGCTGGCGCGTACATTTGTGAAGTTGAAATAGACAAAGAGACCGGTGTAATCGACATTGTCGATTTTCACGCATCGGACGATTTTGGCAACATCATCAATCCGATGATTGTCGAGGGCCAGGTACACGGTGGTGTCGCTCAGGGTGTGGGCCAGGCCTTGATGGAGGGCGCGGTTTACGACAGCAACGGGCAACTTGTCACAGGCAGTTACATGGATTACTGCATGCCGCGCGCCGATGACTTGCCGAATGTGACAGTGAGTAACCATGTCACGGCCTGTACCCACAACCCACTTGGCGTCAAAGGCTGTGGTGAAGCAGGTGCAATCGGTTCGCCGCCAGCTGTTGTCAACGCCGTGATCAACGCGTTGGGCGACTTCGGTGTCAAGCACATCGATATGCCAGTCACCGCACACAAGGTGTGGTCAATCATGAACGCGAAAAACGCCTGAGGAGAGCAACCATGGAAGCTTTTAACTATCGTAAGGCCGGCTCTGTCGATGAGGCTTTAGTCGCACTCAATGGCGCTGATGACGGCAAATTTCTCGCTGGTGGTATGACCCTGTTGCCGACCATGAAGCAAATGCTGGCAACGCCCGACACCCTAGTGGACCTCGCTGGCGCAAGCGAACTTGTCGGTGTCAGTCGCGACGGCGACACCATCGTAGTTGGGGCAATGACAACCCACGCTGCGGTGGCATCCAACTCTGACGTGCAAGCTGCGATTCCCGCTCTTGCGGCACTCGCAAGTGGTATCGGCGATCCCATGGTGCGAAACCGTGGCACCATCGGCGGTTCTATTGCCAATGCTGACCCCGCAGCAGATTACCCTGCTGCGGTTGTTGGCCTCAACGCCACGGTGAACACCAATAAGCGATCCATTGCTGCGGATGATTTCTTTTTGGATGTGTTTGAGACGGCGCTAGAAGAAGACGAGCTTGTGGTCTCTGTGAGCTTTCCCATTCCGCTCAAGGCTGCGTACCGGAAATTCCCAAATCCCGCCTCTCGCTACGCCGTTGTCGGTGTTATGGTTGCTCAATCCGCCGAGGGTATTCGGGTTGCTGTGACGGGGGCGGCTGCCAGCGTGTTCCGAGCTGACAGTTTTGAGCAGGCTTTGTCTGCGGATTTTTCCGCCGCAGCGCTCGAGGGCCTGTCTGTTGACTCTGACAACCTCAACGAGGATATCCATGCAAGCGCGGCATACCGTGCAAACCTCGTTGGCGTGATGACCAAGAGGGCGGTCGCCGCCTGCTGACATCAACGCCCTTGGCTCGGCCCGTTACTGTGCCGGTAACGGGCCTTTTTTTTCATTGGAAGCGCACCATGACACCTTCAATGCCAACTGATGTCGACGGCACACTGGCGATGCTCAGTGCCCACGACTACATTGCAGACCGCTCGCTGGCGACCTCTTTGTTTCTGAGTTTGTCGCTCGGCCGACCGCTCTTTCTAGAGGGGGACGCGGGGGTTGGCAAGACTGAGATTGCCAAAGTGGTGGCGGCCGCGACCGGTTCCCCGTTGGTGCGTTTGCAGTGTTATGAAGGCTTGGACATCGGCACAGCCGCCTACGAGTGGAACTACCCCGCTCAAATGATGGAGATCCGTTTGGCCGAAGCGGGTCAGAGTGAGACGGCTGGTCTGCGTGAACGGCTCTACAGCGACGCTTTTCTCACGCGGCGGCCTCTGCTCGAGGCCTTGCAACCAGCAGGCGCGGAGCAAGCAGTGCTTTTGATTGATGAGCTCGACCGCGCCGACGAGCCTTTCGAAGCCTTCTTGCTCGAGGTGCTATCCGAATTTCAAATGACCATTCCCGAAATGGGAACCGTCAAGGCGAAAACACCGCCAATTGTACTGGTCACATCGAATCGCACGCGAGAAATCCACGACGCGATCAAGCGGCGTTGTTTTTACCATTGGGTGGATTACCCGAGTGCGGAACGTGAACGCGACATTCTGCGTCGCAAAGCGCCTGACCTACCCGATAAGCTCAGCTCAGAGATCGTCGCCTTCGTACACAGCTTGCGTGGCATGGATTTGTTTAAATCACCGGGTATTGCCGAAACACTTGATTGGGCTCATGCACTCACGCAGCTCGACGTGGTGTCACTTGATCCTGCCGTGATAGACCAATCAGTCGGTGCGTTGTTGAAATACCAGGACGATGTGGCGCGCTTGCGTGGCACAGAGGCCGCGAGTGTACTTGAGCAGATTCGTATGGAAATGTCGCGGGAAGGGCAGTGACAAACGGGCTGCAATCACACCGATTACCGCAGTTGCCAGGTCAGCATGGCGGCGAACTCGCCGCGAATCTCATGCATTTCGCTCGGGTGTTGCGTGAAGTGGGTGTGCCGGTTGGGCCGGGTGCGTTGCTTCACGCGGCATCGGCGCTGACGGCCGTGGGGTTGCGGTCGAGGCTCGACCTCTACTGGGCGTTGTCGGCGTGTTTTATCACACGCCGCGAACATCAGGCCATTTTTGACCAAGCTTTCCATGTGTTTTGGCGAAACCCCCAATTGCTCGAACGCATGATGTCTCTGATGTTGCCGCAATTGCGTGTGCCGACATCTGATGAAGCTGACAAGCTCAAGCAAAGACTGGCCGATGCGCTCAATGCCGGTAGCGCGGCGAGCCGGGAAGTGCCTGAAGAAGAAATTCTTGAGCACCGCTCAACGCTGACGTGGTCAGATCAAGAAACCCTTCAGCACCAAGATTTCGAATCCATGAGTCAACAAGAAGTGCTCGCCGCGCGTCGTGCGATCGCGCGAATGGACTTGGGCGTGCGCCCGCAATTGACCCGCAGATACCGCTCTGGTCCCGGGCGGAATATTGATTTACGTGCTTCAATGCGCGCGTTGGCAAAGCGACCTGATTGTGGCATTACCTTGGCCACTCGCCAGCGCCGCAAGCGTGAGCCTGCGGTGGTGGCGCTGTGTGATATCTCGGGTTCTATGGCGCAGTATTCCCGCATGATGCTGCATTTTTTGCACGCACTGACAAGAGATCAACGCCGTGTGCACAGTTTTGTGTTTGGCACCCGGTTGACCAACATATCGCGGTCTTTGGTCCAGCGGGATGTCGATGACGCTTTGGATTCCGTGTCGCAGCAAGTGTGCGATTGGAACGGCGGCACACGTATCGCAGATTGCCTGTTGCGGTTTAACCGGGATTGGTCGCGCCGCGTGTTGTCACAGGGCGCAGTTGTATTGTTGATTACCGATGGCCTTGAGCGCGACGACAGTGCGCTGCTCGCCGTTGAGGCGGAGCGTTTGTCTCGCAGCGCAAAACGGGTGATATGGCTCAACCCCTTGTTGCGGTACGACAAATACCAGGCACTCGCGCAAGGTGCCCGTGCACTGCTGCCGCATGTGGATGATTTTCGTCGCGTGCACAACCTCGCAGCGCTTGAGGACTTGGCGCAATTGCTTGCAACCCCGCGTGACAACCGCATGCCAGTCAAACGCCAAGCGCAACTGACAGTGGTGCAATGACAGCAGTGAAACACCAAAACGCGGTATCAGTGGCCGGTGTGTTACTCGCTGCCGGCCAATCGCAACGCATGGGCGAAACCAACAAGCTGTTGTTGCCCGTTCAAGGGCGCTCGCTGCTACAGCGCAGTATTGATTTGTTAGCTGCAAGTGGCTTGGACCCGGTCGTGGTAGCGTTGGGTTACCGTTTGCAAGACAGTGCACCAATCGTGTGTGCGGCCGGCCTGCCGTTTGTGGTGAACAATCAGTACGCCGACGGTCAACAGAGCTCATTGCGGGTGGCGCTAGACGCGATCGGAAGTGAGCCGCATGCTTGCATGGTGATACTTGCCGATTTGCCGCAGCTTAAAGCACAAACCCTAGCGGCCTTGTACCAAGCGGTGCAGACAGCGCCGCACGCAGACGCTTGGGTGCCCACTTACCGCGGCACCTGGGGCAACCCGCGTGTATTGAGCCAGCGTTGGTATCGCGCTTTGTGTCGGGGCGAAGTCAGCTCCGCCCGAGAACTTTTTGCAGGTTCACCTGATGGTGTGGAGTGTGTTCCGGTTGACGACCCCGGGGTCGTGCATGATATTGACACGCCGGCCGACTACCGGGCCTTTCTTGAGGCGCTAGAGAAATAGCACATGGATTTTATCGATCACTTGCGCGCATTGCGTGATGCTAACACTCCGTACGCGGTGGCGACGGTCGTTGACGTAACGGGCTCGTCGTCAGCCAAGACTGGATCGAAGGCTGTGATCAGTGCGGACGGCGACGTCATCACCGGTTGGGTGGGCGGTGGCTGCGCTGAGTCCACGGCGTGTCACGCGGCGGTGGAAGCGCTCGACTGTGGACAGACGACAATCATTGATATTGACCTTGACGACGAAGTGCTCGGCGTCGGAATGCCATGCGGCGGGAGTATGCGTGTGTATGTAGAACCTGTGCAACGCCAGCGGTGTCTTTGGATCATGGGACACGGTGAGGTTGCCGAACACTTGTGCCGGTTTGCACACGCGCTCGGTTTTCGAGTGATTGTCAACGATCCTCTGGCCATTGAAGACAAATTTCCGGACGCACTCGAGCGCATCACTGATGACCTCGATTACACCAAACTCAATCCTCATAGCGACGACTACGTTGTCGTCGCGACTCAGCACAAAGGTGACCACGAGTCGATGACCCGTGCGCTTGACTCGGGTGCAGGCTTCATCTCGCTGATCGCCAGTCGCAAGCGTGCACGGCTGGTTTTGGAGTATTTGCGTGAGAGCGGTCTCGATGAGGACGCACTCTCGCGTGTCATGGCGCCCTGTGGTCTGGATCTCGGTGCGCGCACGCCGGCGGAAATCGCATTGAGCGTGGTCAGTGAAATTACGCTGCATTTGCGGGGTGGCAGCGGGCGCCGCATGCGGGATTTGTTGGAGCCATAGCGTGGTGGAATCCCTGGCAAGCCCTTGGCGACATGATTTTCCCCAGCTCTTAGAAAATCCGCAGTTGCATTATCTGGATTCCGCCGCTACGGCGTTGAAGCCCAGTGCCGTCGTTGAGGCGAGTCGCCGGGTATTGAGTGAGGACTACGGGCCAATTCACCGTGGCTTGTATCCCGCTGCTGAGCGGGCCACGGATGCCTATGAGGCGGCGCGAAGCACCTTGCACCGATTTCTTGGTGGGCGTGAAGATGATTGCCTTGTCTTTACACGTTCTGCGACGGAATCGCTCAATTTGCTGGCTGAGGGGTGGTTGCAATCCGTACTCGTGCCCGGCGATGAAGTGTGGGTGACGACGCTCGAGCACCACGCAAACTATTTGCCCTGGAAACGCGTTTGTGAACGCGTCGGCGCAACGCTTCGTGTGGTGCCGCTTAACACCGATCAAACAATCGACGCTACGCAGTTTGATGATTTGCATCCGCGTGTGAAGCTGGTGGCGATCACTGCGGTATCCAATGTGCTGGGGGTGGCGCTGCCAGTTTCAGAAATCGCCGCGCGTGCCCATGCCGTTGGCGCTCTTGTGGTCGTGGATGCCGCGCAGGCAATCGGCCACCAACGAATTGATTTGGCAACCTGGGGTTGTGATGCGGTTGTGGCCTCAGCGCACAAAATGAGTGGGCCCACAGGCATCGGTGTGCTGCTCGCCCGTCGCAGCGTGTTGGAGTGTACTGAACCGTTACTGGTCGGTGGCGGCATGGTTGATCTTGCAACAGCAGAGCAACCAGTGTGGGCAGCGTTGCCGTCAAAACTTGAAGCCGGCTCACCAAATTTGGTCGGCGCAGTTGCCATGGCAGCTGCCGCAGATTACTTGTCTGACGCTGGCATTGACCGAGTTGAGTCCCATGTTGCCGCGCTCACACACAGCGCCTCGGAGGCGCTGGCGCAACTCCGCGGTGTTTCGGTGTTGGCCTTGGACGCACCTGAACGTGATCATGGCATCGTGTCTTTCAATCTCGACGGTGTTCACCCACACGATGTTGGACAAATAGCAGGTGAGCTTGGGGTAGCAGTGCGCGCAGGGCACCATTGCTGTCAGCCGCTGATGCAAGCACTTGGTGTCGATGCCACCGTGCGTGCCAGCTTTGCATTATATAACGACGATACCGACGTTGATGCCTTAGTCAGCGCGGTTGAAAATGTCATAGACGTGTTCGGGGTGAGATGATGGACAAGGGCCTGTACCGAGAGGTGTTGCTCGATCACTTTCGAAACCCGCGCAATAAAGGGTCGCTTGAGGAAGGCATGCAGCGCGAACGCGGCAGTAACCCGCGCTGTGGTGACGACATCGAAGTGGGTGTGGTTCAAGTTGAATCGAGAATTGAACAAATCCGCTTTCACGGACGTGGCTGCTCCGTGTGTATCGCCTCGGCGTCGATGATGACTGAGGCGTGCGAAGGTGCGCCCAGTGACAGTGCTATATCACTGTGCAACCATGTGGAATCGTGGGTGGGCTCAAGAGAGGGCGGCACTGTACCGCACCCAGGCGTTGAGGCACTCGACGGCGCACGCGCTCACGCAGCGCGCCACACCTGCATTTTACTGAGTTGGCGAGCGCTATGCCGTCTATTGACTGCTGACGCCGCCTAGCTGTTCAAGCCCAGGCGTGCTGTGGGGCATTCGAACTCACTGTATTGCTGTATACACACTCGATTCAGGGTGAAAGGCGTACCAGGCGAACCAAAAACTCACAACGCCAGGCAGCTCGGTGCCGTCTGCGGTGAACACGCTCGCCGTTTGGTGTTCAGGATCAAAACGGACAATCAGATCCGTACCGGAGAGTGTGTCTTCAATGTGTGTGGCCTCGGTCTTTGACAGTTCGTTGAACGGCCATGCCCGATGCTCGCCACCGTGGGCGAGGCCCAGAACCTGTTCCTTTGGGTGATAGCGTCGGCTTGTCGCCGAGACGGGGAACATGATTTGTTCGCTGGTGTAGTAACCTGTGTAAGGGTCCCGCGTGTAATTGCGGCCGAACCCCGTGTCAGTGCTGAGCACCTCGGTGCCTGGGTGGCGTTGACGCCAGTCAGCCCAGCTTGTGTGGGTGACGGGCAACAAGTCGAGTTTCGTGCCTTGTGAGGGTCCAGCGACCGACTCAGCGCGTATTTGAGACCACAGGCTTTCAGTGTTCCTGTCGTACAGCAAGACATCGCTGTTGTACAACAGTCCGGAGACGCCGAATGTGTTGGCCTCGCCGCCAATATCACCGTCAAACACCACGCCCGTTCCGCACAGTGGGCAGAAGCTCACAATCACGGGACGGTCGTTGATTGTGTCATTGACGACTTCGTGCCAATTCAAAATTGAAATGGGGTAGGCGCGCTGGACGCCGTCGATGTCGATGCCCAATACGCGGTCAGTGTCGCTGAGAAAATCCACTTGCGAAACGCTGACAAAGGTCGGCGCGTCTATTGCGGGAATGCCGTCGCGTGGTGGGCCGCCGTGGTGAATCTCGGTCGGCGGTATGCTCGCGCCCTCGAGATCAAAGCCGTTTAAAGACCTAGCGTGTGATAGCGAGGTTGCAGCAGCAAGAGCCAACGCAACCAGTGCTCCACGGTGAATGAGTGTTCGCATGTTAAGCCACTCCGATGAGTCTTCAGTCTCGGATTGGCAGTGTATGGCACAGTTCCGCATCTCGGCCTGATATCAGGGTTTCTACGTGCAGAACTGTGAGTGTTCAAAGCAAAAAAAACCGGACACCTGCGAGCAGGAGTCCGGTGTCCTCTGGTGCGACGCCGTTAACTGCCGGGATAGTCTCGACGTGTGGCTCCAGTGTAGATTTGCTGCGGACGACCAATGCGAAAGTGTGGGTCGGTGTGCATCTCTTGCCAATGCGCAATCCAGCCGACAGTCCGCGCCATGGCGAACATCACGGTGAACATGTTCATTGGAATGTTCAGCGCACGCAGAATGATGCCGGAGTAAAAATCGACGTTGGGGAACAGCTTGCGCTCTTTGAAGTAGTCGTCTGCGAGCACGGCTTCTTCGAGTTCGCGTGCGAGTTGGAACAGCGGTTGATCACCACCGAGCTCGTCGAGCAAGTCGTGGCACACACCCTGGATGCAAGTGGCACGCGGGTCATAGTTCTTGTAGACACGGTGTCCGAATCCCATCAAACGGAACGGGTCGTTCTTGTCTTTTGCACGCGCGATGGTGCTCTCAATGGTCTCACCACTTTTCATGATGTCATCGAGCATGTTCATCACAGCTTCATTCGCACCGCCGTGCGCCGGGCCCCACAAGCACGCAATGCCGGCTGCAATGGACGCAAACGGATTTGCGCCGGAGCTGCCAGCTAGGCGAACGGTCGATGTCGAGGCGTTCTGCTCGTGATCAGCGTGCAAGATCAGCAAGGTTTCCATGGCACGCACAGCCGCTGGCGACGGCGTGTAGTCTTCTGCCGGAACCGCAAACATCAAGTGAAGGAAGTTTTCGGTGTAGCTCAGGTTGTTGACCGGGTAGACGAAAGGCTGACCGCGGTAGTGCTTGTAGCAGTAAGACGCGAGAGTCGGCATTTTCGCGATCAAGCGGTGCGCAGTGATTTGGCGGTGCTCTGGGTCGTTGATGTCGATCGAGTCGTGGTAAAAAGATGCGAGAGCGGCAACCGTTGCTGACAACATCGCCATCGGGTGCGCGTCGTAGCGAAAGCCCTGCATGAACCGACCGATGTTCTCGTGGACCATCGTGTGGTTCTTGATAATGTTTTCAAAGTCGTCGGCTTCTGCAGAGTTTGGCAATTCACCATTGAGGAGCAGATAACAGACTTCGAGGTACGAGGATTGAGTTGACAGCTGCTCTATCGGGTAGCCGCGGTGCAGCAAAATGCCTTGTTCGCCATCGATATAGGTAATTGAACTGCTGCACGATGCAGTGGCCGCGAAGCCTGGGTCGTAAGTGAAATAGCCGGCTTGTTTGGCCAGCGTTCGGACGTCGATCGCGTTGCGACCAACCGATCCTTCGACCACTGGCAACTCGGCTGATGTACCGGATGCGGAGTCTGTTACGGTGACGGTCTTCGTGGACATTCTTGCTCCTTGGATTGAGCAGCCAACGCATAGCGGTGGCGCTTAGAACACAGGTATCAGTGGGGTGCGAGCGCATTGCGCGGGTGCAATATGGCAAGCGCTTCGGGATGACCTTGATGGTGTGCAGATGTACGTATCTGCGCGAAAAGATCCTGATGGCTTAACGTCAATTGCTCGCAGAATTCTTGCCGGAAACGCACCGAAAGTCGATAAAAACGTCACATAATCTTTTGTATTGGACGTTTATATAGTGTCAAACAGTCGTGAAGTGCTGCAAAAGTGTCGACAATTGAAGTGATCTTGTTAGTACAGCCGGTATAGAGACTCTGCTTATGAGAAAATTGCGCGTTCACCGTAACGCTGTGGAATTGATGTTGTGCACCGCACAAGATGCGGTCAATGTGGTGCCTTCCGGACGACAGTCCCCTCGGCGCTGTGATCTGAACTCAACACCGATCGACGCTATTGATGCCACCCATTCGACGTCTGTGTGCTCTTTAGGCTTTGCACCATTGAGGTGTCGGCTGCTCAATTCGGCTGTTCGTATCGGCGCGATGCTGTGAACAGTTCTGGCGGCATTCGCGTCTTGATTGTTGAGCGCTTTCCGATCGTTCAACAGGCGTTGGTCTCAACGCTGCATTCGTTGGTCGCGGTCGTGTCGGTTGATGTGGTGACGTCCCTGGCCGAGGCGAGAGTCAAAGCGTCATGCACTACCTACGGCTTGCTTATTGTTGACGCGGTGGCGTCTGGAACACGCGAGAGCCGTGAATTCGATGCGGTGCGTGCTCACGTACCCGGCGCGCCCATTTTGCTGTTTTCCCAAGACGAATCCAAACAGACTCTCGATGCCGCCCGTGCGGCCGGTATCGAGGGTTTTGTCGGCAAGCGGGCGGTGCTGCCGTCGTTGTTGTCAGCAGTGGAAAAATTGCTCGAAGGGGGAACGGTTTATCCGGTCCAGCGCAGTGTGAACACGCCAGCTCAAGTGACGTTGCCTGAACATTTCCCTGTGATGTTGTCTGCTCGGCGCCAGCACATCCTGGCGCGTGTTCTCGAGGGTCAAACTAATCGGGACATCGCAAACGCGCTGGGTATTGCTGAAGGCACGGTTAAAAACCATGTGTCCCACATCATGCGTGCCTTTAGCGTCGACAATCGGCCACGGTTGATGCTGCGAGCGCGGGAACTCGGACTGGGCTGACGAGGCGTTTCAACCGCGCAGCCCCCACGCAATACTGACGGCCAGAGCCAGCAATACCCAAGTCACCATACTAGTGCTGGTGTTGTCGCGCGCCAGTGCACTGCGTGCGAACGCGTTGCCGGCTCGCTTGACCGTGATGATGGTGTTGTAGAGCGCGACTGCTTGCAACGAATGGATGCGTTCAAAAACGGCGTCTAGTGCACGTGGCACCGTGCGCGCGAGTGCACGGCGGTAGAGCCAATCTGTGTCGAGAACCGTTGAACGCAGCTCTGGTGGATAAATCTTCCACAGCATCATGACGGTAAAGGCCAGCGCTGAATACATCAGCAGCTGAAGTTGCGTGATCACGTGTGCCACGGTGTATGGGACGTAGTCCACCGGGTACGGCAAGATCGCGTACAAGGCACCTGGGAAAACTCCGATACCGATGCAGAGCGCTGCGGTGATGCCCATTGCGATACGCATGCTAATGGGCGCTTCCTCGCAGCGAATGCCGCTGTCGTGAGCAAAAAAGGCGAAGTAGGGGATTTTGATTCCCGAGTGATGAAACACGCCAGCCGAGGCAAAAATCAGCATCAGCCACACCAGAGTTAGGTGTTCGCTTGCCACTGCCGAGACGATCATGGACTTTGAGACAAATCCGCTGAACAACGGAAAGGCTGAGATGGAAGCCGCGCCTATGATGCAACACACGGTAGTGAAGGGCATCGACTTGTACAGACCGCCAAGCTCAGATCCCTTGCACGTGCCGGTGCGCAGCAACACCGCGCCCATGCTCATAAACAGCAAGGCTTTGTAGAGAATGTGGCAAAAAGCGTGGGCGGCGGCGCCGTTGAGTGCGAGCGGGCTTCCAATGCCGATTGCCACAACCATGAAGCCGAGCTGATTGTTGAGGCTGTAGGCGAGCACCCGACGCAAGTCGTTTTCGATCACTGCATAGAAAATTGGAAAGGCGGTCATGATCGCACCAATCCAAATGAGTATGTCGTTGCCAGCGTAGCCGCGTGCCAGCGCGTAGACAGCGAGTTTGGTTGTAAATGCCGAAAGCAATACAGTGCCGCTTGCCGTCGCTTCGGGATAGGTGTCCTGCAACCAGTTGTGCAAGAAAGGAAACGCACACTTGATCCCGAAGGCGAGGAAAATTAATTTTCCGCCGATGGTATCGAGGCTCATCTCGCCAAACGTGATTGACCCTGTTTCACTGAAATGCAACACCAGTCCGGCGAGCAGGATCACACCAGATCCAATTTGGATGATGAGGTAGCGCATACCGGCCTTGAATGCCGACTCCGTGCGACGGGCCCAAATCAAAAACACCGACGAGATGGCGGTCAGTTCCCAGTAGATGAACAGCGTTACAAGGTCACCTGCGAACGCGGCGCCCACTGCCGCGCCGGCGTACATCAAGCCTGCTGTGGGGTGTACCGGGTCGTCGTCGTGTATGGCGTAAATCACGCCAAGCACTGCCGCGATGTGGAAAATCAGGCCGAAAATGAAGCTCAGGTTATCGACTCTGAAGGTCTCGAGCACCATGCCGTACAACGGCACCTCGGCAAAGGTGCCCAAGGGGTGTAACACCAGCTGCAGCATTGACAGAAGCGGCAGGAACACCACATAGGCCGTCCGCCACGGATGTGGGAACAGTGGAACGAGCAGGGCACCGAAAATCAGGATCAGTGCGGGATTGAGGCCCTCAATCATAGTAGTCCTCGTCGCGCATCAGCAGCACGCGCATCACTTTGGCGGCGAGAACGAGTAGCACGCACATCACGAAACCGTATATGGCGTAAAACCCGAACACTTTCTCAATGCCAAAATGAGCGTGCTTGTGATAGAAAAAATCCGCGATAAACAGCAGCGCGCAAACCACGCACAGCGCGACAATGATTTTTTTGACGTTTGCAGGTTTGTCGAACCACGTGTACTTGTCTTGTTGTTGCGTCATCGTGCTGCCCTACGGAAACAAGGGGATGAGAAAATCGTGAATGGTGTCTGCGTACAAGAACAACGCAACGCAACCTGTCGCGGTGAGACTCAGAGGAATCACACACGTCATCGGCGATTCTTCGATCACACCCGCTGGTAAGCGCGCGGCTTCGTCTGCGGGGAGTGGCCTGAAAAACCCACGTCCAACAATGGGCAATAGGTACGCAATATTCAGCAGAGAAGACAGCAACAGCAGTCCCATCAAAATCCACTGTTGTGCATCGGCTGTACCCATGAGCAAGAACCACTTACTCCAGGCCCCGCCCATTGGCGGCAATCCGATGATGCTCACCGAGCCGATAAAGAATGCGGCAAAGGTGAAAGGCATGCGGTGTCCCAGCCCGTCGAGTTGGCTGATCTCTGTCTTGTGGGTGGCGACGTAAATACTGCCAGCACAGAAGAACAGGGTGATTTTACCCATCGCATGCATTGGGATTTGCATGCTTGCGCCAAGTAAACCCGCGCTGTTGGCGAGCATGGCGCCGAGCACGACGTAGGCGAGCTGCGCCACAGTGGAGTATGCCAAGCGTGCTTTGAGGTTGTCTTTTCGAATGGCGACCACAGAGGCAAGTGTCAGCGTAATGGCCGCGGTCCAAAGCACAATGTCGCCAGCGCCGGTTGCGGCGAGATTGTCCACACCAATGATGTACACCACCACTTTAACCACGGTGAACACGCCGGCTTTGACCACCGCGACGGCGTGCAGTAACGCACTGACGGGTGTTGGCGCCACCATGGCTGACGGCAGCCAACGGTGTACGGGCATCAACGCCGCCTTGCCGATGCCGAAGGCAAAGAGACAGACCAACACGGTTAAAGCGGTTGTGCTCAGCTTGTCCTCGAGCACACCGCCGAGTGTGAACTGCAAGGTGCCAGCTGCCGCGTAGGTTGCAATGATGGCTACCAACAACAAACCAATTGAAGTAGAGAGCAAGAATGCGAGGTAGATTTTTGCGCCTCGGCGCGCCTCTTTGGTTTGTTTGTGCGCGACCAGGGGGTAGGTCGAGAGTGTGAGCGCCTCATAAAAAACAAACAGCGTGAGCAAATCTGCCGAGAACGCGACCCCCATTGCAGCGGCAATGGCGACGGCAAAACAAAAGAAAAACATGGTGTGCCGTTTTTCTTTGTTCCGTCGCATATAGCCAATGGCGTAGACGGTTGTGATGATCCAGAGGCCCGAGGCCACAGTTGCGAACATCAATCCCAGTGGCTCGACTCGAAAGCCCATCGACAAGCCCGGAATGGGCGCGATAAATCGCCAGCCTGGTTCCTCGCCCGCGATCACCGGGCCATAGAGAGACAACACGAGCAGAAACAGCAGCACAGTGGTGACCAGACTGATGCCATCTCGAATGTTTGGTCGGTGCCGGTTGGCCAACACCAGCAAGGCACCGAGTAGTGGCAGGCAGATCGCGAGCGCAGGAACCGTATTACTCATGAGCTGACTCCGAGTAGAGACGCCACGGCGCGTCCTGCTGCACCGAGGGTGACGGTGGTATCAATACCAAAGAAGAAGTTTGCGCCGGCGAGTACCCAAGCCGGAATCAGCATGTGCAGCGGCGCTTCGGCGCCACGTTCTGTGACCAATTGCGTTGGCTCTCTGAGCCACAGCACGTCGATCACACGCCACATGTAGGCCAGTGCCAACAAAGACGATGCGATGATCACCAGCGCGACGAACCACCAGTGGTGTTCGAGAACCGACAAGAGCAAATACCACTTTGAAATAAAGCCGGCTGTGCCCGGAATGCCAATCAAGCTCATCGCGCCGATGCCAAATGCACCGACAGTCCACGGCGCGTATTTGCCAAGCCCTTGCAGTTCAGACAGTCGGGTGCACTGAAACCGCACGAAAATGCCCGCGAGCACTGCAAACAGTGCCGCCTTGATCAAGCCGTGATTAAAGATGTGCACCACTGCTGCGGTCAGACCCGCAGCCGATCCCACCGCGATACCAAGCACCATGTAGGAGAGCTGGGCGACTGATGAATAAGCCAGAACCCCTTTGATATCGTCCTGATAGAGAGCTGCCAGCGAGCCCACCACAATGCCGACAATGGCAAGCAGCAGGAACACTTGGTCGAGCAGAAGCACTTCGAAGAACAGTTCTGCACCAAAGACGCCGAAGATAAACCTGAGCATCACATACACGGCCACTTTGGTTGCGGTGGCTGCGAGGAAGGCGCTGGCGATTGACGGTGCGTATTGGTAGGCACCTGGCAACCAAAAGTGCATGGGGAACATCGCAACTTTGACACCGGCGCCAATGATGAAAAAGCCAAAAGCCGCTCGCACGACCTTGTTGTCATGCAATTGCGGGATGCGTGTTGCGAGATCTGCCATGTTGAGTGTGCCGGTTGCCATATAAAGCAATCCAACACTGATCAGTATAAATGTGGCCCCGACAGTGCCCATGATCAGGTAGCGAAAGGCGGCTACTTGGGCACGGCGGTCGCGGCCCATAGCGACAAGTGCGTAGGTGCTCAGTGACGAGATTTCCAAAAACACGAACACATTGAACGCATCGCCGGTGATGGTGATGCCAATTAGCGACGCAAAGCACAGTAGGTAGGCGGTGTAGTAGAGGCGCGCACGCGTGCCCAGCCATTGGATAGTGAGACTGGCTGGGAACGCAAATATCAATACCGACGCAATACCTGTTATTAACAACAACACCAGGGCATTGAGACTGTCGATGTTGACCGAGATACCCCAGGGAGCTTCCCAGCCACCGAGTTCGTAGACGAGCTCGGCGCCGTCAGCGGTGGCTATATACAGCGCGATTGCTGTTGCCAAGCTGGCCCAGGTGGCCACTGCGCTCAACAGCCAAGCCAACTGGCGGTTGTAGAGCATTGAGCAAATGGGTGCCGCAATGAGCGGGAAGAGCAGCTGCAAAATGGGCAGTTGTGTACTCATGGTGACTGCTCGCGATCTTGCTGCTGGATGTAGGACTCCTCAATTGATCCGTATCCCTCTCTGATGCGCACAATCAGCGCGAGTGCCAATGCTGTGGTTGCCACGCCGACGACGATCGCTGTGAGGATTAGCACGTGCGGCAAAGGGTTGCTGTAGCTGGAGTAGGCTTCATCGAGAATGGGCGCTGTGCCGTCAGCCACTTTGCCCATGGAGATAAAGAAGATGAAGACTGAGGTCTGAAAAATATTCAGGCCAACCACTTTCTTGACGAGGTTGCTCGATGCGATGGTCACATACAGACCCATCAACATCAGTGCGAAAACGAACCAATAGTTTAACAAGCTGATCACCGGTGGCGCCTCCCTGCAAAGGCGTAGAACAACACGATCATGACGGCCGCGACGGTGATACCTACGCCCAGCTCGACTGCCAATATGCCGTAGTGTTGGCCGTGCAACGGGTCACTTGCGAGCACGTCGTAGTCGAGAAAATTGGCGCCGAGCAACATATTCAAAACGCCAGTGCCGATATACAGGAGCCAACCCGACATGACACCGATCTCTGCCGCTTTGGGTGGAATGAAATGCTGGGCGCGGTCCAACCCGTAAATCAGGGCGTAGGCAATGATTGCCGCAGCGAAGATCACGCCGGCTTGGAATCCGCCGCCGGGGCCGTAGTCACCGTGCCATTGGACGTACCAAGCAAACAACAGTATCGGACCCAAAGTGATGGAGGTGACTCCCCGCAATATGGGGTTTTCCCGCATGGAGCTGGGTTTTTGGATCACGGTTGATCCTCCGCGTCATCTTCGTTGTCCTCGCGTCGTCGCGCGCCGTTTCCGAGCAGCAACAACACGCCAATGGCCGCGGTGAACACCACGCCAACTTCTCCCATGGTGTCGTAGCTGCGATAACTTGCGAGCACTGACGTGACAATATTGGGTGGACCAACTTCGGCTGCGGATTCGGTGATGTAACGCGGCGCCACGTGCTGGTGTACAGGTGCCTGTGGGTCTCCCCAGGCTGGCATGTCTTGGGACGCATACAACAGAAGTGCGCCGCAGGCGGCAACGCAGGCCAGCGCGGGCAGGTTGATGCGGCTGATCGGTGCTTCCTCACGTCCGACCATCGACAACGTGGTCAAGAAAAGTACAGTGGTGATACCGGCGCCGACCGCAGCTTCAGTGAACGCCACATCAACAGCGTCTTGCAGCATGAAAAAGCATGCAATCACCAGGCTGTAAATGCCTGTCAGCATCGCGACCGTAAAGAGGTCCCGGATGCGCAACAGTGCCACACTCAAAACCAACAGCATAGCGAGCAAGGTGAAATTGATTAGCGCGTCGATGCATCACCCCCTGTGCTTTTGCCAAGTTGAGGCTTGAGCCCGGCGTGAAGCGCAGCGCGAGCCAGCGCGTGGATCGCCGCTGGTCCTGTCAACAGTACAAAGCCGTAGATGAAAAACAGTTTGACCAGCACCAAAGGACTACTAGATTGAAGTGCCATGCCTGCAAATAAACAGCCCATCCCGAGGGAGTCCATGATGCCACCGGCGTGAGAGCGGCAAAAAAAGTCTGGCAGTCGAATCAGGCCCAGCCCAGCGGTTAGGCAGGCGAAGCTCCCGATCAAAATTAGTACCCAGCTGATGATGTCCAGCACATTCATGGTGTGTCCTCGGCGTTGTCGGCATGGCCGAGGTCGCCAAATTTGAAAAATTTCAACACAGCGACTGTGCCGATGTAGTTGATCAAGGCGTATACCAAGGCGATGTCGAGGAATTCGGGGCGCTCGCTGAGAAAACCCAACACAGCGATAAAGAGGATGGCCGCTGTGCCAAAACTGTTGACGGCAAGAATACGGTCGTAGACGGTTGGTCCGAGCAAGGCTCTGGCGAGTGCGAGAAGCATGGTCAGCAGAACGGCAATCATTGCAACACTGAACATCTCAGTTCTCCAATCCAGTGACTCGGCGGTCCATTTCGCTAAAGCCTTCGCCGTCAAATGCGGCGGCCTCCAGCGCATGTACTGTCAGTGAGCCGGGTGTTGCATTGATGCTCAAAGTGCCAGGTGTGAGCGTCACAGAGTTGGCAAAAGTGACCAGACCCAATGCCGTCTCTTGGGTGGCTGGAATCTCGCGCACAGCGGGGTCAATTGATATTTTTGGCTGCCAAATGATTTTGGCGACGTCGATATTGCTCTTAATGATTTCGCGCAGCAACCAGGGCAGGTACGGCACCATCTTGAGAAAAGTCTTGGCGCTGCGCGGATCAAGGGCGGCAAGCCCAATTCGATTGAGCAGGTAGAACACACACAGCACTGAGGCCGCACCAAAGGACAGCAACAGGCCGTCGTAGTGCCCTGACCATGCTAGCCAGGAAGCCGTCAAGACTATCAAAGTGGTGAACTTTCTCATGCCTTTCGCCGTTTGAGTGTGCCGCCAGAATCTTAGCAAATGTCACATCATCAGAACGCCAGGAGTGCACGAGAATACGGATCAACACAAAATCGGTGTTTAACAACCGTTTTGGGTCAATGCGGTTTAGCCTGATGTGGCTCTGCGGTGCCAATTGCTTTGAGTCACCGGACGGTGAACAGCGAAAAACATGGCGTAACTGGGTGCACCTTGGTCAGTGCACCTTTCCAATCTATACAAGTAAGGTGCCATACACCCATCGCTGGGTCAGCGCGGAATCAGCCCGTTTTCGAGCATGGCCTTAAAGAAGGCCTCTGCTATCAGGCTTTCACCCTCGGGGTTGGGGTGGAGTGCATCGTAGGTTTTGTCGGGCGTGAGTACGGTGTCGATTGGGACCACAATCACCCGCGATGTGGGGCTGTCTAGCACTGGGCCGAGTTCACTGACGGCTTCGGCCAGTTCTGGAAGCGCTTTGGCATTGGACCACGTGCTTTGACCCGGGCGAGCCAGCAACACGCTGACGCTCGGGTTTTTGGTCCGCAGCGTTTCAATGATGGTTTTGAGTTCTTGGACGGTCGATTCTATGGGTTGCCCCTGCAACACGTCATTGGTGCCAAGGTGAACCAGGGCGATGTCTACCGGGTAGTGCTGCTCAGCCTCGCGCAGCTTCTCTAGCACTTCGTCTGCGCGCAATCCCCAGTAGCCTTCGTGGTCTGGATCAAAAGCGCGTCCATCTACCTCTGCAACGGCTGGACCTTTGCCATTTGAATGTTCGGTGAGACTGCCGACGAAGTCGAATTGCACGCCGTTCTGGACGAGTGAGACCCACAGCGGGTAGCGGTAGCTCTGATGGTGCCGATCAGCTTGAGTGATGGAGTCACCCAAGGGCAGCACGTACAGGATCTCAGGTGCGCGAAGAGTGGTCTTCACGTCCTGGCTGCACGCCACGAGCAATACTGCAACGAGCGCACACAGCGACCGGCGAAGCCGCATGATCAGTGCGCGAGAATCTGACTCAAGAACAACTTGGTGCGTTCGTTCTGAGGATTCTCGAAGAATTCAGACGGTGGGTTCTGCTCGATGATCTCACCGCCATCCATGAAAATGACCCGGTTGGCGACCGTCTTGGCAAAGCCCATTTCGTGGGTCACGCAGATCATTGTCATGCCTTCGTGCGCGAGCTCGATCATGACGTCGAGAACTTCCTTGATCATCTCGGGGTCGAGCGCGGAGGTGGGCTCGTCGAACAACATGATCTTCGGGTTCATGCACAGCGATCGGGCGATTGCCACTCGCTGCTGCTGACCGCCCGAGAGCTGCCCCGGGTATTTGAACGCCTGGTCTGGGATTTTGACGCGCTCGAGGTATTTCATCGCCACGGCTTCGGCTTCTGCTTTGGGCATCTTGCGGACCCAAATTGGCGCGAGCGTGCAGTTCTCCATCACCGTCAGGTGCGGGAAGAGGTTGAAGTGCTGGAACACCATGCCCACTTCGCGGCGGATCTGCTCGATGTTCTTGAGGTCGTTGGTCAACGTGGTGCCGTCGACAATGATGTCGCCGCGCTGGTGTTCTTCGAGGCGGTTGATGCACCGGATCAACGTCGACTTGCCCGAGCCCGACGGGCCGCAGATGACGATGCGCTCGCCGTGGTTGACCGACAAATTGATGTTCTTGAGTACGTGAAAATCGCCGTACCACTTGTGCATCTCATTGATCGTGATCATCACGTCGTCTGAGATGGTCATTGAGCTCTGTGCTGTGTCACTCATGGTGTCGGGATTCCTAGCGCTTGTGTCCAGTGTGCAGCTTGTTTTCGAGGTAGATCGAGTACCGCGACATGCCGAAACAACAGATGAAGAAGAAGAAGGCAACGAAGATGTAGACCTCGGCGGCGAGGCCAGCCCATTTGATATCGGACAGCGACGCGCGCCCGATGCCCAGTGGGTCAAGCAGTCCAATGATGACAACCAAGGTGGTGTCTTTGAACAGCCCGATGAAGGTGTTGACGATGCCCGGGATCGAAATTTTCAAGGCCTGCGGCAAGATGATAAAACGCATGCTCTTGCCGTAGTTGAGCCCCAGCGCGTCAGCGGCTTCGCCCTGGCCTTTGGGTATCGCCTGCAGCCCGCCGCGTACCACTTCGGCAATGTAGGCCGATGAAAACAAGGTCACCATGATCAACACGCGGAGGATCAGGTCGAAGGTTGTACCTGGGGGCAGGAAGTAGTTGAGCATCGTTGAGGCGACGAACAACAGCGTGATCAGCGGCACGCCTCGGATAAACTCAATAAAACACGTGCTCAGCCAGCGGATAATTGGCATATCGGACTGCCGACCGAGCGCGAGTGCGATACCAATGGGCATGGAGCAGGCAATGCCCGTGATGCCAATGACCATTGTGAGCATAAAGCCGCCGAAGCGGGTGGTTTCAACTGGCTCAAGTCCATAGCCTCCGACCAGCAACCAGTATCCAATAAACGGGAAGGCGAGGCTGAACCACAGCATCTGGCGGCGTGCCGGTGTCTTGTCCCAGAGGATTGGGAGCATCGCGAGCACGAAGAGTGCAAAGCACAGCACCACGCGCCAGCGCTCATCGACCGGATAGAAGCCGTAAGTGAATTGCTCTATCCGGTTGTCGATAAATGCCCAACACGCGCCTTGCCCAAGCTCGCGGCAATGTTCGCGTGAATCGGCGACAAACACGGCGTCGAAAAAAGCCCAATTGGTTGCCGCTGGAATCACCAAATACAGGACGTACAGCGTCGTCAATGTCAGCAGGGTATTGAATGGTGAGGAAAACAAATTTTTCCGGAACCAGAAAAGCAGGCCGCTCTGCCCAATTGGCGGCTTTAGGTCTGGGTGGGTCCCAGGGGCATACTGTTGTTCAGACATGTCAGTGTCGCTCCTGAAGCTACCGTTCGACCAGCTTGATTCGGTTGTTGTACCAGTTCATCACGCTTGAAATCATCAGCGACAGCGCCAGATAGATTCCCAACACGATGATCATGCACTCCATTTCTCGGCCGGTCTGGTTGAGCGAGATGCCGCCGATGGTTGCCACCACGTCCATGTACCCGATCGCAATCGCAAGCGACGAGTTCTTGGTGATGTTCATGTAATTGCTGTTGAGCGGTGGGATGATCACGCGCAACGCCTGCGGGATGACCACCAAGTTGAGCGTGCGACCACGCGGCAGCCCGAGGGCGGATGCAGCCTCGGTTTGGCCGTGGCTGACAGCCTCAATACCGCTTCGCACGATTTCACCGATAAACGCGGCGGTGTACAGCGAGAGCGCAAGCCACAGTGAGATGAACTCAGGCTTGAGTGCGAGCCCACCTTTGAAGTTGAAGCCTTTGAGTTCCGGGATTTCCCAGTTCAGTGGCATGCCGGTCACGATGAAAGCGACAATCGGTGCGCCGATGATCGCGCCCAGCGTGACCCAGAAGACAGGTGATTGCTGACCGGTTTTCTCTTGCTTGATTCTGGCGCCGCGGCGGTAGTACCAAGCGAACAAAATGCCTGCGACAAAGGTCGCAGTGACAACATAAAAGAGGGGTTCTGCCAACGGCTTGGGCGTGAAAAAGCCGCGGTTAGACAGAAAAAAGTTGTCGCCAAAATTGAGCGCGTCTTTGGTGCGCGGCAGGGTGGTGACGATGACACCGTGTATCAATAGAATGTGCACCAACACCGGCACATTTCTGACAAATTCGATGTAACAGTAGCTCAGGCGATTGACCAACCAGTTAGGCGACAACCGCATCACACCCAGCGCAAAGCCGATGATCGTCGAGAGAATGATGCCGCAGACCGCGATCAATATTGTATTGAGCAGTCCGACCAACCCAGCTCGAAAGTGCGAGCTGCGCGAATCGTACTCGATCAGGCGCTGGTTAATGTCGTAGCCCGCTGGGGCCCAGAGGAAATCAAATCCGAATGTCTTGCCGAGTTTTTCGAGGTTGCTGACAGCGTTGCCTGCGAGGTAGAAGATCGCGCCGAACAACAGCGCCATGGCGATCATCTGCAGGATGATGCTGCGGTACTTCTTGTCGTACCAGAGCTTTGTCAGGGAGAACGCATCACTGGGTTTGGTGAGAACGGTGGCGTCGGTCACGAGAGAATCGCCTTGCAGGAAGCTTGAATAAAACAGGGGCCCGGGCGGGCCCCTGTCAGTTTCACATCAAGTGTGCAGAGTGCACAAAACCGTGATGATCAACGGAACGGCGGTGAGTACAGGATGCCGCCCTGAGTCCACAGTGCGTTCAAGCCGCGCTCGAGGCCGATTGGCGTGCTCGGTCCGATGAAACGCTCAAAAATTTCACCGTAGTTACCAACGGCTTTGATTGCCTGGTGACCAAAGTCCTTTGGCAGACCAGTCATCGCGCCGAGGTCGCCTTCAGCGCCGAGCATACGGTTGATTTCTGGGTTGTTGGTGCCAGCTGCCATTTCGTCAACGTTTGCCTGGGTCACGCCGAGCTCTTCAGCTGTGATCAGCGCGTTGAGTACCCAGCGAACCACGTCGCCCCACTGGTGATCGCCGTGGCGAACCAGAGGACCGAGGGGCTCTTTGGAGATGATTTCAGGCATGATCACGTGCGCTGAAGGATCGTCCAGAGTTGAGCGAGTCGCAGCCAAGCCAGATGCGTCAGTGGTGTAGATGTCGCAACGGCCAGCGGTGTAGTTGGTGCGTGCTTCGTCGTTGGTTTCAATTGGCACAGCTTCGTAGCTCATGCCATTGGAGCGGAAGAAGTCAGCGAGGTTGAGCTCGGTGGTGGTGCCGGTCTGGATGCAGACTGACGCGCCGTCGAGGTCTTTTGCGCTGCTCACGCCGAGGTCTTTAGAGACCATGAAACCTTGACCGTCGTAGTAGTTCACACCTGTGAACTCGAACTGGAGGTCAGTGTCGCGGCTGAAAGTCCACGTGGTGTTGCGTGCCAGCATGTCCACTTCACCTGAAGCGAGCGCGGTGAAGCGGGTCTTGCCGGTGGTGGTGGTGTATTTCACGGCACTCGCATCGCCGAAGATGGCAGCAGCGACAGCTTGGCAGACTGCTGGGTCAAAACCCTGCCAGTTGCCCGCGTCATCAGTGAAAGCGAAACCTGGGACACCGGTGGAGATACCGCATTGCACGTGGCCTTTGGCCATCACGTCTTGAAGAGTGCCGGCCTGCGCGTTGCCTGCGACAACACCGAACGCGGCAACTGCCAAGGCGGCTTTGGTAAATGTTTTCATGGAGTTCTCTCGAAGGGACAAGGTCTTAATAAGGATCACGGATCGTGTGATCCGCGATAACAATATTTGACTGGCTTTTGAGCCGGTCACGGCGAGAAACTACCACAATGGGAGTATTCGGCAAGCGGGAAATGGGGTGCCATTTTGGCGCATGGTGCATCAGTGTGGTGCAGTGCTGGGAGGGTTTTTTGAAATGCATCTGCACTGCAAAAACGCTTTTTTCTATCTTAAAATCAATGCGTAATAGGAAGTATTGCAATCAGAATGGTGCGGTGCACAACATAAGGTGTGCCTACAGTGTCACCCCCCATTTGGGAGTTGCGTAACATTTTTTTTTTAGAAAATTGCGCGTTGTGCACCGAACTCAGGGTTTGTTGAGTGCAGCGGTGGCAGGTTTGGTCGAGTCATTACGCAACTTCAATGCGTTGATCTGCTGGGACTCGAGGTTCAACCGCAATTCGCCTTTGCCGTACTTTGTCTTCAGCGGTAAAACCGCGATAACCCCGGCTTCGCTGTCGACAGTCTCACCGATCGCAGCGTTGGTCAGCAGCTCGATGTGGTCAGACACCGGTTCAAAACGGTCTGATCTGAAGGCGAGTTCAGGCATGTCGTTAAAGAGCGACGCGGTGTAACTGCCCATTTCCTCTCGAGGTACTGGCCTCGCAACGACAACCGCTGGACGCGCTTGGCTCAGTGTTGAGGGGTCAATGGGTTGATAGTCCTTCGACAGCAGCTTCGCATTGGCCTCTTGAGCGTCGCCCGGTGTCATGGCGACAAAGGCACCCTCTGCGAACACCAGGGCCACTGGTCGCTGTGAGTACACGGCGTGCATGCCGTAGGACAGCGCGGCAATTTGAACGCAGCCAATCATCGCGAGGTCACGAAAAGCGCCCTTTTTACCGGCGCGGTAGAACATCAACGTCAACAGCGGGCCGAGCACGAGATCAATCGGCGCCAAGATCTGCAATCCCTGCCATCCGCCGGCAATACCGAACAGGCCGCTGGGGTACCAGAAAAACACCATGATCAACAACAGCGCGCCAAGTAGAGCTGCGCTCAGGGCGAAATGTACCGCAACAACCTTGAATCGAGATGTTTGCATGGCTTTGACGTGAGCAACGTGTGAATTTGCTCCGCTGCAACGCAAACTCTGTGCCGTAGGCCGCGCCCCGACGCGGCGTGGCCTCAAGCCATCAAGTGCTCCATCAGGGCCTTTTGCGCATGCAAACGGTTGCCGGCTTGTTCCCAAACAACAGACTGCGGTCCATCGATGACCTCTGCACTGACCTCTTCGCCACGGTGGGCAGGCAGGCAGTGCATGAACAGCGCGTCTTTTGACGCGCCCTGCATCAGGGTGTCGTCGACTTGGTAGCCACGAAAAGCAGACAGGCGCTGCGCGGCTTCTTCCTCTTGGCCCATGCTCGAGAATACATCTGTGGTCACGAGGTCTGCTTGCTCGATCGCGGCTCTTGGATCTTGGTGGACCGTGACAGAAGAACCGCAGAGTTTGAGTAAATCGGGGTCTGGAGCGAAGCCCGGCGGGCAGCCAATATGCAACTCAAATCCAAGGTGTTTGGCGACCAGCATCCACGAGTTGCAGACGTTGTTCGCATCACCAATCCAGGCGACACGCGCGCCACGGATGTCGCCGCGGCGGTCGAACCAAGTTTGCATGTCGGCCAGCAGCTGGCAGGGGTGGTAGGAGTCGGTCAAGCCGTTGATCACAGGAACGCGCCCGTGCTCAGCGAGCTGCTCAACGGTGTCCTGCGCAAAGGTGCGGATCATGATCGCGTCGACCATCTCACTGAGCGCCCGCGCGGTGTCGGCGATGGGTTCGCCGCGGCCGAGTTGGCTGTCGCGCGTGCTCAAGTAGAGGCCCATGCCGCCCAGCTGGTAAATGCCGGTTTCAAATGACACTCGGGTTCTCGTCGAGGATTTTTCGAAAATCATGGCCAGCACTTTGCCGTCCAGTGTGCGGTGCGGTGTGCCGGCGCGTTGCAGCGCTTTGAGTTCACGCGCGCGCTCAAGCAGGGATCTGTACGTGGCAGCATCGAGGTCGGTGTCGAGCAGAAAGTGCTTGCTCATGTCTGGCTCTCTGTTTTGCGAAGCACCGCGCGGGCAAGGCGGTTGGCGATCTCCAGCGCATCCTCATCGCTCAGCGTATAGGCCGGCAACAACCGCAACGTGTTCTGGCCAGCGGCTACCAGCAACAGACCTTCCGCAATGGCCGCGTGCAATATCGGCGACGGGTCAGTGTCGAAGGCGACACCGATCATCAGGCCCTGGCCGCGGACTTCTTTAAATGAGGGCGCGCCGCTGAGCTGCTGCCGCAAGGTGTTTGTGATCAGCCTCCCAAGGTCGGATGCGCGTTCGAGCAGATTGTCATCGCGAATGGTGTTGATCACTTCGAGCACAACCCGGCAGGCAAGCGGACTGCCGCCGTAGGTTGTGCCGTGGTTGCCCGGCTGCATCAAGGTGGCAGCCTTTCCGCGAGCGAGGCAGGCGCCAACTGGAAACCCGTTTCCAAGCGCCTTGGCGACGCTCATGACATCCGGTTTGATGCCTGCGTGCTGGTGGGCGAACCACTTGCCAGTGCGGCCCATACCAGACTGAATCTCATCGAACATCAACAACCAGTCGTTGGCGTCGCACACCTCCCGAAGGGCTGCGAGATAGCCCGGTGCAGGTGGGCAAATGCCGCCTTCGCCTTGAATGGGCTCGACCAATATGGCGACGGTCTCGGGGTGCGCGTCGGCCGCGGCTTTCACGGCGCCGATGTCGTTAAATGGAACCCGCACAAAACCGTCGACCAGCGGCGCAAAGCCCGCGTGAACCTTGGCGCTGCCGGTCGCGCTCAAAGTAGCCAAGGTGCGCCCGTGGAAGCTGTTTTCCATCACGATCACTTTGGGGTTGTCGATCTCGCGTGTGCGCGCGTGCAGACGCGCAATCTTCAGTGCAGCTTCGTTGGCTTCGGCGCCGGAGTTGCAAAATATGGTGGCGTCCATTTCAGCGATGTCGCACAGGGCCTCACCGGCCTGCTGCTGCAGCGGGATGTTGAACACATTAGATGTGTGGAGCAGCTGGCTCGCCTGCTCGGCAATGGCGCGCGCAATGCGAGGGTGCGCGTGGCCGAGCGCGGTGACCGCAATGCCGCCAAATCCGTCGAGGTAGCGTTTGCCTTGGTCGTCCCAAAGCCAGGCGCCCTCACCGTGACTGATGGCCATTGGCAGCCGTGCGTAGATGTTCATCAAAGCGCTCATTGGAGCCCCCGGGAATCAACCCATCGCGAAAAAACAGTCCAGTTTACGCCTGTGTGCAGTGCATGCAAGTCCCCCCGATCTGGCCATAGGATGTCAGTTGGGTTGAGCGTCACACGCTGTGCGTTTGGCAGTACACGGTCTACTGACCGGCTTGGGAGCGCAACGGCGTTCACCACCACATTTTTTTTGCGGCTCCGCCAAGGTACACTTAGGGGGTTACCGTTCTGTCGGCGCGCCTGTGCCGCCATGCTTATTCATGTGAGGAGTCCTCGATGTCTTTCGAATTTCCGGATCTGCCATACGACTATTCTGCGTTGGATCAATCCATTGACGCGCAGACCATGGAGATCCACTACGATCGCCACCACCGTACGTATTTCAACAATTTCCTCAATGCAGTGAATGACACGCCCTTGGCGGACCAAGAGCTCGAAGCGATCCTGGCGAAAGCCGGTGAGCACGGTGCAGCGGTTCGCAATAACGGTGGTGGTTTCTACAACCACATCATTTACTGGAACTCCATGTGTCAGGGCGGCAGCAGCGCGAGCGCAGAGCTCGGCGCCGCAATCGACGCTGAGTTCGGCTCACTCGATGCGCTCAAAGAGCGCATGACTCAGGCGGGTCTCACCCGTTTCGGTTCGGGCTTCGCGTGGTTGATCAAACAGGGCGACAAGCTCGTTGTGACCTCGACACCCAACCAAGACAACCCACTGATGGACGTTGCAGATGAGCAAGGCACGCCACTGTTGGGTATGGACGTCTGGGAGCACGCCTACTACTTGCGTTACCAGAACAAGCGTCCTGACTACATCAAAGCCTGGTGGGATGTGGTGGATTGGGCGAAGGTCTCGGCGCGATTCGCTGGCGCGTGATCTGCGACGATTGACAGTAAGACTGACCGGCGCTCGCGCGCCGGTTTTTTTTTGGTTGCACTGCGCGCGGCACCTCTAGGGCGTGCAACGCGTGACGGGTTGGAGTGGCTTTCATGTGTGGCATCTGCGGTGAAGTGCGTTTCGACGGGCAGGATGCTGACCGCGATGCGGTACGGCGCATGCTGCCCGCGATTGCCAGTCGGGGTCCGGATGGCAATGGTGTTAACGCAATCGGGCCGGCGTGTTTTGGTCATCAGCGCCTGTCGATAATTGATCTCAGCGACCGCGCTGCGCAACCCATGGTGGATTCGGGCACTGGCGTGTCGCTGGTGTTCAACGGCGCGATTTACAACTACCCCGCGTTGCGCGACGAACTCATTGCACTTGGACACAGTTTCCACTCTAGTGGTGACACCGAGGTCATCCTGCGCGGTTTCTTGCAATGGGGCGAGGGCGTGGTCGCGCGACTCTCCGGCATGTTTGCGTTTGCACTGTTTGATCCCCGTTCTAAGTCGCTGTTGCTCGCCCGTGATCGCGTGGGAATCAAGCCGCTCTATCTCAGCCGCCGCGGTCAGCGGTTGCGTTTTGCATCCAACCCGCAAGCGCTCTTGGCGGCGGGCGACGTCGACACCTCGCTCGACCCGGTGGCTCTGCACAATCAATTCATGCTGCATGCTTCGGTGCCGGCGCCGCGCACGGTGTTAAACGGCGTGCGCAAACTGCAGCCCGGTCACTGGCTACGCATCGATGCGCGCGGCGACGAGCAATTGCAACGCTACTGGCACCCACACACAAAGCCAGCTGCAGCCCGCAGTGATGAAGAGTGGGTTGAGGCCACGCGCGACGCGCTGCGTCTCGCGGTCAAGCGGCGTTTGGACATCGCCGATGTGCCAGTGGGTGTGCTGCTCTCAGGTGGATTGGACTCGAGTGTGTTGGTCGCGCTGCTTGCCGAGGCAGGTGCGACAGGGTTGCAAACCTTCACGGTTGGCTTCGACGATCAACCGGAAGAGCGAGGCGACGAGTTCGAGTATTCGGATATGGTTGCAGAGCGCTATGGCACTGTGCACCACAAATTTCGCGTGCCCAATGACGCGCTGCTTTCGCGGCTGCCCGAAGCGGTGGCAGCGATGGCCGAGCCCATGGTCGCGCAAGATGCGGTTGCGTTTTATTTGCTCAGTGAACAAGTTGCTCAGAACGTGAAAGTGGTGCAGAGCGGTCAGGGCGCCGACGAAGTGTTTGCAGGATATTTTTGGTATCCCGAGATGCACGAGGCAACTGATGAGGCCGACGTGCCGCGCTTTGCAAACCGTTACCTAGACCGCGATCACGCTGAGTGGTGTCGGATGATCGACCCGCGATACCACGTGCCCAATGACGTCACGTCTGCGCACATAGAAACTGTGCTGAACGGCTTCTCCGATGGCGAGTACCTCAACCGGGTGCTGGCGATGGACGTGACATCGCTGATTGTCGACGACCCGGTCAAGCGGGTGGACAACATGACCATGGCCTTTGGTCTCGAGGCGCGGGTGCCGTTTCTCGATCACGAATTAATCGAGCTCGCGCTTGGAATGCCCGCGCACTTAAAGCTTGCTAGCGGCGGAAAAGGCGTGCTCAAGCAGGTCTCACGTGGGATCGTGCCCGATGCGGTAATCGACCGCAGCAAGGCGTATTTTCCGGTGCCGGCGCTCAAATTTATCCGCGGTCCATTGCTCGATTTCATGCGCGATACCCTCAACAGTCAGGTCAGTCGTGAGAGGGGCTTGTTTCAGCGCCAATTCGTCGACATATTGCTCGATCAACCCGATGAACACTTTACGCGCTTGCAGGGCAGTAAACTCTGGCACATCGCGCTGCTCGAACTGTGGTTACAACAACACATCCGGTGAGCCAGGCGGCTAACAGGATCCTTTCACACTTCAATGAATAAATCGCCAGCAGCGTTGCTGACTGGCCCGGAGAGCATCAAATGGACGTCCTCGAGAAAATCAAAGAACAAGTCGAATCCAATCCCGTGATCATTTACATGAAAGGCACACCTGGCATGCCCATGTGTGGGTTTTCTTCTCGCACTGTCGACGCGCTCAAGCAATGTGAGCGCGAATTCGCCTACGTCAATGTGATTGCTGATCCCGAGGTGTTTGAACACCTGCCGCGCTTCGCCGACTGGCCGACTTTCCCGCAGGTGTACATCGGTGGCGAGTTGATCGGTGGCTGCGACATCACGCTCGAGATGCACGCGTCAGGCGAACTCAAGACCCTGGTGCAGGAGACGGTGGACAACGCGGCCTGAAGGGCTCAAACGCTGTGCGCGGATTCCCATTTGTTGACGATGGTGCAGAACAGCTCCGCCGTTTTTTGGGTGTCGTAGAGTGCCGAGTGGGCCTCGTCGTTGTCCCATTCAATGCCGGCGGCGGCAGCCGCGCGCGCCAGCACGGTTTGGCCAAAGGCCAATCCCGCCAAACTCACGGTGTCGAAATGGCTAAAGGGGTGAAAGGGGTTTCGTTTGATCCCGGTTCTCACGAGCGCGGCATTCAAGAACCCTTGATCGAACGCAGCGTTGTGGCCAACCAGAATCGCTCGGTTACAGCCCGCGGCTTTGACGGCCTCGCGCACTGGCTTAAACACATAGCCCAGTGCGTCCTGTTCACTGCGTGCCGCGCGCAGTGGGTGCCACGGATCAATCTTATTGACCGCGAGCGAGGCGGGGTCGAGGTTGCCGCCTTCAAAGGGGATCACGTGGGTCGAGACGTGTGCGCCAGGACGGAGCATGCCGTCGTCGTCCATGTCGATAACCACGGCGGCGATCTCAAGCAGCGCGTCACTTGCCGCATTGAAGCCGCCAGTTTCGACGTCTACAACGACAGGCAAAAAGCCGCGGAAGCGTTTGGCGAGCGAGCAGGGCGCTCCCGGTGTGTACTGCTCGGTCATGGGGAGCGCGTCGATCTCAGCGGGCCAAAGAGGGGCTGCATCATACCACCCCTGTGGGTCAGGGCTGCGTGAGTATGCTGGCACTGCTCAATTGCTACCTTGGCATCGCGCTGTTGCGTCGCTCGCCGGCCGATTTGCCAGCTGGCACAAGTGGTTTATTCGTCGCTGTGGCGTTTGCCACCACCGTCTACGTCTTGGTTGGCGGGATTGGGGGCGATGTTGCAAACGCCTTGAGCCGCAGCACGCTCGACCTCGCGCTGACCGCAGTGCTGTTGGCGTTGACGCTGAATGTCTTTGGCGTGCCAGAGCGCTTTTGCCAAGCTTTTTCTGCCTTTTGTGGCAGCGGCGCGATCATCAACCTCGCGGCTATGCCGCTGATGTGGCGGTTGGCCTCGTTGCCTGAAGGGGTCGATCCCGGTGCGGGCTACATACTCCCCTGGTTGTTGTTGATGGGTTGGATGGTTGCTGTCCAAGCACAGATATTGAGATTGACACTGCAGACCACACGGGCAATTGCGTTGGCGCTGGCCTCGGGTTACCTCGTGATCGCCTTTATCGCGTTTGATATTGTCTTTGGGGCCTGATCGAGTGAGCCACATTCACCTGATTGGCGTCTGCGGCACGTTCATGGGTGGCATCGCACGGCTGGCGGTGTCGCTTGGTCACCGCGTGACAGGATCGGACAAAGCCTTCTACTCGCCGATGGTCGAGCAGCTGGCAGATCTGGGTATCGACACCTACACCGGTTACGACGGCGCTCAACTTCAGCCGCAGCCCGACCTTGTGATCGTGGGCAACGCAGTCTCGCGCGGCAACCCCGAGGTCGAGGCGCTGCTGAACCTAGGCATTCCGTACACCTCAGGTGCCCAGTGGTTGCGCGAAAATCTGCTTATCGGGCGGCATGTGGTGGCGGTTGCCGGAACCCACGGTAAGACCACTACTGCGAGCTTGGTTGCCCACCTGTTGCACTCAGCGGGGCTTGAACCCGGTTTTCTCATCGGCGGTGTGCCGGGCAATTTCGACGTGTCTGCGCGCCTTGGTCAGTCGAACATTTTTGTGGTCGAAGCGGATGAATACGACACCGCTTTCTTCGATAAACGGTCCAAATTCTTGCACTACAGCCCCTCGACCTTGGTGCTGAACAACCTCGAATTTGATCACGCGGATATCTTTGCCGACGTCTCTGACATCGAAACGCAATTCCATCATCTGATGCGGTGTCTGCCCTCGAATGGGCGGGTTATTTTCAATGCTGAAAGCGAGTCGCTACAGCGCGTTATCGCGCGCGGCTGTTGGTCTGAGGTGCAAACCTTTGGCCGCAGCGGGGATTGGACACTCGGTGCCGACGGCACAATTGACGGCCCTGCGCTTGCGCCGGCGGAACCCTGTGGCTGGGTGGCCGACGGCGACCACAATCGCCTCAATGCCCTGGCGGCTATTGCAGCCTGTGCCCACCTCGGAGTTGACCCCGATCAGTCTCGTGCCGCTCTTGTGTCGTTCAAACCGCCCAAGCGGCGGCTGGAGTATCTCGGATCACCGCGTGGTGTGCACCTGTACGATGATTTTGCGCACCACCCCACGGCAATAGCCGCGACGCTGGAAGCGCTGCGCGCGCGCCACCCGGGCGCCGGTCTGATTGTGGCCCTGGAACTTCGATCAAATAGCATGCGCGCCGGTGTTCACCGGAACGCGCTACCCGGTGCATTGGCAGCGGCTAAATTTGTTGTGCAATATGTACCAAATTCTGCAGACGCTGACACGGAATTGCTTGGGACTGATGCAAAAGTGACATCCGTGTGTGATCTGATCACCATTCTTGGTAATCAAATGTGTGAAGGCGATTGCATCGTGTGCATGTCCAATGGCAGTTTTGATAACGCACCGCGTCAGA
The DNA here is from genome assembly GCA_937925815.1 of uncultured Granulosicoccaceae bacterium. GTDB lineage: Bacteria > Pseudomonadota > Gammaproteobacteria > CALCKW01 > CALCKW01 > CALCKW01. The sequence goes on along the minus strand of CALAMQ010000089.1, from coordinate 38,665 downwards.
TTCTGGGCGCACTTAGCGCCCATGAATCCCAGTAGCTGCTCAGGCCTTTGCTATAGTGAATACAGTACAATCACGCTTGTCGCACGAGGCGGACGCGGTGACTACCGGCGCCCCAAAATCAGAACTTCCCGTGCCAGATCGCATCGACCATTACCGCATTCTTGAGGTGTTGGGTCGGGGGACCTGTGGCACGGTTTACCGTGCCTACGATGAAAAGCGTGAGAAGGCTGTCGCGCTCAAATTGTCCTCCCGTGAGCCCGGTGCTGAGCGAGAAAACCTCGATGTCACCGGTGGCACAGAGCCCAATCCTGCACGCAAGCCGGCACATTACCGCGCGTTTTTAACAGAAGCGGCCGCGGCCTCGCATTTGTCGCACCCCGGCATTGTCGCGCTCTACGACGTCGGCTCAACCGAGACCCACAACTACCTAGTTATGGAGCTCGTTGAGGGCGTCACGCTCAAGACACACGGCAAGGGTCAGCCGCTGTTACCACCACGGCGTGTGCTCGAGATCATGGTGCGTTGCTGTGAAACGCTCGATTACTTGCACAGCCAGGGATTCATCCACCGCGATGTGAAACCCTCGAATATCATGCTCGACGAGCAGGGCGACGCCAAATTGCTGGATTTTGGCATTGCTCTGGACCGCAAAGAGAGCGCAGTGGTTGGCCGCAAGGCATCGCTCGGCACACCGAATTACATGTCACCTGAGCAAATTCGCGGCGAGGCGCTCGCGCCCACCACCGATTTTTACTCACTGGCCACAGTGATGTATGAAATGCTCACTGGCCAGCGCTTGTATGCCGCAAAAAAAGTGCGCGAGTTGTTCGCGCAGGTGCTGCGCGACTCACCACCTTACCTGCGTGAGGTTGCACCGCATTTGCCTGAGAGCTTGGCCAAGTTGTTACAGCGGGCGCTTGAGAAACGCCCAGAGCGGCGGTTTCAGACTGGCGCAGACATGGCCTCTGCGCTGCGCGCGGTGATTGAAGAGCTGGTACACGGCGGGCGTCGGCAACTCTCAGATATGCAGCGGCTCTTACGTCGCCACTCTGTATTTGGCACCTTTAGCGAGTTTGATCTTGCAGAGCTGTTGCGTGGCAGCAAGCCGGTGAAGTTCAGTCGTGGTGAAGCGCTTGTATCTCAGGGCAGTCACGACCGCGTCTTGTATGTGATTGCCGATGGGCTCGCGCAAATTGAGCGTGATGACTGCGCGGTGGCGGTACTGGGGCAGGGCGACAGTGTCGGCGAGCACGGCTTTGTGTCTGAATTGCCAAGCCCGGAATCGACGATTGCGCTGACGGAAGTTTTTGCCTACCGATTGCGCGCCGATTTTTTCTACACCGCACCGCCCTCGGTTCAGGTAGGTCTCTACCGGGCTTTTGCCAACCGCTTATCTGACCGACTCTGTCGCCGGGATATGTTCGAGCCCGACATCTCAGTGTGAGGCCGGGCTACACGCCTAGATCATTTTAAGCAGTCTGATCAACCATTGCCGTTAGCGAGCATCTGGCGTTCCCACTCGATGGACGTGCGAACGATCGTTTCGAGATCGTTGTAGCGTGGCTTCCAGTCGAGCGTGTTGTGGATGCGAGTCACATCGGCCACAAGCTCTGGCGGGTCGCCAGCCCGGCGCGGCTTTTCAACAACGGTCAGCTCGTGGTTGACTTGTGCTTGGACCGCGTCGAGCACTTCGCGCACGCTGAAACCGCTGCCATAGCCACAGTTCAACGTGACACTGTTGCCGCCGTTGCGCAGGTAGCGCAGCGCGCTGAGGTGTGCTTCGGCCAAATCTGACACGTGAATGTAGTCGCGGATCCCGGTGCCGTCGCTGGTGTTGTAGTCCGTGCCAAAGACGAATACTTGATCGCGCTTGCCCACGGCGTGTTCGGCTGCGACTTTGATCAACAACGTGGCTTTTTCAGTGGACTGTCCGATTTCACCGTCAGGATCTGACCCTGCAACGTTGAAGTAGCGCAAGATGACGTGGTTCATGTCCGAGACCGCGTCGAGGTCTCGCAGCATGACTTCACTCATCAGCTTTGACATACCGTAGGGGTTAATTGGCGCTGTTGGCGTGTCTTCATCGCACCGCCCAGAGGCGGGTTCGCCATAGGTGGCTGCGGTGGACGAGAAAACAAAATTCTTGACCCCGTGATCGTTGCACGCCTCGAGCAACGTGCGGGTATTGGCGGTGTTGTTGCCGTAGTACTTCAGCGGGTTCTCAACCGACTCAGGCACGATCGTGTGCGCTGCAAAATGCAACACAGTGTCAATGTCGCCCTCGGCAAATATGCGATCGAGCAAAGCGCGGTCACCGGTGTTGCCTTGAATCAACGCACCGTGGGTGACTGACTTGCTAAAGCCGGTGTAAAGGTTGTCGAGCACAACGACATCTTCGTTGTCGCGCCCGAGTAATTTAACTGTGTGGCTGCCGATGTAGCCGGCACCGCCAGTGACGAGTATGCGAGCCATGGGTATCCTCTGAAATCAGTTTTGGCGCGCGAGGCGGTGGTATTTGCCCGTGATGAAAAGTCCCATCACACGCAAGCAACGCAGCCCGTACAGCCAGGGGTTGAGGTACGACTCTTCATCACCGTAGTGCGTTGGGATGCCGACCTCGTCAATTTTGAGTCCCATTGCGCGTGCTGCGGCAATGGCCTCGATATCGAAATCAAAGTAGTAACTCAGGTGATCAATCGGCAAGGTCTCCAGCGCGTGTCGGCTGTAGAGCATGTAACCAGAGTGGTAGTCCGTCATCTGCATGCCGAACACGCGGTTTTCCAACCACGTAAGCACTTTTCCGCCGATTATTTTGTAAATCGGCATACCGCCAACTCGCGCGGTGTTCAGCTTGTGGCGCGAGCCCTGCAGAATGTCTAGGTCGCGCGACTGAATCTCGCGCAGCATGCTGGGCAGCTCTTCAGGCGGGTATTGGCCGTCGCCGTGTAGGCAGACTATGGTGTCTGAAGGCACGCTCAAACAGGCGGTTAGCCCAGTGCGAACCGAGTCTCCGTAACCGAGGTTGGTATCGCCGCCGACCCACTGGAGTTTGGGGTAGGTCGCTTTGAGTGACTCGGCCACTTCCAGCGTGTTGTCATGGCTCGCTTTACTGATGACAAAGCACGCCACGCAATCGTCCCACAACTCTGCAGGGATGCGTTCCAACACATGCGGAAGGGTCTTGGCGGCGTTATACGCCGGGATAAACACAGTGAATGGGCGGTACACGGTCTCTATAACTCTATATTACGCAGCGACTGGAACGTCGAAATGGCCGTTTGGATCATTGCAATGTGCCGCTGTCAGCGGGAAGTTTGGCAGAAATTAGCTGGCTCTGCGTAACACTATTATTACGTACAGCTGTTTGAAACCCAGTGTTAAGACGAAACCCCCTGAATTGATTGCTCACTTATTAATCCAGAGTAACGAGGGCGTACGACCAAGTGGCAGGCCTTCTTATAGCGACCTCGGAGCGTGAATCTATACGCTTGAAAGCCTCAACAGGGTTTGCGTGCCTCGCCGCAAGTGTGAAGATCCTGTCTACTTGAAGTCCCAGAATGACGCACAGTGAGAGCTTCGTCACACTTCTCACCACTCAGCCTTGTCTGGTTGATTCAACATGCTGACACTCCTGTCCACCGGCGATACAAGATTGCCACGATGGAGACTGAACGTGACCGAAACGAACGCCTTGCTGCCTGACGCCATGCCCGATTTTGATGAATTGGCTGAGCTCGCACGGACTGATCCCGCCTCATTTGAAGCGCGCCGTGAAGCCTTGCTAGAGCAGTGTGTGCTCTCAGCCCCACCAGCCATGCGCAGGCGACTGCGAGGATTGGTGTTCGAGCTGAATATGGCGCGTGAGTCAGCGGCGTCGCCACTGGCGTCTTGCCTTGATGCCAGCGGTCGCATGTGGCAATCATTTGATACTTTGCGGATGCAACTCAACGCTGCCGTGCGCCCCGAGGCGCTCAGCGAGGATGAAATTGCCTCATTGACACCTGAGCGGTTTGACGCCGATGTACTGCCGTTTAAGGCGGCCGTAGCGAGCGCCGACAGCTGACAAGGGCGATATAAGAAAGTGTCTGGCGTGCGTTCAGTCAGGCATTGAGTAACCGATTCCTGTCTATGGCATTACACTTTGCGGAGCCTGGGTCGATTATGATCCTTTTGGATGTGTAAAGAGTGAGTGCATCGAGTCAGCGGCGCGTGTTAGACGGTGTCGTATTTGGTTACCTTCAATTCGTGCTCGACGGCGCGGTTCGGTTGCTGACTATCCCGTTTTTTTTGAGCATCCTCGGGCCGCAATTGATGGGTTTGCGCGCGGCGGTGCTGGAAATGGTCGGTTACCTCCAGGCTGCAAACCCTGGCACCGCTCAGGCGATGCAGGCCACCGTTGAGAAAAATGTGCGCGGCGGTCGCGTTACGTCCGACGAACAACAGGTAAACGAGCGCCTTGCAGCCGCGCGGTGGGTGCAAAATATCCTCGCTCTCTTGGTGTTTTCGATAGCCGTGTGGATCGCATTGCATCTCGACGCCCTGACCCACGAACTCAGTCCAGCGGACGCTGATGGCGCGACTTGGTTCACGCTCGCCTACGGATTTGTGATCACGCTGACGCTGCTCGGGGCACATCACTCCGCTCTACTTGCTGGGCTGCAACGGCACCGCAACCACCAGCTTTGCTTTATATCCATGCAGCTCACCACAGCAACCCTGTCTGTGTTGTTGGTGCTTGCCGGTTACCGGTTAGCCGGACTGGCTGCGGCAGCTGTCATTGGTGCGTTGGTGTTCTTTGGCATGCGACGCCGATTTGCCCGACAGCTTGAATTTCGTATTCCCAATGCGCCGCTGTGGCCACGCTTTGAGCACATCAAGAATATTCTCGGCACAAGCGGCTGGATGTTAGCCGCCATCCTCGGCGGTGCGATGGTGCTGCAGAGTTTTCGAATGATCGCGAGCCTGTTGCCGGGTATGGGGCTCGAAACAGCCAATGCCGTCGCGATTTTATTCGTGATGCCGTATCTCGTGATTCAGTTGCTCAACTGGATTGGTTTTATCGTGCGACCGACACTCGCCGCGAAGTACCACGCCGGCGAGCTCGGCGACGACCTCTGGCCCACAGTGAGCACTTTTATCAAGCTCACTGGGTGTTTGTCCTTGATCGCCTTTGTGTCGGGTGGGGTGGCAAATCACGCCTTTGTGTCGGTGTGGGTCGGCGAGCAGTACTGGGCGGGTGCAGACGCCAACCTAGCCCTGTGCGCGATGTTGGCGGTGTGGATGACCAACGCGGCTTTGCAAAACCTTCTGTACATCCGTGGTGACATGCGTCTACGTGGGCAGTTGTGTTTGTTTGAGGGTGTCGGAGTACTGTGCTGCGCCGTGACCGCGGGGTATCACTTTGGGATCGTTGGTATCTTTGGCGGAGCAGCACTCTTTATGGTGTTGGTGTCACTGCCTGTGGCGTTTTACTTGGTTGTGCGTCAGTTCGAGCTCAAACGCCACCCGGCCGCTGTCGCGTGTGCAACCTTGTGGTACCCGGTTGCGGTGATTGCACTCTATCTCATCGTTCGCGGACCATTGAATGCGCCTCTGAGTGGGTGGTTGTCATTGATTGGCTGGTGCCTGTTGGTCGGGCTGGGCTTGCTCTTGGTGGTGGTGCCCTATCTCTGGGTTCCGATGCGTCCCTTCACCCGGCGCTACACACAGCGGTTTGGTTTCTAACGCGACAACTCGAGGCGCGTCCCGGGGGTTTATTGCCGAAACACTAGGGGTGTCGGCACTTTCTTGCCCTTTTCCGCTGGTGTATTAGGTGCCTGAGAGTGAATTCCCGACTTAAATAGTCTGTTATTATTCCCCTCTGAATTTTCTCCCTTCTCACGTGGGCGAGGGCGCGAGCAGCGCTGGCGAACTAACGCCTGCGCGCCGGGTCAGTGGCACGGGTGTTCACAGGAAATGACATGTCTGAAAGCGTTGAACGCATAAACGAACGGCTGGCGAGCGATTACGAAGCCGGTTTTGTCACCGAGGTCGAAAATGACTCGCTTCCCCCGGGTCTCGATGAAGACACGGTGCGCGCGATTTCGGCTCGCAAGAAAGAGCCGGAGTGGTTGCTTGAATGGCGCCTCAAAGCCTTCGCCAAGTGGAAGACGTTGACTGAGCCCGAGTGGGCCCACGTCAACTACCAGAAAATCGACTTTCAGGCGCTTTCATACTATTCCGCGCCCAAAGGGCAGGGCGACGGCCCCAAGTCACTCGATGAAGTGGACCCTGAGATACTGCGGACCTACGAGAAGCTCGGTATCCCGCTGCACGAACAAAAGCGCCTCGCCGGAGTGGTTGCTGTCGATGTGGTTTTTGACAGTGTGTCTATTCACACAACCTTCAAGGACACCTTGGCAGAGGCTGGAGTGATTTTTTGCCCGATCTCAGAGGCTGTGCAAAGCCACCCTGAATTGGTCAAGCAATACCTCGGCACCGTGGTGCCGATCAGCGACAACTTTTACGCCTGCCTGAATTCGGCGGTGTTTTCAGACGGTTCCTTTGTCTTCATCCCCAAGGGCGTCACCTGCCCGATGGAGCTGTCGACCTATTTCCGTATTAACGCGATGAACACAGGGCAGTTCGAGCGCACCTTGATCATTGCTGAGGAGGGCGCAAGCGTGTCTTACCTCGAAGGCTGTACTGCGCCAATGCGCGATGAAAACCAACTTCACGCAGCGGTTGTGGAATTGGTCGCGCTGGACGATGCCAAGATCAAGTACTCCACAGTGCAAAACTGGTACATGGGTGACGAGCAAGGGCGCGGTGGCGTGTACAACTTTGTCACCAAGCGCGGTGTGTGCAAAGGCCGTAACTCGCACATTTCTTGGACCCAAGTTGAGACCGGTTCAGCCATCACCTGGAAGTACCCAAGTGTGGTGCTGCGCGGTGACAACAGTGTTGGCGAGTTTTACTCGGTTGCACTGACACGCGGTCGCCAGCAGGCGGACACCGGCACCAAAATGATTCACATGGGCAAGAACACCAAGTCCACGATCATCTCAAAAGGCATTTCTGCCGCTAACAGTGAGAATTGTTATCGCGGTTTGGTTCGCATGGCACCCACCGCTGAGGGTGCGCGCAATTTCACCCAATGTGACTCGCTGCTGATCGGTGACACCTGCGGTGCTCACACCTTCCCGTACATCGAGAGCCGCAACAACAGCGCCGTGATCGAGCACGAAGCAAGCACTTCCAAAGTCAGCGATGACCAACTGTTTCTGTGTCAGCAGCGCGGACTTGACCCCGAAAAAGCGGTCTCCATGATCGTCAACGGGTTCTGTAAAGAAGTCTTCCGCGAATTGCCGATGGAGTTTGCTGTTGAAGCCGGCAAATTGCTTGAAATCAGCCTTGAAGGCTCTGTCGGCTAACCCCCGTTTTATCGAGACCCAATTACCATGCTCAGTATTGAAAACCTCCAGGCCAGCGTCGAAGACAAGGCCATACTCAAAGGCCTGAACCTCTCCGTGGGTGCCGGCGAAGTGCACGCTATCATGGGCCCCAATGGCGCTGGTAAAAGCACGCTGTCCAACGTCATGGGTGGTCGCCCAGGATACGAGGCCACAGGTGGTTCGGTGACCCTCGGCGGCGTCGACCTGCTTGAACTTGAGCCAGAAGAGCGTGCTTATGCAGGCCTGTTCCTCGCCTTTCAGTACCCGGTCGAGCTGCCGGGCGTGTCAAACATGGAATTTCTCAAAACAGCTGTAGAAGCCAACTGCGAGCACCGCGGTATCGAGGCTCCCAACACGGCGGCGTTCCTCAAAGCCGCGCGTGAAGCGTGTGCGCAAGTCAACCTGAGTCCAGACTTCCTAAAGCGCGGAGTCAACGAAGGTTTTTCGGGCGGCGAGCGTAAACGCAACGAAATCCTACAGATGATTATGCTCCAGCCCAAACTTTGTGTACTCGACGAAACCGATTCCGGCTTGGACATCGACGCGCTGCAGGTGGTTGCTGACGGCGTGAACTCCCTGCGTGGCGCGGATCGCAGTTTTGTGGTGATTACCCACTACCAGCGTTTGCTCGACTACATCGTGCCGGATTTTGTGCATGTCTTGTCGGACGGCAAGATCATCAAGTCCGGCGGCAGCGAGCTCGCACTGGAACTTGAGAAAAACGGCTACGGCTGGATTGAACAGGAAGTCGCCTGATATGCACGACGCCTTCAAATCTCAGGTGCTCAACGCGGCGTCTAGCGCTGCGGATGCGCCGTGGATGCCCACGGGACGTGATCAAGCGAGCAAAGATTTTACAGCCCTGGCGCTTCCTGATCGCAAGACCGAAGGTTGGAAGTACAACGACCTCAGCAAACTCTATGGCAGTGAGTTGTCACTCGCTGGAGACAGCGATCTTGAGGCGGCAAGCGGCTTGCTCGCCGATCTGTCCGCGATAGATGTGCCCGTATTGGCACTGGTAGATGGTCGATTCTGTTCCGCGTTGTCTCGCATGCCCGCCGGCGTCAGTGCAGTGGCTTTCAGCCAGGCCAGCGCCGAGCAACAAGCCAGCATCACGCAAGCTATCGGTACTCAGGCGCGTTCTGACGGGCACGCTTTTGCGTTGCTCAACGAAGCGTTGAGTGAGGACGGCATCTGGATTGATGTGGACTCCGGTGTGAACGTGGAGCGCACTGTCCACGTGGTGAGTCTACGCACTGTGGCTGGATCCGCCGCGCCGAGGTTATTGCTGCGAGTGGGCGACAACGCGAGTTTGTCCTTTGCGGAGCATCACCGTTCAGTTGCGGGGTTGGCTGCCTTTGATTTGCCGGTGACGGAACTGCAAATTGGCGCAAACAGCTCAGTACACCACTACCGCTTCGCTCTCGGTGAAGAGGGGAATCGGCACGTGGGTAGGGTCGCGGCGCGACAGTCTGCGGACAGCCGGTATTACGCGTATCTCGCTGTGTTGGGCGGTGACTTTAACCGGCTCGACTTCGGCCTCGACTTGCAGGGCCAAAATTGTGAAAGTGAGCTCTACGGCCTCTACATGTGCCGTGCGCAAGAACACACCGACATCCACCTCGCAGTTGACCATGCGTTGCCACATTGCAACAGCAAGGAAGTCTTTCGCGGGATTGCAGCTGAACACGGCAAAGCCGTTTTTAACGGACGCATCCACATCCATCAGGATGCGCAAAAGACCAACGCTGAACTGTCTAATCGGAATTTGCTGCTCTCGCGCACTGCAGAGATCAACACCAAGCCAGAACTGGAGATTTACGCAGACGACGTCAAGTGCGCGCACGGTGCAACCGTCGGCCAACTCGACGCTGAGGCGCTTTTTTACCTGCGTTCACGTGGCACCCCGGTTGAAGCGGCGCAATCGCTATTGTCCTACGGCTTTATCAATGAAGTGCTGTTGGCGATGCCGGATGAGGCTACTGCCGGTCTGGTAAAGCCGCGCGTCGACGCTTTCTTTGACGGTTTGCAGGGCGCGTGATTCAGCTATGGCGGCGCGGCAGATGAACACTGAGGCTTTTAATGCCGAGACCGTGCGAGCGGAGTTTCCGATACTCGCAACTGAGGCTCACGGGCGCCCGCTAGTCTACCTCGACAACGCGGCAACCACGCAAAAGCCACAGTGCGTGCTCGATGTCATCGAGCACTACTATCGCGCGCAGAACAGCAATGTGCACCGTGGTGCACACTATCTCGCCGACCTCGCGACGCGCGGCTTTGAAGCAGCACGCGAACAGCTGGCAGCCTTTCTCAATGCCAACGGCAAAGAAGAGATTGTCTGGACGCGTGGCACCACCGAGAGCATCAACTTGGTGGCGCAGTCTTGGGGCCGCAAGCATATTGGTGCCGGCGACCACATCGTCATCAGTGGCCTCGAACACCATGCCAACATTGTCCCGTGGCAAATGCTGTGTGAGGAGAAAGACGCAGAGCTCAAAGTCATCCCTGTCACCGACAGCGGTGAACTCGATATGGACGCCTACGGCACACTGCTCGACGGACCGGTCAAGTTGGTGGCGGTGTCGCATGTGTCGAATGCACTCGGCACGGTGAACCCAGTTGGCGAGATTGTGCGTTTGGCGCGCGAAGCCGGCGCGATAACCTTGATCGACGGTGCGCAGGCCGTGGCTCACATGCCGGTTGATGTGCAAGCGCTCGGCGCCGATTTCTACGCGTTGTCAGCGCACAAACTCTTTGGCCCAACCGGATTGGGCGCATTGTGGGGGCGCTACGCGTTACTTGAATCGATGCCGCCGTGGCAGGGCGGAGGGGAAATGATCGAGCGTGTGAGCTTCGAGAAAACCACTTACAACGCGCCACCATTTCGCTTTGAAGCCGGTACGCCGGATATCAGCGGCGTGATCGCGCTTGGTGCGGCATTGGATTTTGTCGGCAGCTTAGATCACGACTCTGCGAGCGCACATGAGCGTGATGTGCTCGACTACTGCGTTGCGCGCGCACGCCAGTGTGAGGGTCTTCGCTTGATTGGTGATGCGACCGAGCGGCTGGGTGCGATGTCTTTCGTTCTCGATGCCGGCCACCCGGCAGATGTTGGCACCTTGCTCGACCGGCAGGGCATTGCCGTACGAACCGGACACCACTGCGCGCAACCCTTGATGGCGCGTTTCGGCGTGCCGGGCACTGTGCGTGCATCGTTCGCGGTATACAACACACGTGCTGATGTGGATGCGTTGTTCACTGGCATAGAAAAGGTTAAAACCTTTCTCTGAGAGGACATGAAATGGCTGTAGATACCTGGGCACCCACCGACAATCAACCGGAACCCGTGCAGCTGACACCGGCGGCGGTCGCGCACGTGCGTGACCAGATCGCGCAACATCCTGGGGCCGTGGGCATTCGCCTGGCGACGCGCAAAAGCGGTTGCTCTGGATTCATGTATCACTTGGATTTTGTCGATCAACCCGCGGACGACGACACCGTCTTTGAGAATGATGACGTCACTGTCTACGTCGACGCCGAGAGCCTCAAGCTTGTGGGCGGTACCACCATTGACTACGTGCAAGACGGCATTTCCCGCGTCATGCGATTCAACAACCCGCACGCGCAGAGTACCTGCGGTTGCGGCGAGAGTTTTTCGACCTGATGTACGGTAGCAACGCCCAATTTGTCACGCTCAGCCGCGATGTCGATGCGCTGCTGGTTCCACACGGCACCGAGGTCAGGCTGGCCGAGGGCTCACACGTGCACGTGGTGCAAACGCTCGGTGGCACCTTTACCTTGGTTGTCAACGGCAACATGCTGCGCGTCGATGGCAGCAATGCCGATGCGCTCGGTCTCGAAGCCGACGTCATGGAATACGACACGCCAACGGATGGTTCTGTCAGTAACGACGACCTCTGGCGCACGCTTGGCACCATTTACGATCCCGAGATCCCAGTCAGTATCGTTGAACTCGGTTTGATTTACGCAGTGGAAGCCGAGTCACTCGAGCAGGGCAATCGCGTTCACGTGTCGATGACCCTCACCGCACCAGGTTGTGGCATGGGTCCAGTATTGGTTGAAGAGTGCCGTCTGCGACTGCTCAAAGTGCCAAACGTGTCAGAGGTGACGGTGGACTTGTTGTTTGATCCACCCTGGTCGCACGACATGATGTCCGATGCCGCCAAGCTCGAACTTGGCATGTTCTACTGACGTTGCCGTCAAAAGGCTCCTCACAGAGTCATCACGGCAATTGGATACGCCCCAACGGTTGAGGTGATTCACGCGATGCAAGCCGTGCCCGAATGGCTCAAATCCAATCCAATGGGTGTTGAGATCGGCACAGCCGATGTGTTTCGTGAGCTGGCGTCGTGCCAAGACTGGGAGACCCGATACCAACGTTTGCTGACGCTGGCCGAGCGGCTGCCGTGTCTTCCAGCTTCGACCCGCACGGAGTCAAATCGCCTGCATGGCTGCCAGGCGACGGTCTGGGTAACACACGCTTTTGACCCCGTGGCTGGCCGGCTATACATCAACTGCGACACTGACGCGCGTGTGGTCAAGGGGCTGCTGGCTTGTGTGCTCAGCGGCTACAATGCGCAAACACTCGAGGCTGTGCGTGCTTTTGACGCGAAAGCCTTTCTCGCAACACTGCAGTTGGACGATCACCTCGTGAGCGAGCGTCAGAATGGCTTGCTGGCACTTGTTGGCAAAGTCCGCATGCTGGCGCATCGCTACGCAGCATAAATCGGGTATCGCACCCAACGGAGAGCGCATGACAAGCTTGAACACCGACGATTTCCTCGCGAATCCTTATGGTCGTGAGATCACGCGCGAAGAGATCGCCGAGACGCTGGGTTTTCTCGACGACTGGGAAGACCGCTACCGCTACGTGATTGAACTTGGCCAAAAACTACAGGCCCTGCCCGAGCCGGAACGCACCGATGACCGCATCATTCATGGCTGTCAGAGCCAGGTCTGGTTGGCGCACCGCGTTGACGACGGACGTATGTGGTATCTGATTGATTCTGACGCTCACATCGTGCGCGGTCTGGCAGCAATTGTACTCAGCGCATACAACGGCCAAAAACCCGAAGACATCGCGGCTTTTGACATAGAGAAATGGTTCGAATCTCTGGACCTAGTGAGTCATCTGAGCCCCACGCGCGGCAACGGCTTGCGCGCCATGGTGGCGCGTATGGTCGCGGCGGCGAAGGGGGGCGCGTGACAACCGCACTCTACAGCCACGATGATTGCGTCTTGCACGACCAGGGCGACGGGCACCCGGAGCAGCCAGCGCGCATTGCCGCGGTGATCGACGCCCTGCAACGCGACGGGCTTTACGACAAGCTTGACACTCGCGAGCCCGGATTGGCCGATAACAGTGATATTGAACGCGTGCACCCGCGCGCTTACGTCGAGGCGGTTATAGACGCGTCGCCGCAGGCTGGACGTGTGGCATTGGACGCAGACACCACAATCAATGCGCATTCGCTCAAGGCCGCGCGCCGCGCAGCAGGAGCGGCGGTCGATGCTGTTGACGCGGTGGTGGGGGGGGCGGTTGATGCGGCCTTTTGCGCCGTGCGCCCGCCCGGACACCACGCGGAACGCGATAAAGCGATGGGTTTCTGCCTATTTGGGTCGGTTGCGATCGCAGCAAAACGGGCGCTCGACGTGCACGGCCTCAATCGTGTAGCGATTGTGGATTTTGATGTACACCACGGCAACGGCACAGAAGACTTAGTCGAGCACGACAAACGTATTTTATTCTGCTCAAGCTTCCAGTACCCGCATTACCCAGGCTACTACCGCGACAACATCGACGGGCAGCGCATCAACACACCCTTAGAGGCGCAGAGCGAAGGCCGCGCGTTTCGCAAGGCCGTGATTGATCAGTGGTTGCCTGTGCTCAAGGCACAACAGCCGGAATTGATCATCGTCTCGGCGGGCTTTGACGCGCACCGCGACGACCCCTTGGCCTCGCTCAACCTCGACGAGTCCGACTTCAGCTGGATCACGCGCGAACTGATTCAACTGGCCGACACCCACGCAAACGGACGCATCGTCTCGATGCTCGAGGGCGGGTACAACTTGAACGCGCTCGGGCGCTGCGCAAGTGCACACGTGCAAGCACTCATGGAGCGGTAATGAATATTGATCATCTCGTCGTCGGCTGTGCCGATCTGGACCTCGGCACCGAGTGGTTGAGCGCGAAAATCGGCGTCGAGCCTGGCGGCGGTGGTGAGCATGTTCGTTTTGGCACGCACAATCGGCTGTGGCGGCTCGACGCCACACACTACCTCGAGCTGATTGCATGCAAGCCTGGCGCTGATGCTGATAACAAAGCCTTGTTCGGCCTCGGTGAAGCCAGCGTGCAGAGCCGCTTGGTCGATCGACCAAGGCTGTTGACCTGGGTTGCTCGCGTGGAGTCAGAGCCAGGCCATAGCTGTGACGCACTCGATTTGGTGCCCGGGCTGTCGCCGCCCGTTGCGGTGCAACGTGGGGACTTTCGCTGGCAACTGGCAGTTGAACAAGACGGTGGTCTGTGTGCGGATGGTGTCTTGCCCTATTTGATTTGGTGGCAGTCACAGCATCCAACGGATGCGCTGCCCGAGACCGGGTTGGCACTTGAGTCGCTCACCCTGTCTACGCCGAACACCACATTGCTAACACCGTTGTTGAACCGATTGCATGGAAAACCGGTGGTGGCAGTCGCCGGTGAATCCTCGGTGGTTGCACGCATCGCAACCCCGGGTGGTGTGTTGGTGCTCGATTGAGCCGTATTGATCGCTTTTTGAGCGAGGCGACGGGCGCGAGTCGGCGCGATGTGCGCAAATGGCTTCGCGCAGGCCGCGTATTGGTAGACGGTGAGCCAGTTCGAGCTGCTGGCGTCACAATGTCCACCGACGCCTCAGTGACGCTGGACGGTGAGGTGATAGCCCCATTGCAGAGCCGGTATCTGATGCTGCATAAGCCGCTTGGGACCGTCTGCACTGCGCGTCACGCTGACCCGCGCAGTGTGCTCAACCTGCTTCCCGACGATCAGCGCAAACCGTTGCAATGTGTGGGTCGACTCGACGTCGACACCACAGGATTGCTTTTAGTCACCGACGACGGCGGCTGGAATCACAACATTTCACGTCCCGGTTGCACGGCAAAAGTGTATCGGATCGAACTGGCTCGGCCCATTGACGAGACGGCATTGGGCGCGTTGTTAGAGGGTGTGATGCTGCGCAATGAGTCGCGTGCTGCGCGCGCGCAGTGGGTCGACCGGGTCGATGCACTGACCTTGCGAATTGCAGTACTCGAAGGACGGTATCACTTGGTTCGCCGCATGGTGGCCGCGGTTGGCAACCACGTCGCAAGCTTGCACAGGGAAGCTGTCGGTGATGTCGTACTGGACCCGGCACTGGCGCCAGGCCAATGGCGAGCCCTGAGTGAGAGTGAGCGCGCGCTTTGGGGCATAAGTTAAATCACGTGGATGCCAAGCCCGATCAACCCGTGTTGCGTTGCGAAATCATGCAATTTATTGCTTGAATTTTCGTGATTCGGAATATTGCAGCTCTGGAGAAAGTCTGGTCGTTTGGGGGCCACTATAGTATCCTTAGCCCACGGTCAGTGGTGTTAGTGCAGGGAACTTTTGTTCTCGCAGTGCGTCCGAATTTCACAAGGGCGGTACGGAACTTGTCTCGTGAGACGCTTGGCACCCTTTGTAACCGACCACATTCTTCTCTTAATTAGCATCTAGAGGCTTCAATCATGGCCAGAAAACCCCGAATCCATGTGCCTGGCGCGCTTTACCATGTCATGTTGCAAGGCGATAACGGCAAGAAAATTTTCGGCTCCGACGCCGATCGCAAATACCTAGAGTCCTTGGTTGCCGAGGGCGTGCAGCGCTTTGGCCACAAGGTCCACGCGTTTTGTTTCCTGCCAGATCGCCTTCATCTCGCGATCCAGGTCGACAAAGTCAGCCTGTCCAAAATCATGCAAAACCTGTCCTTCCGTTACACGCGGTACTACAACAGTGCACAGGGCAGCCAGGGACAGCTTTTTCACGGTCGCTACAAAGCCATCTTGGTCGATGCCAAGACCTATTTACCCGAGCTTGTTCGCTACATTCACCACGCACCGGCACGCACTGGCGCTGCGCGCAAGTCGGAAGGCTTCAAGTGGTCTAGCCACAAAGCCTACCTCGGCACTGCCAAGAACGAGTGGCTCACCCGTGCGGACGTCTATGAGAGCTTTGCCAAGCGCGAACCCACCGCAATCAAACGCTATGGCGAGTACTTCACCAAAGGCGCCTCTGAAGGTGTCCGCGAAGATCTCGAGCGC
Source organism: uncultured Granulosicoccaceae bacterium (assembly GCA_937925815.1). Taxonomy (GTDB): domain Bacteria; phylum Pseudomonadota; class Gammaproteobacteria; order CALCKW01; family CALCKW01; genus CALCKW01. The sequence continues at coordinate 22,901 of CALAMQ010000089.1, read as the reverse complement.
GGCAACGATGGCGCAGTATTGGGTGACAAGAGCTTCCAGCGCCAGGTGCGCAAGGCTCCGGCGAAGAAGGCTAAGCCCGTCAGCCTCGACAAACTCGTCAAGCACGTGCTCAAGGAAGAGGGTCTCAAAGAGGCCGCGCTCGCGAATCCAAGTCGCGCTCGCGCCGAGAGCCTGGTTCGTCAAATCATCAGCTACCTCGCGGTCGAACTCGAGTCCGCTTCGCTGACCGACGTGTCTAATCGTTTTGGCCGGGATCTCACCACCATGAGCCGCAATTTGCGCAACTTCCGGGACCGTTTGGACCGCGATAAAGCGCTTGCGAAGAAGGTGGCGGCCTACACCAAGGCACTCGCAAAGTAAGACGTGTTCGGGCTGCTCCGGCACACCAAGGCGCCCTGTACGGGGCGCCTTTTTTTTGGGCTTAACGCTCGTCAGTCTGTTTGGATGAATACCAACGTTGTGCCAAGGGTGCACCGAGAATCACAAACACAATTCGCGCAACATGCAGTGTCACCACAAAGCTCAACTCGGCACCGGCAACGATCGCCAGAACGGTCATCTCGGCTTGGCCGCCGGGCGCGAATGCGAGTAACGCGTCTGCCGAGGGCACCAGACTCAAACTTGAAACCAGCCACAACATCCCCGCCGTGAGCGTACCTGCGATGACACAAAACCCCAGGGACACTGACACCACTTGGCGCAATTCGCGGGTCGAGATGCCAACGTAGTGCACACCAACACCGATTCCGATGAAAAATTGGGCCGCCAAAATGGCTTCGCTTGGAGGGCGTTGCTCGATCACGCCAGCGAGTGACAGCGCGGCGGTGAGCAGCAGTGGGCCGAGAATGGATGCGCCTGGCAGCTTTAGCACGCGCCCCAACCACCAACCACCCAGCGCGCACACCGCCAAGAGCCCGAGCTGTAACAGTGAGAATTCAGACGCCGGTGCGCCAGGGGACTGTGTGAGCGTGAGATCGAGCCAGCCGGTTAGCAAAAAGGGCAGGGTTGTGACAACGACGCTCAGCCGGGTAGCGTGCGCGAGAGACAGAGCCCGCGGGTTTGCACCGGCTTCAAGGCCGAATAACAGCATGTCCTGTAACCCACCGGGCATGGCGGCGTAGAAGGCGGTTGGACGGTCAAAGCCGCAGCGGCGATACCACGGCACGCCGCAGGCTGCGATCAAGGCTGTGAGCAGCAGCACCAACGCGATGGCGAGCGCGTAGTCGCCGATGTGCTCAAGCAATTGCGGGGTGATGCTCGCGCCCGCAGCAACACCGAGCACAGTGCGCAATGTTGCGGTGGTCTTGGGCATGCTGCCCAGCGGGGCGCCGAGTAGCGCGGCCAGAAGGCAGGCGAACAGTGGGCCGAGCAAGAGCGGCAATGGCAACAAAAAGGTGATGGCCAAGCCTGCGCCCACTGCGCCTACAGCAAGTGTCAGTAGTGTTCGCGGCGGCGCGTTGCGCAAGGTTGCTGGTCCAGCTGGTCACGTGGTGAGTAGTGTACCGGCTGAGCCAGTTGCGTTCCGGCCAGCTGCAGGGCAACGCCTGATGTCCGCTGTACTGTGGGCTGGCGCTAGCGCGTGCGAATGGTATTCTGCGGACAGATAAATCGCATGTCTTGAGGCATTGGGGATGAGCAACTCCACAGAGGTAAAGGATCCGTTCGCGGCACTTGCAGCAAACGTCGAACAACCCTTTGAAGCGGCATCCGCCATGCCGCCATCGGTGTACACGTCTGACGCCTTCTTGAATGCCGAAATAGAGCACATCTTTAAGCGTGACTGGTTTTGTGCTGGCCGCGCCAGTGCGCTGTCAACCCCCGGTGACTACACCACACTCGAACTTGCGGGCCAGCCGATTATGGTTGTTCGCACCCGAGCAGGTGAAATCCGTGCGCAGTCCAATGTCTGCTTGCACCGCATGTCCACCCTGCTTGAGGGTCGCGGCAACACCCGCCGAATCACCTGCCCTTATCACGCGTGGAGCTACGATCTCGAAGGCGACCTCATCGGTGCGCCAGCGATGAACCTGAATACCGCATTTTGCAAGCAAGGCATGAAACTCCCGAGCGTGCGGTGTGAGCAGTGGCAGGGCTGGATCATGGTGTCACTGAACCCTGACGCACCACCGGTCAGCGAGGCACTGGCTGAGGTTGAATCCTTGGTTGGGGACTTCGCGATGGGGGATTACATCGAAACATTTAACGAGACTCACGTTTGGGACACCAACTGGAAAGTGCTCGCTGAAAATTTCATGGAGAGTTATCACTTGCCGGTTTGCCATGCTGGCACCATCGGCGGTCTCTCCAAGCTCGACGATATGGTGTGCCCGCCCGGACTGAGTGCGTTTAACTACCACACTATCCTCAAGGACGACTCGCTCAAAATTGCCATGGCGCACGAGAACAACACCTGTCTTAGCGGTGAAAGGCGTCGCACGACTTACTTACTGGCAATCTATCCGAGTCTCTTGATTACCCTGACGCCTGGGTATTTCTGGTACTTGTCACTGCACCCTGAGGGCGTTGGCAAAGTGCGCATTGGGTTTGGTGGTGGTATGTCACCGGACTACGTGAACGATCCGGCATCGCAACAGCATTTTGCTGAACTCAAATCGCTGTTAGACCGCGTCAACATCGAGGACCGCGGTTGCACGGAAAAGGTGTACCGCGGCTTGTGTGCGGAGCTGTCTAAACCGGGCCCATTGTCACACCTTGAACGGCCAAACTACGATTTCGCCCACTACCTCGCCAACCGCGTTGGCGCAGCTGCGGAGGCTGCTCGATGATCCACCAGCGAATTCGGCCTTTTAACACCCGCGACACCTACCCTGAACAGAAACTCGACAATGACCTGTCCCAGGGCGTGGTCGCCCGTGGGCGCACCGTGTTTTTGCGTGGGCAATGTCCTCAAGATCTCGACACAGCACAGAACATCGAGAGCCATGACCCGGTGGCACAAACGCACAAGGTCATGCAAAACATCGTGCAGTTGATCGAAGAGGCCGGTGGTCAAATTGAACACTTGTGCAAGCTCGTCGTCTACATCACCGATGTGCGGCACCGCGAAGCGGTGTACCAGACCATGGGAACCTATATACAAGGTGTTCACCCCTGTTGCACGGGCCTTGTTGTGGTCGCGCTCGCGCGCCCCGAGTGGTTGGTTGAAATAGACGCAACCGCGGTCATCCCAGACTGACTGCTGGTGCCAGCAGTCTGAACCAACTTCGCGTGTGTGGCTCTACGTTATGACACCGCGTGGCTCTGCTCACAGAAGTCACGCACGGCTTTGGTAGCGAAACCATGCGATTGCCTCACATTTTGTTGCTAGTGCTGTTGTGTGCGCCCCCACTGCACGCAGCTGAACCGACCGCGCCTGTCTCGCGTTATGTGCCGGCCGCTGACACCGTGGGTCAAGGCCGCTTGCGCGTCCTGTTTTGGGACATCTACGACGCGACGCTGTACGCACCAGAGGGGCGGTTTGATCCCGATCAACCCTATGCGCTTGCGCTCAAATATCTGCGCCCTGTACCCGGTCGCAAACTCGTCGATTCAACTCTGGATGAGATGGCAAAGCAGGGGGCCATGACGGCAGCGCAGCGCGCAGCGTGGCGTGACGCGCTCAACAACGTGATGCCCGATGTCGAAGCTGGAGACACCCTAACCGGCGTGCGCAAAGAAGACGGCGCCACCGTGTTTTACGCAGGGGCAACGGTAACTGGGTTGGTCGATGACCCCGCGTTCACAGCCGCTTTTTTCAATATTTGGCTTGGCGAAAACGCATCGAAGCCGGATCTTCGACGCGCCTTGCTCGGCACGGGATCGTGATTAGGCACCGTCGGGTTGGTGCTCACAACTAGCGTCCCATCCAGCCACCGTCCACGGTCAAGATCTCGCCGTGAACATAGTCTGATGCTTTCGAGGCGAGGAATACCACAGGCCCGGCAAAGTCTGTTGGGGTCCCCCAGCGGCCGGCAGGGATGCGGCCGAGAATGGCTTTTGAACGCGCTGGGTCGTCTTGCAGTGCCTGGGTGTTGTCGGTTGCAATGTAGCCCGGTGCGATGGCGTTGACGTTCACACCGTGCGGTGCCCACTCGTTGGCCAGCGCCTTGGTCAGCTGGGCGATGCCACCCTTGGAAGCGGCGTAGCCCGGCACGGTGATGCCGCCCTGAAAGCTCAGCAGCGAGGCTGTGAAAATGATTTTGCCGCGCCCGCGCGCGACCATGTGACGACCGATTTCACGGCTGAGCACAAATTGGGCGCTGAGGTTGGTCTCGATGACTTCGTCCCACTGCGCGTCGTTGTGCTCCGCCGCAGGACTGCGCTTGATGGTACCGGCGTTGTTGACCAAGATGTCTGGCGTGATGCCGTCCGCGTGCAAACTCGTTGCAAAAGCCTGTACTTGTGATCTGTCGGAGAAATCGCAGCGGTAAGCAGAGAAGCTGCGGCCGAGAGCGGTGACACTGTGTTCGACCTCGCTGCCGGCGTCGAGCGTTGCGCTCACACCGATGATATCTGCACCGGCTGCGGCCAGCGCTTCGGCCATGGCGCGGCCAATGCCGCGTTTTGCACCGGTGACCAGCGCGGTTTGGCCGCTGAGGTCAAAGGGGGAGCGTGTTGTCATACGTCACCTCCGACCTGAATCAGGCTCTTCAATGCCGTGGGGTTGCCGTCGAGTTCGTCAAACGCCTTTTGGATTTCGGCCAGCGGCCGGACGTCGGTGATCATGGCGGCAGCGTTGATGGCGCCGCTGGCGAGCAGCTCAATGGCGTCTTTGTAGTCCGCCGGTTCGTACACGCGTACCCCGATCAATTGCAGTTCCCGCCAAAAAAACTGAAACAGGTCCACCTCGGGTTTTTTCGCGTGTATCGCGACCATCACCAGCCTCGCGCGAGTAGCCGCACACGCCGTCATGCTGTCGACGCCCGCCTGTGTGCCCGAGACCTCAAAGACGACATCGGCACCTTTGTCTGATGTGCGCCTGTTGATCTCGGCTTGTAAATCCGAATCCAATGGGTTGACAGTATCAAATTCCAGAGATTGCGCGATGGCGATTCGGCTGGGGTTGACCTCCGATATCACAACCTTGGCGCCGCGTTCACGCGCCACCATGGCCACCAGCATGCCAATCGGCCCACCGCCAATCACCAACGCATCTTCACCGGCTTGCAGTGAGGCCATGCGCACATCATGGCAGGCAACCGCGAGTGGCTCGACCAGTGCTGCGTGCTTGAGATCGCAATCAGGTGGCACAGCGTGCAGTGTGTGCGCCGGCACGTTCCAGACGTCTTGCATGGCACCGTTTGTGTCCAGCCCGAGAAATTCGAGCCGGTGGCAAATGTGCGCGTGACCCGCTGCGCACGCAGGGCAGTCGCCACAGGCGTTCAGCGGCCGCACCGCAACCGGATCGCCGATGGTAAAACCGTCTACTCCCGCGCCAACGGCGGCGACTGTGCCTGACATTTCATGACCGATCACGCGGTCAAAGCCGACCCTCGCGTCCATGTTGCCGTGGAAGACGTGCATGTCGGTGCCACAGATACCGCAATACGCGACGCGCACCGCAACCTCGCCGGCATCCGGTGGTGCGAGGACGTGTTCAGTCACCTCGAATTGGCGGTTGCCGCGGTAAACCGCAGCGCTGATGTGTTCTGGCATGGAAGGGTCCTGTTCGTTCAGTGCGCTTGGTTCAGGCGCGGGTGTCGTGGGCGCTGTCGAGCGCATCCCAATTGAATGAGACGCCCACACCTGGGTTCGTGGGGGCAATGGCGAGACTGTCTTCAACGACAAGCGGGCGGTGGGTGTAACGGTCGATGGGGAAACTGTGGACTTCGAGCCAGCCGGCGTTGGGTTGGGCCGACACCAAACTCACGTGCAATTCCTGCATGCCGTGGCTGCACGCGGGTATGCCAAGTGTGTGCGCGCGTCTGGCCACCCTCAACCATCCGGTAATGCCGCCACAGTTGGATGCGTCGGGTTGGATATAAGCTAGGCTCGACTCGCGGAAGGCAGCCTCAAATTCGTGTTCGGTGTGGAGGTTTTCACCCATCGCGAGCGGTACGCCTGTGGCCTCGTTAACGGTGCGGTAGCCTGCGAAATCATCCGGGATGATGGGCTCTTCGAACCACAAAATGCCGTGCTCTTTAAAGGCACTGGCGGCTGTGATCGCCTGCTCGACGGTGAAGGCGTAGTTGGCGTCCACCATAAACGCGCGCTCCTGCCCGAGCCGTTCGCGAACTGCGGCCACGCGTGCGATGTCATCCGCCAGGGTCGGTTGGCCCACTTTGATTTTGACCGCATTGAATCCGCGTGCAAGGTAGCCGTCGGTTTGCTGTAACAACTTGTCCAATGGGAAGTTCAGGTCAATGCCGCCGCAATAGGCGCGGCAGCGATCCGAGCGGCCTCCAGCCAATTGCCATAACGGCGCGTTCAGGTGCCTGCAATGTAGGTCCCACAGCGCAATGTCCACAGCCGACACGGCAAACGCCGCGATGCCGCCGCGCCCGACATAGTGCAAGTGCCAATTGAGTGCGTCGTGAACCGCAGCAATGTCGGCTTCACCCCGACCGACTGTTTGGCCGATCAGTTGCGGCGAGATATCGTGCTCGACCAGCGACGCGATGGCGCGGCCGCCGCGCCCGCCGGTGTAGGTGTAGCCTGTGCCTTCGGAGCCGTCTGCAAGGGTGATTGTGACGGTGATCAGTTCAAAGTGCGTGTGCGCGCCGTGTTTGGCGTCGGTAAGCACCTCGTCGAGTGGCAGGCAAAAGCGCCTGACCTGTATCGCGCTGATCGGTGATCGGTTGTCCGCGTAATCGGCGGGCATGGCAGCGTCCGGTGGAGGATGGGGAGGTCAAATGCTCTCAGAATGGCGATGAATGTCAATTGCGCCGTGAGCACGGTCATTTGGTTGTACGATAGGCGGTCCGGCGCCGTGTGCGCCAAGCACGCTAATTAGCTTTCATGTGCCAGCAAAAACCGCTCATGCGACTCGCCTGTCTTGGTGAAGTCATGATTGAATTGGCCACGCTCGATGCCAACACGGCGCAGATTGGCGTGGCGGGTGACACGTACAACACAGCGGTCTACTTACGCCGGTTGATCGCATCTGATGACGTTGGTGTGAGTTACGTCACAGCCCTTGGTGATGACCCGATGAGTGATCGAATCGTGTCGCATATGCAATCGCACCGCATTGACACCTGCTGCGTCGACCGGCTCGCTGGGCGGGCGCCAGGCTTGTATGCGATAGAGACTGATGAACGCGGTGAGCGCAGCTTCAGTTACTGGCGAGATGCGGCGGCGGCGCGGCAGCTTTTCCAGGGACAAGGGCGCGTTGACTTGGCTGCGCTTGAAGCCTTTGATTTGGTGTATTTCTCCGGCATCAGTCTCGCCATCTTGCCACCACAGACGCGTTTGTCATTTCTCAATGCGCTCGAGGGCTTCCGCGCGCGTGGTGGACTTGTTGCCTTCGACAGCAACTACCGGCCGCGACTGTGGGAGAGCCGTGAAGTGGCGCAAGAGCTCACCGAAGCCGCGTGGCAGCTGGCAGACATTGCGCTGCCGTCGATAGACGATGAAATGGCACTGTTTGGTGACGTCTCTGAACTCCAGGCCATCGAGCGTTTGCGTCGCTATGGCGCGCGCGCCGGTGCGGTAAAACGGGGAGAACTCGGACCGGTTGCACTCGGGCCGGACTCGGATGGTGCAGCAGAGCAGCGTTTTGATGTGGTGCGGGATGTGGTTGATACCACCGCGGCGGGAGACAGCTTTAACGCGGGCTGGCTCGCGGCCTTTGCCACCGGGCAGGAGACGCCCGCCTGCCTTGCAAGTGGGCACGCGCTCGCGAGCCAGGTGGTGCAAAAGAAGGGCGCTATTGTCGACACGTCGCTCGCTGCACACTAACTGCGACGTCGTGTCGCATTTGCGTATTCAAATGCGGTGTTGGTGCAGGTTAGGGTAAGGCATCGCGTGATTCAGGCCTGCCTACAGAGGATCCCTGCATGACCTTCTCCGTTGTCGCCCGCTGTGCGACCAGTGGCATGTTTGGTGTGGCCGTGGCGTCGAGCTCACCGGCAGTCGCGGCGCGTTGCGCCTATGCCCAAGCGGGTGTGGGCGCAGTTGCAAGTCAAAATGTCACGGATCCACGGCTCGGCCTGCGTGCGCTTGAGCTGCTTGCGGGTGGCGCATCCAGCACGGAGGTCGTCGATACCCTTGCACGCACCGGATCTGACATGGCGTATCGACAAGTGCTGGTGGTTGGCGCAACCGGCGATGGCGCAATTCACTCGGGTGAGAACGCACTTGGCATCTGGGCGCAGGCAATGGCAGATGGCGTGGCCTGCGGTGGCAATTTGCTCGATAACGCAAGTGTGCCACATGCGATGGTCGACGCTTATCTCGCAAGTCAGGGTACGCTGGGCGAGCGCTTGATTTTGACACTTCGCGCAGCATTGGATGCGGGTGGTGAGGCTGGGCCCATTCACTCAGCTGGCCTCAAACTCGTGCGGGAAGTTGACTGGCCAGTCGCGGACTTGCGTGTGGATTGGAGCGACGACGATCCAGTCGACGCACTCGCGGCACTTTGGACGCGTTACGCGCCGCAGCTAGACGACTACGTCGTGCGTGCCCTCAACCCAGCCTCGGCACCGAGCTACGGTGTCGCTGGCGATCGCTGAGGCGAGGTGGCCTAGGTGAACACACAGTCGCAACGCACACAGACCCAAGGTGGGAGCCGAGTGCGCAGCTCAGCCCCTCGAGCTGTGCCAGCGGTCACTGGGTTGACAGCTGACCATTACACCGCGTCCAGTGTCTTTGACCTAGAACAGCAATACATTGCAGCCAACTGTTGGGTCGCCTTGTGCCGAGAGGACGAGGTCGCAGGCCCAGGCGCTTACCTTGCAACACAGCTTGGTGATGAACCCGTTGTTGTGGTCCGAGATTCGCGCGGGCGCGTGAGAGTGTTGTCCAATGTGTGTCGACACCGCGGCATGGTGTTGGTTGAAGGCTGTGGTCAGGCCTCGCGATTGCGGTGCCCTTACCACGCTTGGACCTATGGCTTGAACGGACAGCTACACGGCGCGCCGTTGATGCGTGACCAAGTGGCAGCACACGACTGCAATTTGCCCACGTTTTCTGCGTGGTGTTGGGGCGGCTTTGTGTTTGCCAACCGCAACGCCGGCGCACGCCCGCCGCGACTAGCAGCGTTGAAAAAGCACATTGCCAACTTTTGTATGGACGGCTTTCACAACTTTCATGTGTCTGAAGAAGAATGGCCGTGCAATTGGAAGTGTTTGATCGAAAATTTCATGGATGCCTACCATCTCTCGGTTGTCCACCCTGAGACGCTGCGGCCGCTGACGCCAACGCACCTGAGCCGCAAGAGTGTCAGCGGAAAAGCGTTCACGAGCTACATCGCGCACTACACCAACACCGCACCGCCCAGACAATGCCACGCACCCGAACTCACGGACGCGCAACGCCACCAATCTCACTTGTTTTGCGTGTATCCCTACCTCATTGCCTCGGTCTCGGCGGACACCCTTGCGTATCTTATGCTGCAACCGATGGGTACTGAACGCGTGAAGGTTCGATTTGGGCTGTCGAGTTTTGAAGCCGATCTCAGCGCCGCTGCAAAGCGCGAGCGCGTCACAAAGTGGCACGCAATCAACGCCGAGGATCACGCGGTGCTCGAACGGCTGCAACGCGGTCTGCGGTCAAAGGTCTTCAAACCAGGCCCGTTGGCGCCACCGGACCTCGAGGGCAGCGTGGCAGATTTTCACGCGTGGTACCGACGAAACCTCGCAGCTGCAACAAGTGGGCGCGCAATAGGCGAGCCCGCTTAGCGTCAAGTTGACAGCGCGGAAACCAGTCTCGTCATCATGTCATCGCAGCGCTGCAATTGCGTGGCGCTGACGAACTCGTCTGGCTTGTGCCCTTGTGCCATATCGCCTGGGCCGCACACCACGGTCGCTATGCCCAGCGCGTCGCTGAAAAGCCCGCCCTCCGTGCCGAAAGCCACTTTGATGGTGGCGTTGCTGTCGGTCAGTGAGCGCACAAACTGCACCGCGTCGCTGTCAGGTGAGGTGTCAAGGCCGGGGTAGCGGAAACGGGGCTCAATCTGAATATTAGCTTCGGGAAAGTCGGGGTGGTGGTTGGCTGCAATCGATTGTGCACCGTCGCGCAGCCGCGCAATCAGCGCCTCCGGGTCGTCTGCGGCGAGGTTTCGAATCTCGAAGTCGAGCCGCGCCTCGTGCGGAACAATATTCAGCGCCGTACCGGCGTGCAGCGTGCCGACGTGCAGCGTTGTGTAGGGGATGTCATAGTCAAAATCCCGTGCACCCTCGGCGACGATCTCGGCTTGTAAATCACGAATCACATGCACAAAATCCGTGGCGAGGTGAATCGCGTTCAGCGCGTTCGGCGCGAGTGCAGAGTGCCCAGCGCGGCCAGTACACTGGGCGCGCAACGCTACTTTTCCCTTGTGTCCCGTGGCGATCTTCATCGATGTTGGCTCGCCGACAATGCACAATCTTGGTTTCAGTGGTGCGTCTTGCATGACGTCGATCAAGCGCCGCACGCCGATACAACCGACTTCTTCGTCATAGGAGAGCGCCAAGTGAAGCGGGGTGTGTAACGGCTGCTCGCTTGCGGCTTTGGCGGCGCGCAGTGCGCACGCAATGAAACCTTTCATGTCGCAGGTGCCACGGCCAAAGTAGTTGCCGTCAGACTCTGTTAATTCGAAGGCCGGTCGTGTCCAGCTCTGACCCTCTACAGGCACCACGTCCGTATGGCCCGACAGCATCACACCCGCGCGGTCTTGCGGACCGATGGTGGCGTAGAGGTTCGCCTTAGAGCCCTCGGCGTTGTAGACGCGCTGGGTGAGTGCGCCACACGATGAGAGAAAGTCCTCGCACCAGTCAATCAGTTCGAGGTTGGAATCACGGCTCACGGTTGGGAACGCGATGAGCTTGGTCAGCAAGTCAGCGGATGTCGGCAGCATAGAGTGAGCGCAGCGGGAACAATGCACTAAGTGTGGCGAACTTGCGCATCGGATGCCACCGCCTGACTGTGTTATTGGCTTTTGGTTTTTTTCGCAGCAGCGTACACATCAAGACATTGCTGTGACCGCATACTGCACACGGTGCGCAATTTGATGGTCCCATTTAAAAGAAAAATGCGTCTGGGGCGGATGCACTTGTGGTCGAAGCGACTGCCAGCATGAGACAGATACTCCAAGCGAAGCCCGACCAATAACCAGTGGCGAAGGCTATTGCTTCGACAGATAAGCGCCCGGAATGTAGAACATATCCGTCACGCCAAGCGATGGGACAAGTTCAAACAGGTGCACGGTCGACGGGTCAAATCCATTTTCGTCGACATGGCAATGCAAGACGGCATCTTCTTTGCCGATGCTGTATCCCCTGCACAGTGGCACCTCTTCCGCTAAGTCCGGTGCCTGGGATGCGAACACCGCAAATCGAGGCACTGAGGGTGGCAAATTGTGCACTTGCCAGCGCGAGGTGTAGGCGTCGGGCATGAATTCGACGGGCGCAACGCTGTCCGGCACTGGATTGGGATTCAATCCAGCCAAGGTGTCGAAATCGATGTAATTGGGATTGCTTTCGATAGTGCTGACAGAGCCCCACGTCGGCAGGCAAAAAGGTACATCGAGTTCGCCCACGCAGTATCGCCCTGACAGGAATTGGCCTGATTCATCAAGGCTTTCCTCGTAGTCGATTAGTCGCGTTTCAGTGGAGGCGAGAGTTGAGTGTAAACGCCGTCGTTGGTATGCGCCGCGTGTGTCCGCTTGGCCTTTTGATGAGATCCAAATAAGGCCGTAACCGTGGTCGTAGTTGATCTCGTGCGCGCTCCAAAGCACCGACGGTGTTTCAAGTTCTTGCCCAACCACAGTGATCGATTGATCGAAGGTGTGATAGTCCGCATTGTACGTCTTGTTCTGCGTCAGCACGGTATGGTACCCGGCATCCTCAAAGCGGAACATGATGTCTTCTGAATCATTGCCCTGGTTATTTTGATACCGGACTTCGACCCAACCTTCATCGTCCGACCAGCGCACATGGATGGGAATGCCACCAAAAAAATCGGGTGCTGAGGTCTCGAGCAAGAGGGTGTCTGTTGTGGCATCCTCGCGTGTGAACTCGGTGGATCCAAAATGGACCTCAGTGCCGATTTTTGTGTCATAAGTGGCGGCGACAGAAGCAGCCAGTGCGCTGAAGGCATCTTCGCTGAGCTGTGATGCCACGATCGATGACAGTTGGTTGTCCACTAACTCATTGACCAAGGATTGCGTGTATTCGGCTACGAGCTCGCCGTCCGCTAAGGTGCACGTTGAGCCAATATCGGTGTATTGACATTGCGCGACCACATACTCCATTTTTGTGTTGAACAATGAGAACACTTCGAGCAGCTCTGACTCCGCGGATTGAATATCAACGAGAAAATCGCTTTTGTTCCAGCGGTTGTGGCTGCGTCGACCAGACACGCCGCCGCTGGGGTGCTGCACATCAGGTGTGACATCTGCAGCTGAAGCGGGGAGGTCCGGGCTGAGCTGAGTTGGCAAGGTTCGCAATAAAATTGGCGTATTCAACGGGCCAGTTCCAACTAAGCCACCATCTTGGCATGCTGACATCCCGACTAGGGCTGTCAGCAAAAATATCATTCGCTTTTTGGTGTACAGCTTGTACAACACACCAATTCTCACTCTGTTGAACCTGGGTCATCGACTGGGTGCTTGAAAAAGTACATGCCAACTCCGGCGCGGTTGCGTCCCTTGCCTTTTAGGTTTGGGTTGCTGTGCCGGTCTTGGGTTGTCATGAATTCATTTAGCGAATTTAGAAATACCATCGCGCGGTCTTGGCACACGACCTCGACGTCGTCGAGTACTTCGTCTGGAAGGTTGTTGTGCACCACGCTCAGTTGCAGGCGCCGAAGTTCGGGTTCGCAGTTCAGATTGTGCTCCAGCGTTTCGAGCAAATCGGCTGCGCTGTCGCCAAAGACTTCATACAATTCAGCGCTGCCATGTGTCGGGGTATAGCTGTCGACCATCAAAGACACGGTGCTGTTCTTACGGTAAACCGCACCAATGCGTTCAAGCTCTTGGAGGATCGTGCGCGGTGTGACATCGCCGCCGTAGGTTGACACCAAGCTCGTGAAGTCGGTCTTAATATCGAGAGGAAGGGGCTTGCCGTATTGACTGTATTGCGTATCACTGCGCCAGGCATTGATAACTCGAGCCGCGCGATTGTGCTTGAACGGTGCCACTTCGTCCATCGGCGGACAACTCAAGATTTTCTTAATTTCGCGGCGGTGTACGCCGGTTAGCACGGCGACATTCGACAGCGACTGCTTGCGTCCGGGTGTGCGGAATTCTTCAAAGGCAACCGTGACGTAAATGCTCTTCGCGATCTCGGTGAAATCGTTTAATGCGATGCCGTTTCGCAGTAATAAACGAACAATAGGACGCATCAACTTGTGCAACGCGTTTATCAGAGCACTGGACGCACAGGGTTCAACGGCGTCGTCAGGTTTTCTATCGGTCAAAGCCACCACCTGTCATCAGTGTGCTTCCGGTGGTGCGGACCTTCCAACCGGGCACATCAGCATAGGAGTACGGAGCAAGTGGGCGTGTTGACCCAACTATGCTTGCCGCTATGTCAGTGCCAGCTAAACAGCTGACTGGCGCTTCGGAATTCGGTTTCCAATGGAGGATAGCGGCGCGCACGCCTATTTCTCAAGATCGGCTTGTGACTAAACGTCTAGGGATTGATGCAACGGTGGGCAGGATGCCGCGGGGCGTGGCCAATCACCGCTACGGGCAAGCTGCCGCAGGGCGTGGTGAGCGCAATGTGAGATGGCAGCCGGCCCCTGCTGGGCCAGCTGCCGGGGATTTGCCTAGCGGGTCGAGTCCGATGAAGCGGTGACTTGCGGTTTGGCTCGATTGCCAGACACCACATTAACGATGCTCGAAAACAGCCTGCCAACCGGGGCAAACAACTTCCCGTATCGACCGGTCATGGCGAGCATGCAAGGGGTGAGCACCAAGGTGAGCAGTGTGGCAAAGGCCATTCCACCGGCAACGGCAGTGGCAAGCTGAGACCACCACTGTGTCGAGGGCGCACCGAAGCTGATCTCCCGGCCGAACAAGTCAATGTTCATTTTCAGCACCATCGGCAGCAGGCCCAAGATGGTGGTGATGGTGGTCAACATCACAGGACGCAAACGCTGCGCCCCGGTGCGCAATACCGCGAGGCTGACATCGGTGCCCTCGCGGCGGATCACATTGAATGTGTCGATTAGCACGATGTTGTTGTTGACCACGATGCCGGCGAGCGAGATCACGCCGACTCCGCTCATGATGATGCCAAAGGGTTGCTGCGTCACCATCAGCCCGATCAACACCCCGCCGATCGACAACACAACCGCTGTGAGAACCAAAAAGGCTTGGTAAAAGCTGTTGAATTGTGTGACCAAGATGATCGCCATGATGAACAAGGCCACACCGAAGGCGTTGCCGAGAAAGGCCTGCGCCTCGGCTTGATCAGCGTCTTGGCCTTCGAAAATCACCGTGACACGCGGGTCGATACCAAGCTCTGGTGCGGCGTCTTTGAGTTCTTGCAAACGGGTGTTGGCGAGCTGCCCGAGGTTGACCACAGCTTCACCGTCACGTGGCGTGACGGCCGCTTTGATGCGGTGCACCGATTGGCCGTCGAGGCGGCGCAAGGTGCTGACCTTTTGGCTCGGTTCAATGGTGGTGAAGTTGCCGATCGGTACATAGCCATTTGCGCCGGCGACGCGCAGGTCTTGCAATTGCGAGAGCTGCCGTTTGTCAGCGGGGAAGCGTGCCCGGATGTCGAGCTCTTCGTCGCTGTCGTCGGGGCGGTAGGTCGAGAGTTTCACGCCGTTGGTGATCAGCTGCACGAAGGTTCCAATCAACGCGACGTCCGCGCCGAAGCGGCCAGCTTCCTCGCGATCCACACGCACATTCCACTCTAGGCCGGGCAGGGGTAAGCTGTCTTCGACGTCAACATAGCCGCCTTTTTCGATCATCCAGTTGTACAGCCGCGTCGCCGTCTCACCAGCGAGTTTGGCGTCGTTCGCGGCGAAGGCGATCTGGATTGGCTTTTGATCGCCGCCAGGGCCTTCACCCATCTTTTGCACTTCGATTGCGATACCCGGAATCACGGCGTTCAAACTGCGCACGTCGTCGAGCACTGCGTCCGCCCGGCGATCACGTTCATCCCACTCGCGAAACTCAACCGAGATGTTGCCAATGGTGTCGGACGCGTCGGTGTTGGTGCGTGCGTAAGCCGTTTTAAATTCCGGAATCTTGAGCACTTCTTGCTCGACCCGGCGCAGCAGGTGATCGCGCTCGCGCACGGCGAGGTCGCCGCGTGCCAACACCGCGATATTCGCTTGCTTGGGTTCAACCTCTGGAAAGAACTCGGTGCCGCGGCCAAATTCACCGTACAGGGCGAAAATGCCAACCAATATTGCGATAACCAGAAACAAAATTTGCAACGGGAAGCGGATTGCCCACGCGAGAAGCCGCACGTAGCCGCCGGTGAATCCGGTGATTTGACGAATGTCTCCAGACTCCGCCGCAACTAAGTTCGCTGTGGCCACCGCCGAACGGGGACCGGGCTTGCCAATAAGGCCGCCGAGTGTGGGCACGAAAATCAACGCCATCAGTAGCGAGGCGCTGAGGGTTGCGATCAGCGTGATCGGCAAAAACTTCATGAACTGTCCGACGATGCCGGGCCAAAAAAGCAACGGTAAAAATACCGCTAGGGTGGTTGCAGTTGAGGCGATGATTGGCCAGGCCATGCGGTGCGCGGCTTGGCGGTAGGCTTCGCGTCTTGGCACGTTGTCAGACATGCGCCTGTCGGCAAACTCGGTGACAACCACCGCGCCATCGACCAGCATGCCAACGGACATGATCAACGAGAAAAGAACGACCATGTTCACTGTCAGGCCCATTGAACCGAGCACGAGTATGCCGATCACAAAAGAACCTGGGATAGCAATTGCAACAAGGCCAGCTGTGCGCAACCCGAGTGCGGCAATGACCACGACTACCACCAGCAACACCGCCGACAAAACATTGTTTTGCAAGTCCAGCAGCATGCCGCGGATATCGATACTTTGATCACCGTAGTAAGTGACGTTCAGCCCTACCGGCCAGAATTCGCTCTCGGCGTCGACTGCGGCTTTGACAGCGTCAATGGTGTCGATAATGTTCTCACCCGAGCGTTTCTTGATGTCGAGGGTGACTGCGTTCTCACCGCCCAGTCGCGCAAAACTGTCAGCGTCTTTGTAGATACGCCGGATTTCGCTGATGTCTTCAAAGCGCACCACCTGCCCATCAACTGACTTGATCGGCAGTGAAAACAGTTCTTCTGCGGTTTCGAGTACGCCCGGCACCTTGAGCGGGAAGCGCCCGGCACCTGAATCGAGTACGCCAGCGGCAACCAATCTGTTGTTGCGGGAGACGGTGTTGAAAAGTTCGGATTCGTTAATGCCATAGCTTTCGAGCACCAGTGGATCGATCAAGATCTCCACCATCTCTTGGCGCTTGCCATTGACGGGTGCTTCGAGAACCCCGGGCAGGGCTTCGACGCGGTCTTTCAATCTGTCAGCAATTG
Source organism: uncultured Granulosicoccaceae bacterium (assembly GCA_937925815.1). GTDB lineage: Bacteria > Pseudomonadota > Gammaproteobacteria > CALCKW01 > CALCKW01 > CALCKW01. The sequence continues at coordinate 6,243 of CALAMQ010000089.1, read as the reverse complement.
CGTAGAGCGCGCGTTCAGGTACTGCGCCCGACAGTGATACCACCAATACCGGAAACTCTGACAGGTTCACTTCTTCGACGATGGGGTCGTCGGCCTCTGCCGGCAGATTGGATTTGGCTTTGTCTATTTGTTCCCGCACGTCGGTCAGTGCAGCGTCTGAATCGAATCCCGCGTCAAATTCCAGCGTGACTGACGCGCCCCCCTCGTAGGCGCTCGAATTCATCTTCTTAACGCCGGCGATGGATTCGAGTTCTTTTTCGAGCGGACGCACCAACATGCGCTCGGCATCCTCAGGTGAGATGCCCTCGAGGCTGGTGTGGGCGTAGATAATTGGAATCGCAACGTCGGGATTGGATTCCTTGGGAATAGAGATGTAAGTCATGCTGCCGCTGATCAGGAGCAGCAGCAACACCATCGACACGGTGCGGCTGTGGTCTACCGCGGCGTTTATTAATGCTTTCACGGCGATTCCTTCAGTTGTTGGCGGTGTCGGTTGGGGTCGCTTCGTCAAAGGGCTCTACAGTGTCGCCCTCGTGCACAAAGCCCTGACCGAGCGTGATGATGCGGGCATCGTCTGGGATGCCGCTGAGCCACAGGCCGTCGGCTTCAGCGCGGACGATATTAACCGGGTAGAGTTCAACGGTGTCTTGGTCGGAGACACCGGCGATTAGAATGTCCCCGTTTGCGCTGAGCGTGAGAAGTGCTGGGCTGAGCTTGTACGCCGAGACGGCGCCCAGCGGTACAGAAACCTCTGCGGTCATGCCAGCTGGCATGGCGCCGTCACTGTTGTCGACCTCAATTTCAACGCTGAACATGCGCGTTTGCTGATCTGCGATTGGCGAGATGTAGCGAACGTTGCCCGTGCGGGTGTCGCCGCCAATCAAGGCAATGGAGGCCTCGCTTCCGACGTTGAGTTGGCTGATCAGTGTCTCCGGCACATTGCCCTCGACCACCAGTGTGTCAAGGTTGAGTAAATCCGCCACGGTGTGGCCTTTGTCAACGAAGTCACCCTGTTCAATTCGGCGGTCTGCAAGCACACCGGCAAAGGGCGCACGCACATCGAGCTTGCCAAGAGTGCGCTCAAGCTCGGCCACACGGGCTTGCGCTGAGGACATGGTGGCGCCGGCCTGGGCCTGAACGATGCTGCTGTTGAGCCCTTGCTGGGCCAGTTTGGTCTTGGCGGTGTAGTCGGCGCGCGCGACGTCGTAGTCCGCCTTGGCGCTTTCGAGTTGTTCGACGAGGGTGCCTGGGTCGAGCGAGGCGATCACATCGCCGGCTTCGACGCGACTGCCGCGTTCAGCGCCAATGGTCATGATCTGCCCGCCGACTTCAGCTGCAATCTGCGCCTCTTGAAGTGGGCGAGTACGGCCGGTGAAATCGAGTGTCAACTCGGTCTGGCTTGTTTCGAGTTGTCTCACCTGAACCTTCTGCAGAGCGCGCGCGGTCGCGACCGTTTGCTCCGTGTCCTCCTCTTCAGGCTTGGGCGCAAACATCCACACCATGACGGCGATCAGGATGAAAATCGAAATAAGGTACGGGCGATCAGTCAGCCAGCGCATGAGTGGGTTCCATCAATGTGATTGGGTAGGGGTGACAATGTGTTGTCTAGGCGGGCAATTTCATCGCGCAACGCGTCGCGTTGCGCCATCAGAGAGCTGTAGCAAAAGCGCGACATGCGCTCGCGTGCGTCGCGCGAGCAGCAATCGCTCTCGGCAAAGGCCGCGACTTTCTCAATCCGGCTTTCAAAGTCGGCAAGCCGTTCAAGCATGATTTCGCGCAGTCGCTCCGGTCCGATCTCATCGGCAAAAATCAGCTGCATCAGAAAATTTGAGCGCACATGGTAGGTGGGTGTTGCGGTGGCCACCGCGTCGATAAAGTGACTGCGGCCGAGCGGCGTGATCTCGTACACATTCTTATCTGGCACACCTTGTTGTACGACAGTGCGGCGGGTCGCGAGCCCTTCATCAACCAATTTTTTGAGTGCTGGATAGAGTGCGCCAAATGACACCTCCTGAAAGCTCGCAAGGTCATCGGCGAGCGCTTTGCGGATTTCGTATCCGCTGGCTTCACCGACGTGGAGAACCGCTAGACACAACTGTTTGATGTTCAAGGGGACTCGATTCGCTATATATCGGATCGTTATAGTGTAGAGGTGGCTGAGATGGCTGTCGACACCCAACTGCGTCCATCTTCCACGTCAAACAGTTGACAGCGCGAGAGTTGGCTTGAACTGTGCGCTTTTGTTGGTGGTCACAGTGCACCATGGGCTTGGTAGAGTTGAGCCCGCGCTTCAACTTTCAACCGGGAAATGCCCATGCTTCGATTCACCTCTCTACTGGCATTCGCGCTCGTTACCGCCGTGCCGATGTCTGCGTCTGCCGAACTCACCCGCAGTTGGACGCTCTCCGAATTTGCCGAGCCGCTCTACAGCGACGCGCCAGCACATTTGCCCTACGCCAACCCCGATGCCCCGAAGGGTGGGCGCATCGTGCTCGGTGACTTTGGCACCTTTGATACTTTGAACTTCCACGTTGCCAAGGGCACCTGGCCGAGCAGCATAGGCCTTGTCTATGACAGCTTGATGGAGTCCAACCACGACGAAGTGGACGCCTACTACGGCGTGATCGCGGAATACGTCGAATACCCGGAAGACAAGAGCTACGCGGTGTTTCGTCTTCGTCCCGAGGCGCGCTACCACGACGGCAGCCAGATCGTGGCGGCAGATTTTGTCTACGCCCTCGACGCCAAGAAAGAACATGGACGGCCCTGGATCAAGTCCCTCTACGAAGACATCAGCCACGCTGAAGCCGTTGACGACCTAACCCTCAAAGTGCATTTCAACACCACCGGCAGTTACAAGCCGATTGTTCGCGCTGCGGGCATGTCGCCGCTGCCAGAGGATTTCTGGGTGGAGCGCGACATCACCGCAACCACCCTCGAGCCGCCCAAGAGCAGTGGCGCCTACCGCATTAAGACTGTCGACTCCGGCCGCTCCATTGTCTACGAGCGCGTGACCGACTACTGGGCTGCCGATTTACCCCTCAAGGCGGGCTTGCACAATTTTGATGAAATCCAGTACGACTACTACCGCGATGAGACCGCGATGTTCGAGGCGTTTAAGGCCGGGCAGATTGATTTGCGCGCGGAGTCCAGCGCCAAGCGCTGGGTGACCGAATACGACTTGCCGCAAGTTGAAGATGGCCGCATCAAATTGGAGGAAGTACCAACCGAGACCCCTCGCGGACTCTACGGTATTTACTTCAACATGTCGGACGAGAAATTTGCGTCACGTGATGTGCGCGAAGCGCTGGTGCGGTTGTTTGACTTTGAAACGCTGCAGCGCACCGTGTTGTATGGGAAGTTTCGCCGATTGGGCAATTACTTCAATGGCGCGGGCTACGAATCGAGCGGCGTGCCGGAGGGTGCCGAGCTTGCACTGCTTGAGCCGCACCGCGACGCCTTGCCGCCGGAACTGTTCACCGAACCGTTTGCCTTGCCCGTCACCGACGGCACTGGTCGTGACCGTCGCCAGAAGCGCGCGGCACTGGCGTTGTTTGAAAAAGCCGGCTGGACGCAACAGGACGGCAAGATGGTCAACACAGACGGCACGGTCTTCAAGTTAGAGATCATGACCGGTTGGCCGGAAGTTGAGAAGTTTGTCAGCCAGTATCTCGACACGCTCAAAGGCATTGGGATCGATGCGAGCTTGCGGATCGTAGACTCTGCTCAGTGGCGCGAGCGCGCACGTGAGAAGCAGTTTGATTCGCTGTCGGTCGGCAAGCCTTTTGTGGTGCCGCCTGGCAACGAACTCAAAGCCCAATACGGCACGGAGTCCGCGTTGGAGCGGGGTGCGAATACAACCGCGATCACCAATCCGGTTGTCGATGCCTTGATCGAGGATGTGGTTGCCGCGCGTACTCAAGATGAGATCTACGCCGCAGCCCATGCACTCGACCGCGTGCTGCTGTGGAATCACTACTCGATTCCGTTGTATTACCGCACAAAGTCATGGGTTGCGCACTGGGATAAGTTCGGCCGGCCAACCACCGCGCCGCGCTATGCGCTCGGTGTCACCAGCACTTGGTGGCTGGATGAAGCCAAAGACGCCGAGCTGGAGCAGTAGGGCATGAGAGTGCTTGCAATGGCGCTGCTGATGCTGCCTTTGGCCGTGTCAGCGGTTGAGACCGAGACCCGCTGGGCGGTCTCGGAGTACGGTGAACCACTGTTCGATCAGAGCATGCCGCACTGGCCCTACGCCACCCCCGATGCCCCCAAGGGGGGGCGAGTGGTGCTCGCCGAAGTTGACAACTTTGACACCCTGAATTTCTACGTGCTCAAAGGCCGCTGGCCATCGACCATTGGTTTGACGCTGGATTCGCTGATGACCAAGTCCGGCCTGCGCGGTACCTACCAAGACTATGGCGAAGAATTTGAGTCGCGTTATGGCTTGATCGCAGATTCAGTCGAGTACCCAGAGGACCTGAGTTGGGCCGTATTCAACATCAACCCGGCCGCGCGATACCACGACGGTGAGCCCATTGTTGCCGAGGACTTTGTGTTCGCGCTTGACACCATCAAAACGCATGCACGGCCCTTTGTAAAAGCCGCTTACGATGAAGTCGAACGCGCCGAAGCGCTCGACTCACGCACCGTGAAGTACCACTTCAGCACCACCGGCAGCATGAAGCCTTTGATGGTGGCCGCTGATTCCTCGCCGCTTCCCGTGCACTACTGGCGTGACCGCGATATCACCAAGGCATCGCTTGAACCGGCGCTTGCCAGTGGCCCCTACCGCATCAGCTCTGTCGACGGCGGACGCCAGATCGTGTACGAGCGCGTTGACGATTACTGGGCGAGCGAGCTTGCCGTTGCTAAAGGGCTCTATCACCTCGATGAAATCGTGGTGGACTATTACAAAGACCCCACCGCAGCTTTTGAAGCCTTTAAAGCCGGCAAGGTTGATTTCCGGGATGAGTTCAGCGTCAAGCGCTGGGAGCAGGAATACGATTTCCCTCGCGTCGAGCAAGGTGAGATCGTGCGCGAGGCCAGGGTGTCACGCTTGCCCTCCGGCATGTCGGGGTACTTCTTTAACCTTGAAAAGCCGGCATTCAAAGACCGCCGCGTGCGCGAAGCCGTCGCGGCACTGTATGATTTTGAAGCGATTCAGCGCAGCCTGTTGTTCGGGCAATTTTCCCGCATCAAGAGTTATTTCACTAACACCGAGTACGCCTCATCAGGCCTGCCCTCAGAGGCTGAGCTAGCGGTGCTCGAACTGCTTAGAGACAACCTCCCAAGCGAAGTGTTTGACCAGGCCTTTGTGCCCCGTGTCAGCGACGGCAGTGGCCGCGACCGGCGCGGAAAACGCCATGCCTTGGCGCTGCTCAAAGCGGCGGGCTGGGAACAACGTGACGGCGAGATGCGCAACGCCGAGGGCGAGCAGCTCAGTGTGCAGTTGATGACAGGGCGCGCGGAGCGGGTGCGTCTTGCAACACCCTTTATTGATTCCCTGAAGTCCGTGGGTATCGACGCTGGGATTCGCTTGATCGACGCCGCGCAGTGGCAATCGAGCATCCAGCAGAAAGAGTTCGACTTGTGGGTGGGAGGTTATTATTTCTACCCGCCGCCAGACCAACTGCTCTACAGCTACTTTCACTCGCGCAACGCCGACACGGCTGGCGGCAACAGCTCAAGCATCCGCAACCCCGCCGTCGATACGCTGATCGAGAACATCGTCTCCGCGCGCGACAAGCCGACTTTGCTCGCCAACGCGCGCGCGCTCGACCGCGTGCTGTTGTGGAACCACTATGCAGTGCCAACGTATTTCCGCGATCGCCAATTTTTGGCTTGGCGGGATCGTTTTGGACGTCCTGACACGCCGCCGTCGATTGCGGTGGGTTGGCTCTCGACCTGGTGGATTGACCCCGACAAGGACCGGGCGCTGGCACAGTGATGCGGTGTGTTTGCTGAACTCGGCTTGCAGCAGGTTGGGCTATTCGTCGTCACAGGGATATTGCTCAACCTGACACCGGGCGCCGACACCGTCTTCGTGGTGTCGCGCGCGGTCAGTGGCGGCCGGCGCATCGGTGTGCTCTCGGCGCTAGGTATTTCCTCAGGCAGCGCGTTGCATTGTCTGCTTGTGGCCTTCGGGCTCTCGAGTGTGCTGCTCGCAGATGCCAGGCTCTTTGAGCTGGTGCAGTGTGCAGGGGTGATCTGGCTTGTGATCTTGGCAGCGCAGATGTGGCG